>DAISYV010000072.1:0-10076 GCA_036825115.1 Anaerolineaceae bacterium | reverse complement strand
CGGTGCTGTCGAGGATGACCAAAACCGGAATGTTGGCAGCTTCGAACTGCGGCACGAGGTCCTGGTGACGTTTGGGCAGGATGACAAGGTCAGCCCCGGCGGCAATCACACTTTCAAGGTTAATATTGCTGCCTTTGCCGACTTCTGGCAATTCTTCAAATCCCTCGATCACTTGCTCGTATAGCCCTCGCCCCATCGATTTGCTGCCGAAACCAACCAGGTACTTGCCTCCACCGCCAAGCACGACCGCGGCGTTGAGGGTTGGGTTGTGGGTGCCGGTGAGTTTGGTGGCGGGTTGTTGCAGGGTGACTTCACGACCAATGACATCCACGATCACGATCGTTTCAGCCGTCGGTTCTGCAGTTACTTCTTCAGTTGGCTCCTCGGTGGGTTCTTCCACGACCGGCTCGGTTGCGGCTACAGTTTGCTCCGGGGGGGTGGTGGGCTCAGCGAGAGGTGTTTGGGTGACACAGGCACTGACGAGAAGCATGACTGCCAGGACCAGGGGTAAAACGAATTTCTTGATGGATTTGGACATATAAAACTCCTTCTTCTTGATGTGGTAGGGTTCAATGCACTCAATAATTGAGCAATCATTGATTTTACCACTGAAACCAAAATATACCACATGGGCAGCACCTCACTGGTATACTTTGAGTGCTATGTCTCTACTAACAGCGCAAAACCTCGCGAAATCCTTTGGTCCTGTCGATATCTTTGATGGGATCTCACTTTCAATTCCCCGGCTTGCCCGTATCGCGATCGTCGGCCCAAATGGCGTCGGCAAAACGACGCTTTTGCGCATCCTTGCCGGCGAAGATACCCCCACCGAAGGCTCTGTTCATCGTTCCCGGGGATTGAAGGTTGGTTATCTGCCGCAGGAAGCGGTCACGCAATTGGAAGGGACGTTGTGGGGTTCGTGCCTGCTAGCTTTCGAGAACCTGATAGCGCAAGGGGAAGAGCTGCGCGAGATGGAAAAGTTGATGCAGGATCCCGCGTGTGATCCAACTGTGTTGGAACGATATGGCAAGGTTCAAACTAACTTTGAATTCAGCGGTGGTTACACCTACCAGGCGCGCATTCGCCAAACGCTGGATGGGTTGGGGTTTTCAGAAAGCGATTATGAGCGTCCACTAAGACAATTATCCGGCGGGCAGAGGACCAGGGCTCGCCTGGCGCGCATCCTGCTGGACGACCCGGATCTGCTTCTGCTCGATGAACCCAGCAACCACCTGGATATCAACGCGGTGGAGTGGCTTGAAGCCTACCTGAGGGATTGGAACGGAGCGGTGGTGATCGTTTCGCATGACCGCTACTTTTTGGATCAGACCGCCCACTTTATCTGGGAGATGACGCCAGCGCTGGAGGTCTACCGTGGAAATTACACGGCCTACTTACGTCAGCGCGAGGAACGTTACACACGCCGCCTGGCGGAGTTCGAGGCACAAAACGAGTACATCGAGAAGCAGCAGGATTACATCCGGCGCTTTCTGGGCACACAAAATAACAACCAGGCACGTGGCAGGCAGCGGCGCCTGGAACGCTTGCTGGCAGACTCACGCCTGACCGCGCCGACAGCCAACATCCGCCCGATGCATCTGCGTTTCAAGCTGGCAGACCGCTCCGGCAACCTGGTATTACGCACTTACGATTTGCAGGTGGGCTATGAGGACGAAGGCCGACCGCTTTTCACCTGCCCGGACCTGGTTTTGGAGAGGCGGGAGTGTGTCGCGGTGATTGGGCCTAACGGTGCTGGAAAGACAACCCTCCTCAAGACTGTTCTAAGCCAAATCCCGCCCTACGCAGGGAGCGTGGAACTGGGTGCCAACCTGAAGGTGGGCTATTTTGCGCAGGCGCATGAGGGCTTGGTGCCTGAAAACACCCTGATGGATGAGATCAGCACGGTTGCTCCGAGTATGCTGCCGGCGGAAACGCGCAACTACCTGGCACGTTATGGCTTCCAGGGAGATGAGGTTTTTTCGCAGGTGGCAACCCTCTCAGGTGGCGAACGCGGACGCTTGGCGCTGGCAAAACTGGCTCTTTCGGATGCTAATTTACTGATGCTTGACGAACCCACCAACCACCTCGACCTTGCCACGCAGGAAGTGCTGCAGGATGTGCTCGCGCACTATCCAGGCACAATCATGCTGGTTTCGCATGACCGCTACCTGATTGATGCCCTGGCAACCCAAATCTGGGAACTGGATATGCAAAGCTCCAGTTTGCAGGTGTTCAAAGGTGCCTACTCTGAATTCAGGCAGTTCAAGGAAGGGCGATTACAGGCAAAAACATTTGAAGAGCTTCCGATTGCGGGAAATCCAGTGGACGAGCCTGTAACTACGCCCGCCAAAGCAAGTCTGAGCCGTAACCAGCGTCAGCAAATCGAAAAGAAGCTGGCAGCCTTGGAGCAAAAGATCCACGTGGCTGAGGGTGAAAAAGCCAGCTGCGAAGCCCACCTATCCAGACCTTCGGCCGACTTGCGAAAATTGGAAAAAGTCACCGAGAATTATCAAACCGTTACCTTTGAGCTGGAAAAACTGCTTGCTGAATGGGAAAGCCTGGCAAAGCAGCTGCACCAGGATGATTGATTCTTCAGCTGACATGCTATAATTCAGCAAATTTTATACACAGGTAGTTAGCAATGAACTATTTAGTAACTGGAGGGGCGGGGTTTTTGGGCACTGCCCTGAGCAACCGTCTGGCAAAACAAGGACATCACGTGCGAGTGTTGGATGACTGCTCGGCGGGAAATCCTGTTTACTTATTACCCGAAGTTGAATTTGTGCAGGGCGACATTAACGAAAAGACGCTGCTCTGGAAGCTGCTGCAGGATGTGGATTGCGTCTTCCACCTGGCAGCCAAAGTAAGCGTGCCCGAGTCCTCCCTCTTTCCCAGCAGTTACAACCTTGTGAATGTCAGCGGAACAGTGACGCTGATGGAAGCCATTCGCGATACAAAGGTGAAACGTGTGGTGCTGGCATCTTCAGGAGCCATTTACGGTCACCAAGATCAAATCCCCTATCTGGAAAACTTTGAAGTTCATCCCGAGTCGCCTTATGCTGTTTCCAAGCTCTCAGCTGAGCATTATGTGCGCACCATCAGTGCCCAGGCGGGAGTCGAGGCGGTCTGCCTGCGGATTTTCAATGCCTACGGACCGGGTCAGCGCGTTCCCCATTCTCACCCACCGATCATTTCCAACTTTCTCAAACACGCCCTCACCAATGGAACGATCATCATTCACGGTGATGGCAGCCAAACGCGCGATTATGTCTATGTGGATGACGTGGTCAATGCCCTGGTGACCTCATCGACCGCGGTTGGGGTCGATCAGCAAGTAATCAATATCGGCAGTGGGGTAGAGACGAGCGTTCTGGAACTGGTGCGCCTTGTGCGGCAGGTAACAGGCAGGAAACCTGAGGAAGTTTACAACCCCCTCAAGAACGGTGGCTCAGACCGGATGTGTGCTGGTATCGCAAAGGCTCAAGAGAAGCTCAATTACATCCCGCTGGTGCCGCTCGAAACCGGTTTGCGCCTGACGATTGAACGCGATCCCCAATTCAAAAAAGAAATTGAACCCAAGCCTATTGCGTGATTTCTTTTCGCGACCAGCGCCGCAGGCAGCCCCTGAATTGTTGGGGTGCTTGCTTGTGCGCCGTTGGGAGGGGCAGCGCTTGGCAGGCGTGATCACGGAGGTGGAGGCATATCAGGGGGTGGATGACCAGGCATGCCACGCCAGGGCGGGTAAGACGGCACGCAATGCAGTCATGTTTGGTGAGCCAGGGAGAGCCTACGTTTACTTTACCTATGGAATGCACTGGATGCTCAACCTGGTGTGCGAGGAGGAAGGACTGCCAGCGGCGGTCTTGATCCGCGCGATCAGACCGACGGAGGGGCTGGAGGCGATGCGCGAGCTGCGCCCCAACCTGGCAGGTAAACCTGGCTGGCTGAACGGTCCGGCAAAACTGACGCAGGTTCTGGCAATTGGCAGGGAGCAGAATGGGGTGGATGTCTGTTCTGTGGAAAGCGGCTTGTGGGTTGAGAAAGGGATCGCCGTGCCTCCGGAAGAAGTGCGGACTTCCCCGCGAATTGGTATTGGATACGCGCCCGAACCCTGGCTCTCACTCCCCTGGCGCTGGGTGTGGAAGGCGAACAATGATTCCTACTCGATACAGGAAAGATAGTGTAAGATTGTGCCGATGAGTCTATTTCCACGCAAGAAAGATAACGCTGTTTTCACACCCGAAAGGCTGCAAGCCCGGGTGAGCACGGTTTTGGGGCCGGGCATCCACTGGGTTGGCGATCTTCACGGCACTGGCGGCGTACGCGTCGAAGGCACCTTGCAGGGCGATGTTGTCATAAAAGGTCTGGTCGTGATTGGCGAAAGCGGGAAGGTTATTTGCCCCGAGTTGAAAGCAGAAACAGTCGTGGTGGCGGGCACGGTGCAGGGTAACATCACCTGCCAGAAGCTTGAGATCCGCTCAACGGGACGGGTTTGGGGCGACGTGCTGGCGGTCAGTTTCAGCAGCGAGGATGGTGCCTTCCTGCGAGGACGAATGCGTATGGAAGAGCAAATTGAAATCCAGCTTGTGGATGAACAGACTCCGGAAGATATAGAGATGCCTGTGATCCAACCTGAATTGCAAGAAGAGGTTCTCACAGGACCAGTGCTGCACGATCCGACTCCGGTAATTCCTGAGCCTGAGCCGGAACAAACAAAGCCTGCCCTGCAGGCAGGCGAGCCCAAAACACCAGCAAAACCTAAACTAAAATCCCCCTGGGAAAACTAATTTATTAAGCCTGCGGCAGCTCCAGGAGGATGGTTACGGGTCCGTCGTTGCGGATATCCACCACCATATGCGCGCCAAAAATACCCTGCTGGGTGGCGATGCCAAACTCGCGCAGGCGGGCAGCAAAAACTTCCACCAGTGGTTCAGCCAACTCCGGTTTGGCAGCATTAATGAAGGACGGGCGCCTGCCCCGGCTGGTGTCGGCGTAGAGCGTGAACTGCGAAACGACGATCGCCTCGCCGTTCTCATCCAGTAGCGAACGGTTCATTTTCCCAGCATCATCCTCAAAAACCCGCAGATAGGCGGTCTTCTCAGCCAGTTCCCGGGCAATCGCCGGGGTATCTTCGGGTCCGATTCCAAGCAGTATCACATAACCCAGACCTATCCGGGCTACTACTTCGTTGTCGACAGTGACACTGCCGCTGGTGACTCGCTGAAGGATAGCTCTCATCGCGCCTCCTTGGATGTTCCACGCTCGATGTAACCCGGCCAGGAAAAGTTTTCGTCAAATTCCACTTCCACGATTCCGCAATGGGGAATGCGACCGGGATTGTAAAATTGTTTCATCACATACCCATGCGTAACAACGATCACTTTCTCGTATGCCAGGTAAGGCAGCAAAGCCGAAGCCGCTCGGCGCGCGACCTGGTCGTAACCCTCCCAATTCAATTTTGCCTCAGGCGTATGCACGCCCTTGAAGCGGCTGGCTTCCTCGATAGCTGCCAGGGTATCGGTAAAATCGCGGTTCTTGTAATCGGTGTCGATCAACCACTCGTGGATGTCGAAGGCCACCTCGATTGGCAGATCGAGCCGGCGGGAGATGACAGCTGCTGTCTGCAGCGCGCGGGTGTAGGGGGAGCTGACGATCAGTTGGCAGCCCTGCAAACGCGGATCTTTTGCGACTGCTTCTGCTTGGGCAACACCCCTTTCCGTCAATGGCGCCAATTCGCGCGCCGGACCTGGGAAACCCCGACCTTCTGTAAACGTGTAATCCTGCTCTCCATGCCGTACCAAAACCAGATGCATAGCAACCTCCTGTTCTGACCTAGAAGTGTATCAAACCTTTGAGATTTTCAGGCGGAATTATCAAATTCATGGTAAATTTTAGGATTGATCACGGAAAAAATATGACAGGAAACAACAATAATCGTCCCCCTAAGTGGATCCGCAGCATTCCCAGGCTGACTATTGAAGGTCGGCGTGAAATCATCGCTGATGTCCATGACGATTCAAAAGCGAATTTTGACTATCTAATCCTGGTAGCGCTTTCAAGCACTATTGCCACTTTGGGCCTTCTTTCGGACTCTCCGGCGGTCATCATAGGTGCTATGGTCGTCGCCCCCCTGATGTCCCCAATCCTGGCGATAGGTCTGGCTACGACTACTGGCGAAAAGAAATTGCTGAAAGAGGCTCTCCTGACCTTATTTGTCGGAGCTTTGCTTTCCATCGTGATCTCAATGATTTTGACCTGGATCAATGATGAGCTTCCTTTCATCTCCTTACATCAGATCCCAGGCGAAGTTATGTCCCGAACGAGATCTTCCCCCGTGGATCTGACCATCGCGATTGCGGGTGGGCTTGCGGCAGCTTACGCGGTTACCCGCCCCAAACTTTCAGCTGCTTTGCCTGGTGTCGCGATCGCTACCGCCCTGATGCCGCCTGTTTGCACCATAGGCATTGGCTTGGCTCTACAAAACTGGCAGGTTGCCAGTGGCGCGGGATTGCTTTTTATTACAAACGCCGTTGCGATTGCTTTTGCTTCCGGTTTGGTATTTTTAACCAGAGGCTTCTCTAAGGAACAGCGGTTTAGTGAGGCGAAAATTCCCGCATCTCTTTGGGTTTCCACTGTTCTTGTGGTCATTCTCCTGATCCCATTGACTTACTTTAGTTTGCGCGTCATTCGACAGGCGGAAAAGACCCGCTTGATCAACGCGGTTGTGGAAAGGGAAGTTGCCTTGCTTCCTGACGTTCAGTTGGAAGAAACTAATTTTATCAACGGATCAGAAGTTCTCGATTTGCGTCTGACTCTGCATACAAGCCGGTCTCTCACCTGGCGCGAAATAGTCAGTCTTCAGGAAGCAATTGCCTCGGGGCTCGATCAGAATGTGTCACTGAAAGTTGAACAAGTTTTGTTTAGAGAGCTGGATCCAATGATCCCCCCAACGCTAACGCCAACCCCAACTCCCGGACCAAGCGCGACACCAACTCCAACCAGAACGCCATTTCCAACTTCTACGCCTACGCCCACCCAAACGCCTGAGCCCACCTTGACCCCGACGTCAACCGCCACGCCAGTGCCTTTCCAGGCACGCATCATCTGGCCGGACACTCCCGGATTAACCCTGTACCAGGAACCGGGCGGACCATCGATTGGCAGGCTGTACTTCTCTCAATTGGTTACGGTTTACCATGACCAACAAAATTATGGTGGACTGGTCTGGGTAAAAATCCGGGATGATCAGGGGCGCATAGGCTGGTTGCCGCAAAATTACCTGGAAGTTTTGAATCCCTGAAATTTGTTTTTCCACATCAGGACACAGAAATCCAGGTGGGTCAGATCATGTTGAGGACTGCTATCCGTAAAACCCGATTTCTGTGAAGCTATCGATCGAAGGTTATAATAGGTCTATGCATTTATCCCAGATGCCACCGGCGAGCATCGTCAACAACCCTGAAACCTACCAGCAAATGCTGGCTCATTTAGCCACCCAGGATACCATCGCGATCGATACTGAATCGAACAGCCTGCATGCCTACCATGAACGGGTGTGCCTGATCCAACTTTCCAGCCAGGAACGCGATTTTCTGCTGGATCCTTTTGTTTTCAATGATCTGAGCGAGTTAGGCGCGCTTTTTGCCAGAACCGATATCCAGAAGGTCTTCCACGCTGGCGATTACGATATCGGCTGCCTCAAGCGGGACTTCGACTTCACCATCCATAATGTGTTTGATACGATGATTGCTGCAACCGCTCTGGCGGAGCCCAACTTGGGATTCGCGGCATTGAATGAAAAATACTTCGGCATCGTTCTTGATAAAAAGTATCAACGGGCAAACTGGGGCGAACGCCCGCTGAAAACTGAGATGCTCACGTACGCGCAGGCTGATTCTCACTTTCTGATTCCCCTGAGAAACGTTTTACTTCCCCTGCTTGAGGCTGACAACCGGCTGCAGCTGGTGCTGGAAGAGGGCGAGGGCATGGCACGCCTGGTCAAACCGAACGAGCTCCACAGCGAGGATATCTGGCGGGTCAAAGGCGCGCAGGACCTTTCTGCCGAAGCCCTATCGCTGCTGGACGCGTTGAACCACGCGCGGGAATTAATCGCCAGCAAGAGGGATGTGCCTCCCTTTAAAGTCTTCTCGGATCGGGCTCTAATTGAAATTGCCCAGACGCAACCTCACTATGTTCAGGAACTCAGCTTGCTGCCATCTCTGCCAGAGAGGCATGTCAGGCGGTACGGCAGCCAGTTGATGCAGGCCATCAAATCCTGGCGGGAAAACCCGCAAAAGGTAAGCCCCCGCCGGAACCACCGTCTGAGCGACGCGGAAATGAAACGCCGCGACGCCCTCTCTAACTGGCGCAAACAAACCGGGCTGGATGAGGGTATCCCTTCCAACGCGATCATCTCGCGCGAGCTGCTCGAACGCCTGGCACACATGGAATTTGAGAATATCGATGAGCTTGAGCAGGCTATGAAATACTTCCCCTATCGTTATGAACGTTATGGCGATGCCATTTTTCAGGTTTTGGAAAGGAAAAAGGAATGAAACTAACCGTTCTCGGCGCGGCACGTACTGTCACTGGTTCAATGCATTTAATCGAGCATCTGGGGCAAAAGCTCCTTATCGATTGCGGAATCTTTCAGGGTAAGCGCGAAGAATCGTACTTTGTCAATCTCCACTTTCCCTTTGACCCCGGTGAAATTGATGCGATGATCCTCTCGCATGCCCACATTGACCACAGCGGCAACATCCCCAACCTGGTCAAACAAGGCTTTCGCGGCAAGATTTACACTACCGATGCCAGCGAAGACCTGGCGGATATCATGCTCAGAGATTCCGGGCATATCCATGAAAGCGATATAAAGTATGTCAACAAGAAACGACGCAAGAAGGGCGAGCGTGCCTTGGAACCGCTATACACTCAGAAAGACGCGATTGAGGCAATGCCGTTTTTTCAGAGCGTGTGGTATCAGCAAAAGTTTGAGCCTATTCCGGGAGTGACTGCCCAGTTGGTGGATGCGGGGCATATCCTTGGCTCTGCTGCGGTCATTTTGGATTATCGGGATGACCAGGGAAAGCCCAAGCGTCTGTGGTTCTCGGGGGATATTGGCAGGTACGATGTTCCTATTTTGCGCGATCCCGTGCTGCCCACAGGGGCAGAAACGCTGGTGATGGAATGCACCTATGGTGATAAGCCGCATGACTCGATGGATGATGCTTATGACGAATTCATCGACGCGATAAAACGGACAGTCAGACGCGGTGGCAAGGTGATCGTGCCGGCTTTTGCGGTGGGGCGCACCCAAAACCTGACCTACTTTCTCAGCCAGGCAATGGACGACGGATTGATACCAGAAATTCCGGTGGTGGTCGACAGCCCGCTGGCAGTCAACGCCTCCATGTTGTACCGCAAACATACTGAATGTTTTGATGACGAAACCTGGCAGTATATTGCCGAGCACCGTATGCAGGGGCTGGACTTTCATAACGTGATCTACACCATGTCGGTTGACGAATCAAAGGCTCTCAACGAATGGAACGAGCCGATGATCATCATTTCAGCCTCCGGTATGGCGGAAGGCGGTCGGATCCTGCACCACCTGAAAAACAACATCGAGGACGGACGCAACACCATCCTGATCATCTCCTGGCAGGCTCCCTACACGCTTGGGCGACGCCTGGCGGACCGTGAACGCAAGGTCAGGATCTTTGGCGAAGAGTATTTCCGCAAAGCGGAGGTGGTGACCATCGGCGGGCTGAGCGCGCACGCCGGCCAGACCGGTCTGGTGGAATACGCCCTGTCAAGTAAAGACAGCCTCAAGCGCATCATCCTCATTCACGGCGAGCCGGAAAAGGCTCAGGCTTTGATTGACAAAATGGCTGAACACCCCGAACTGCCGGTGCCGGTCTACGCCGAAAAGGGACAGGAGTTCGACCTTTAAGGTATAATCTGAGACCTGTTGGAGAGATGCCGGAGTGGTTGATCGGGGCGGTCTCGAAAACCGTTATGGGTCTTGTACCCATCGTGGGTTCGAACCCCACTCTCTCCGCCACAAAAAATGCCGT
>DAISYV010000071.1:0-10192 GCA_036825115.1 Anaerolineaceae bacterium | reverse complement strand
GGTTTCATGCCCTCAGCCTTTAGCCACCAGATCAGGGCAATAACCCAGCCAAACAGCATGCCGACAATGGTCATCTGGACGATGAACCACGAGCTGCTTTGCTTGACCAATTCCACCAGGCTTTCGATGCCAAGGGTGAGCAGCAGATACGCCAACAGTCCACCAATCAGGGTGCAAAAGCCCGAGCGAAATGCCCAAATTGGTCCACCCCACCAGCGGAAGCCGACCAGGTAGGCTACTCCAAATCCGGCAATCAAGATCAACACGATCAGGAACCAATCCATCATGCGTGGAAAGCCCGTCGTATTCGCACCCGGTTCCGGTGTTGGGCTTGGCACAGGCGTCTGGGTGGGGAGTGGAGTAATAGTGAGTGTAGGCTGAATTGTGGGGGTCGGAGTAGGCATGATGACCTGTGCCAGACCACCCTGCGTATTGAGAACCAGCGTGCCCGAAACCATTGCCGGTTGGCTGGCGGCATTGACCTCCAGAATCCCATCACGTTCGATCCGATAGTTAATTGTGGCAAGTCCGTCTGCTGTCAGAGCATCCGGTTGAGCGATGATCAGATCCTCCCCTGCCAGGCGAACCGTGAATCGCACGACCGTTCCATCAGGAACCGAATGACCGTTTTTGTCGAGCACCGGGCCAGCCTGGATGCGCACCGTTTCCCCCATTCGGAAGAGCGGTACTGGTGTTACCGGCTCTGAAACAGGCGCTTCGGGCGTGGGAGTTAGCTCCGCGGTGATCGGTGAGGAAGTTAGCAGTGCAATCGGGATGACCTGGTTGGGATGCGGCGCAGTTTGTTGAGCGAGGTCGTAACCAACCGTGTTGAGGCTGACCGGCAGCGAGCCAACGGGCTGCGCTTCTTGCATCAGCACGCGAGCCGCAATGTCCAGTGCTGCCTGAGTCTTGTCATATAGCGCATAGTAAGCTGTAAGCTTCGCGATTTCAGTGCTGTCGAGATAATATGGCTCTCCATAGGAAAAGACGATTACGTTCTTGTTTTGCAGCAGATCCACTCTTTCAGCTAACAAACGTTTTAAAGCATAGGTTTGGGGCAGGCTTGAGTCCAGCCCCTGGAAGTTAAAAATAATCCACTTCGAACGCCTCAGGTTATCAATCATGTAGGGGTCTGAAGGTTCACTGATCTGGTCGAGAATCTCAGTGAGCTGCACGAAGCTATAGGAACTGATCCGCGAGTCTGAGAGCTGCCGGCTCCCTCTGCTTCCATATAACTCAGTAAGAGCGGCAAAAAATTCGTAAGTCGAAAAATGGCTCAGACTCTCACAAGTGCTGCACTGCTGCAGTGTACGCGTATCGGTAAAAACAGTGATGTATTCCGAGTAGGACGGAGGCTGAGGGAGCAATCCCGCCAGGAATTCCTGTGAGGGAGCAATCAGGCTTGCGCCTTCCCGGGCGGTCTTCAGGCTTACTGACTCGGACATTCCCAGATTTTCCAGCTCTTCAACAGGTGGTGAAACTATTTCAAGATTGAACTCCGGATAGCGCTTGAGCTTGGCCTCCAGGATACGCCTCACGGAGGCATCCACCTGCTGCGCGAAGACACTGTCTTCCTCATATTTGGCAGTAAAGGAATCCATTGTTCTGCGGATGGTAGTAAAAGGATCAAGATCGCTCTTTGCCCAAAAATTATCAAGGTAAAGCACATCATTTCCAGCCAGGAAAGCGGTGCGGGCGATATTGATTGGATCGAATTCGTTGCCAGTTGGATCAAAGAAGAGCCGCACTGCACGACTGCCCAGACTGTCGCTGACGGTCAATCCGCCAGCCTGGCGCCAGGCAGTGATTGGCTCCACGCTCAGCAACTGGGCCAGGGCAGCCTGGTCAAAACTGACCGGCTTGGTGGTGGCACGGATGTTTCCTTGCAGTCCCTGGAAACGGATATGGGAAACCATAAAACCATCTGCTTGCTGCAGCGGATCTTCCGCGCCCGCGACTGCCATAAAGGGCGAGAGCTCAATTTGCTTGAGCTGCTCGAGCGATTTTTGGATAGTGGAGACTTCTTCCAGCGGCGGTCGGTCTGCGCCGCCAAGCCCAGGGAAGTGGCGCGCGATCACGCTCATCTGCCCTTCGCTGCCGCTATGCAGCCCGGCAATGTACGCTTTCGCCAGCAAACCCACCCAGTAGGGATCCCCGCCAAAGGTCTCGGTGCCCGCGTTTGCCGCCTGCAGGAGGTCACTCGTGTCGACCACATCCAGGGACGGACCCAGGTAGAGGTTGAAACCAAGAGCTGCCAGTTCGCGTCCCAAAGCCTGCCCCACCTGTGTGGCGTTATCCTCCGACCAGGTTGCGCCGATTGCCATCGGGTTGGGGAGTTGGGTGAGGTCCTGCAAGAATTGATCTTGCTTTCCGGTGTCATCTTTTTGGGATATGCCGATGTAAAGCGGGATGTAAGCCGGCAGGTCCTGGTCTTCTGGCTGGGGAGTGGTTGGGTCAGTTATCGCCTGGCTTTTCTGCCATGCAAGCTGCTGGAGTGTTTCAATGAGCGCTCTGGTTGAGCTTGCAGTGTCTGTGCCGCTGAAGTTGTTGTGCGAGCTGCTGAGGACCACACCCCCAATGTGGTAATCCTGGATCAACTGCGCCAGAGGACCATCGGATGGGATAGTTCGTCCATCAAAGGTGATCAAAAAGAGTTGACCAACCTTTTCTGCCGGCGTCATCTCAGCCATCAGAGCGTCAACACTGCTCTGTGCTCGAACTGAATTAATGGGGAAAACCGAAGCCAACGATTGCGCCAGCAAAGCCAGCGCAAGCGCGAGCAGCAGCAACCGCCGGACTCTCACCTTATCCCTCCAGGATCTGGCGGGCATGGGCGGGATCGTTGCAGATGATCATGTCCACGCCAAAAGCTTGCATGCGCCGCAGGTCATCCGGAGCATCCACCGTCCAGACGTTCACCCTCTGCCCCAGGCTGTGCCTGGATTCCACCATCCTGTCAGAAACGTCCCGATAGTACGGGTGGAGGTCATCCGCCTTGGAGCGCCGCCCTAAGAAGCCGCGCATTGGCAAGCCAAGCACTCCCGGCAGAGTCAGGAGACCAGTTCTGATTTCCGGCGCCAGGGATTTCGCGCGTGGAAGGTTGCGGGCATTGAAAGATGAAAGCAAAACGCTCTCACCAAGACCATGCTTTTTTACCAGCGCAACCACGAGTTCGGGCAGCTGGTCTTTGGGGGTTTTATAATTTTTCAGTTCGACGTTGATCAGAAACTTGCCGCCGAACTCCTCAAAAACCTCATCGAGCAATGGAATAAGTTCACCCTGGAACTCCGGTTTGAACCAACTGCCGGCATCCAGTTCACGCAGAGCGGCCAAAGGCGTCTTGCCAACCTGCCCGTGCTCGTTGGTGGTGCGATCCAGCGTGTCGTCGTGAATGACCACCAGTTTTTGATCAGCCGAGAGCATCACGTCCAGCTCGATCCCGTCGGCGCCATGTTTAAGAGCCAGGCGAAACGCGGCCAGGGTATTTTCCGGGGCATTGGCGGAATCCCCTCGATGGGCAATGATCAGCGGTATGGAGTTCGTTTGTTTTGGCATGAACGCAATTATAGCATGCACAGCTTACGCGCAGCAGGTTATAATCCCTTATCATGCCAGCGGTAGAATCAGCTATTTCCTCAGCCAACAGCATTCTGGGACTTAACCTTGACGGCGAGCGTCTGCTGATCGTGTATGGCAGTCCCTCTGGCATGGTACAGGAAAGGCTCAGTGTGAACATACCTGCCGGCAAGAGTTTTCCGGCTATTCTTGAGCTCATTACTTCCTCAGCGGACCGTTTGCTGATGATCACGCAAGCCCAACACCTGCCCCTGCCCGACTGCGTTTCCGTGTCAATCACCGGAAATTACGATCCGCTTAGCGGCACGCTTGAAAGCTCCCCAGACTTTCCGGAGTGGAAGTCGGAGCCGCTGAAATCCCAACTAGGGCTGTGTTTTAACCTGCCTGTTTTTATCGAGCAGCGTTCTGCCGCCGGTTTGCTTGCTGAGATGTTGTTTGGTTCCAGTGATACAGGCGGCACACAAGCTTACCTCAGTTTTTCGCCAACCCTGCGCGCCAGTTTTTCGCTTAATGGGCAGATCTATAATAACTTTGGCGGAAGCGCCGGCGCGATCGGGAAGATCTTTGTTTCCGATGTGCCCGATCCCCGTCTGAACAGACCGTTAACCCTCAACGATTATGCGAGTCTGAACGGATTAGCCCTCCAGGCACTCCGCCTTCAACCTTCCCATTGGGATCTCGCCACCATGGGCAGCCAGGTGCTTCAAGCCGCGGCTGAAAACGACCCTTATGCCATCGAACTGGTCGAACAAGCAGCCAAAATGCTGGGTAATCACCTGGCTCCGCTGATCCATTTACTCCGACCGAGGCAAATCACCCTCGCCTATCCCGTCTCAATTGTCGCGCCAAATTTCCTGCCGCCGATTCGTGCTGCAGTGGCTGCTGCCACCGGGCTTGGCGGTCTTGAACTTCCCCAAATCATTGCGTCACAATTTGGCCACCGCCAGCCAGAGCTTGAAGCGTTAGCTCCAGCGGTTTCCGCCCTTCGTCTGCGTGCCAGCAGCCGTTAAATAAACGCAGGCAGCCAAAGGGTGCCTGCGTTACTATTGCCCGGAAGGAACTTAGATTGTGACCCCAGAGGAGCCATTGTGAATGCTATTTGCTTGTTTCTTTGCTTTCTTCGCGGCCTTTTTCTCTGCCTTGGTTAGTTTTCTATCAACGGTCTCTCCAAGCTAGCGCCGTTTGAGTGCCTCACCGTCCTCGTAAGCCAGTTGGCTTCCTGTGGTAATGACCTGATAAATGTAATACCCCAGGAATAGGACGGCAAAAATCGCAAGCACAAGCGTTCCAGTGTTAACCGGTATCACCTGCGAAGCAAGAGTGACTTCAAACAAAGCGCCACCCGCGCCAACAAAGTAAACTACGGTGTTCAGAATGATGATGATCAAACGCATTTCAGTCGGACCAATTTTTACGCTGGTCATTTCGAAAATACCCGTTGCGTGGGTCTTCAGAAAGACCTGCATCATCAGCAGCAGCCAGGCACACATTGCAATCAGCGAAACGTCAAATCGCGCGATCCCGGAAAGTCCGATCCCTCCAAAAACCAAGAGAGTGGTAATTCCATCGATAGCATGGTCCGTGTAATAACCATAATTTGGACGCGAGACGTTGCGATAGCGCGCCAGGGTGCCATCCAAGCTGTCGCCAAACCAGTTGATAACAAAGCCCAAACTTGCCACAAACAGCCATGGATTACTTTTTACTTCTCCTGTCCCGACCACCGCATAAGCTACTGCTGCCAATACCGAGCCAAGCAAGCCCAACACGGTGAGCATGTCTGAGTTGACCCACTTGGGCATGTGCCTGGCAAAAAATGCTAAAGCCGGCCTTTCCAAGGGTCCCAATAGAATGTCGTTAGTTCGTACATCTTTCTCTGTTCGAATTTTCTTAGCCATAATCACCTCTTAGGTTATTTTTTCTATGACAGGGAGCACTTCAGGCCAGACAGGGTACAACATGCACCACTGGGACTGAGCTCCCCGGATGAAATCTTCTGTTCGGCGCAATACGCTTTCAGCATTGAGCACGTTTTCTTCGACCAGATCGTCTCTTTTTTCCATTGGAATAGGGTCTGTCGCATCCACAAAATAATTGCCATCTTCGCGGCGAATCCCGCAAGCGACACGCACTTTAGCGCCAGTCTCAAGCGCCAGGCGTCCGTAAAAAACCGGCAGGGCGGCTTCACGCCCAAAAAAGCGTGGGCGATATTTGGCATCTTCCCCTTCCGGTATGGGTCGGTCCAGCCCTGTTACCACGCAATACCCCTCTTTCAGAGCCTTTTTTGACTCGCGGAAGGACGAGAAGGAAATCGGGCGGATGCTCATTCCTACAGCCTCGCGCATGCGGTTTTGAGCTTTGTAGGCATTGTTGGGGTTGGGGTAGGAAAGCACGTACGGTCGAACTCCCAACCAGGTCAGTGACATACCAAAGAGGTCAAAATTCCCAAGGTGAGGACCCAGGAGAATAGTCGGAACTTTTCGATCGATGATATCGCGAAGAGTCTCCTCTGCCGTGGACGAGAGGACAATCTTTTCCTTGGCTTCTTCAGGATGCTGATAATAATAGAAATACTCTGCCAAAGAACTGACAACATTCTGAATAGTCTCCCTGGCACACTCCTCCAGCTGCGACTTGCTCATGGATTCCCCCGATACCACCCACTGGTTTGCCATGATATTGCGAACCATCGCACTTTTACGACGAGATGCCAACGTCGAGCCAACAATTTGAGCAAGGCGATCCAAACCCGTCAGCTTGAAATTCTTACCAAGCCACAATCCGGTTTTTATTGCCGCAGAATCTTCAATAAAGGCTCGTAGTCCCATATCTATTCTAAATTGTACTCTCTAATATTAAAACACGTTAACATCGAGAAAGTTATGCCATCGGGTGTTTTCTTAAGTCCAGGGGGTTAAGCCCTCGGACGGATGGCCAGCCTTTTTACGCCGGCGGCAGCCAGGTAACTCAACGCCGCCACCAGGATAATGACTGAACCAGCTTGTAAGTTGAGCGCGAAAGAGACAACCAGACCAACCAACGAGAACAGCCAACTGAGCCCGATGGAGAGCAGCATCATGCCTTTCATGTCCTTTAGAAACAAATTAGCTGTCGCTGGAGGGATGGTCAGCATCGCTATGACCATGATCAAACCGACAATACGCATCGCCACCACTACTGTTAGCCCAATCATAACCAGCATCACAAGGTAGAGCGCTGCCACCGGCAGGTTGCGCACAGTGGAGAAGGTTTCGTCGAAGGAGATCGCCTGCAAACTCCGGTAAAAGAGCACCACAAAAACAATCACAAGCAGCGCAACCAACGCCATCACCAGCAAGTCCCCACCGGATACTGCCAGCAAGCTGCCAAACAGGTAACTCATCAAATCCGCCTTGAAGCCCGGCGTCAGGCTGACAAAAATGATCCCAACAGCCATGCCGATCGACCACATCACCCCGATCAGCGTATCGGAACGGGCTTTGGTGCGCAGGTGCACCACGCCCATGCCAAGCGCCGACAGAATGCTGAAAAGGATCGCCCCCAGCATTGGGTCCTGGCCAAAATAGTAGGCCAGACCAATCCCACCATAGGCCGCGTGCGCGATCCCGCCACCCAAAAAGACGATACGATTTAGCACAACCAGCGTGCCGATCAAACCACAGACAACTCCCACCAGCAAGCTGGCGAGAAACGCGTTGCGCATGAAATCAAAAGCAAACATGCTTTGGATGGTGTCAATCATGGTCATCCTCTTCTCGATGAGAAGGCAAAACCCGGTGTGGCAAACCGTGTGCCACCAGATCGATCGGGCATTCATAGGCACTGCTCAACATCTCGCTTGTGATCTCTTTCTGCCCGTTGTACACCAGATGCCGGTTGACGCAGCCAATTGTTTTTACATAAGTGGAAATCGCGGTCAAATCATGCGATATCAGCAGGATTGAAATGCTCTTATTCAACTCCGCAAGCAGGTCATACATCTGCGAACTGGAACGGGAATCCACACTCGAAGTTGGTTCATCCAACAGTAAGATCTCAGGTTCAGCAGCAAGTGCCCGCGCGATTGTGACACGCTGCCGCTGACCGCCCGACAGTTCATTGATCGACCGCTTTGCCAGATCCAGAATGTCCATCTGCTTGAGAGAACGCTCAATGATTGCTCTGTCTTCATCCTTTATATACAAACTTTGGAAAAGTTGCGGTTTTAACCTTCCCATACTGACCACATCCCAAACCTTGATCGGGAATGCTCTGTCATTCTGCTGGATTTGGGGAACATAGCCGATGAAGTGGCGCCCCTTCTCCGGGCTGACGCCCATCACCCGCACTTCACCCCTTTCCGGCTTGATCAGTCCCAGGATGACCTTGATCAGGGTGGTCTTTCCGCCGCCGTTGGGTCCGATCAGCCCAACGTAATCGCCGGCTTCCATTCGAAAATTCACCGCCTCCAAAACACGGTCACTCTCGTAGCCAGCCCAAACATCTTCCAGTTCTATTACTGCTTGCCCTGTCACTATATCTCCTAATTCAACGCCTGGTTAAGCGTTTCGGCAATCATCTGCATGCTTGCAGGCCAATCGTATGCCATCGGGTCCCATTCCACAACAGATTGGATCCCAGCCTGTTCGGCGATGGAAGTGGCAAGCCTGGCGTTGCTGCCTTTTTCGATCACCAGGGTGTTAATCTCATATTCTCTGGCTAAGGCGATGATCTGCGAAAGGGTCTCCGGAGCCGGCTCATTACCGCCGATCTCAACCGCCAGCATCTGCAGCCCATAGTCCTCTGCCACATACCCCCAGGCAGGGTGTACGACCATAAAATAGTCCCTTTGGGCGCCTTCCAGCTGCTTTTTGACCTCAGCGTCAACCGCACCAATTTTGACCAGCAATGCTTCAAGATTAGCCTGATAAAATTCGGCGTTTCGCGGATTTGTGGTCTGCATGGCTTCAGCCATCGTCTGAGCCATCTGTTTCATGCGTGAGGGAGAAAACCAGATATGCGGGTCAGTTTCTGAGCCAGTAACAGCAGGCTCCTCAACTTCATCCTCCGCATGATCGTGCAAATAAAGCGCGGGAATTAGCTCGATCCCTGCTGCCGCATCCACTATATTCATATCGGGATTTGCGGACTCAAAACGCGGCATCCAAACAGCCTCAAACTCAACGCCAATGGTGAAGTAAAGGTCCGAGTTAGCCAGGTTTGTCATTTGCTGAGGACTGGGCTCATAGGTGTGTGGATCGTCGCCACTGCCAACCATTGCCTGGGACTGGACGCGATCTCCACCTATCTGGTCCACAAACCACTGCTGGGGCAAAATGCTGACACTGATGGTCAACTTGTCGGGGACATCCTGGGGTGCCGGATTAGCGCACGCGGTTAATGCAAGCACCAAAATCAGGCTGAAGAGCAGTGCTTTTTTCAATTTTCCTCCCCCTTCTCAGCCATTTTCTTCTGGCAATCAGGACAAATTCCGTACAACTGTAAAAGGTGATCACTCACACAATAGTTGGTTTCTTCCTCAACCCTTTGGATCAGGCTGCTCAGGTCTTCAGAGCCAGCAAATGCCACTGCCTGATGGCACTTTTGGCACAAAATGTGGTGGTGGTGCCCAACCCCGCCCGCCACATACCCGGCGCTGCCATCAGAGTCATAGACTACACAAATTAGTTCCAGTTCTGTTAGCAGCTCCAAGGCCCTGTAGACACTCACCATCCCCAAATCACGCCCAGATTCTGAAAGCTCCTGGTATATCTTTAATGGAGTTATGGGCTGAGCGTTGCTTTCGAGCAACTGCATCACTAATCTGCGCGGTCCTGAAACCCGATAACCATTTTTACTTAATACATCCTGCCAATTCATATCGACCTTATTGATAAATTTTTTCAATAAGCCAATTTTAGTTGTATCAGGCGAACCTGTCAAAGACTTGTAGCGGACAAACATGATAAATCTTTTGTAAGAAAAACACTTTGCCGAATGATCGGGCCTTTCCCCCACTTGCAGTCTGTTATAATCATGCGACGCGGGAGGACTAGCCCGCATAAAGAATGGAGAAACATGGAAGAAAAATTACTGGATACTATCCAAAATGATTGCGTCGTTCAGATTGCATATAACCTCAATGTGGATGGCGAAGAAGTTGAATCGGACCTGCTTGAATACCTGCACGGGCACGGCAACATCATCCCCGGGCTTGAACAGCCCCTGACTGGCGCCAAAGTTGGCGATAAGCTTGAAGTTATTGCCAAAGCTGAGGATGCTTATGGCGAGTTCGACCCCGATTCGGTGATCACTGTCAGCCGGGCATCATTCCCCTCTGATTTCGAGATCCACCTGGGTGAAACAATGCGTCTGCGCGATGCAGCCGGCCACATCTTCCAGGGTGTCGCGACCGCCCTTTCGGACGACGCAGTGGAACTTGACCTCAACCACCCGATGGCTGGCAAGGATCTGCTCTTCAATGTCAGCGTCCTGGCCGTCCGCCCTGCGACTGATGAAGAACTTAGCGCTGGTCATCTGCACTATGGTGGCTGCGAGAGCTGTGGCTCCGATTGCGGTGATGGTTGTTCCTCTGGCTGCTGCTAGGGAGAATTAATCTAAAAACTAAAAGACCGGG
>DAISYV010000070.1:6549-10229 GCA_036825115.1 Anaerolineaceae bacterium | reverse complement strand
ACAACTCGTATGACTTATCTAAAAAGTGTATACCATGTGCTGACCTCCTCACAATAGACAGGGTGCGACGTTTGACAAGCTTTTACAGCTATGAGATAATTATTTTTTGATCGGCAGTGACGGAAACGAGTACTGCAGGCAGGCTGATAGCGAACCGGGATGGTGGAAGCCGGGCAGAACCTCCTACGGGAATATCCTTCCTGAGCCGCAAACTGAACAAGTCTTCGGACAGTAAGCACGCCGGATCACCTTCCCGTTATAGAAGGTCCAACAAGCGCTCAGCAATGCTGAGAAGCGGGGTGGTACCGCGAGTTTCGGCTCGTCCCTGTAGTGGGACGGGCTTTTTTGATTAATAGGCTGGTAAAGATCAGCCGCAAGAGGAGCAATTATGTTCAAACCAGTTTCATCGCGATTGAATATCCAGCAGGAGGAAGAAGCACGCCTGCGCTTTTGGCGGGCGAATGAGATCTTCAAGAAATCCTCAGACGAACGCAGTGACCGCAGGCCTTTCGTGATGTTCGAGGGTCCCCCGACTGCCAACGGCAAACCCGGCGTGCATCACGTTTTGGCACGCGCTTTCAAGGACATGTTCCCGAGGTTCCGCACGATGCAAGGTTACTTTGTTGACCGGCGCGGCGGTTGGGACACGCACGGTCTCCCCGTGGAGATCGAAGTTGAAAAGAAGCTCGGTTTCACTGAGAAAAGCCAGATCGAGGAATATGGCATTGAAAAGTTCAATGCCCTCTGCCGCGAATCAGCCTTCTCGCGCATCCAGGAGTGGGAGCAATTGACCGAAAGGATTGCTTATTGGGTGGACCTGAGCCGGGCTTACGTTACTTACACTAATCCTTATATTGAGTCCGTTTGGTGGTTGTTGAGCCAGATTTGGAACAAAGGCTTGCTCTACCAGGGCTATAAGGTCGTACCTTACTGCCCGCGCTGCGGCACACCGCTCTCGAACCACGAGGTGGCGCAAGGCTACGCCGACGCGGTTGACCCCAGCATCACGGTGCGGCTACCGCTGGTGGACGAACCGAACACCTATCTGCTGGTCTGGACCACCACTCCCTGGACACTGCCAGGCAACGTCGCCGTTGCAGCGCATCCTGATGTGGACTATGTCATGGTCAGGGTTGAGGGTGAGGCTCACGAACGCTTGATCCTTGCGAAGGAATTGATCCCATTGGTCTTTGGGGACAAAAAAGTGGAAGTGCTCAAGAGCATGAAGGGCAAAGCGCTTGAAGGCAAGAAGTACGCCCCACTCTACTCCTTCCTGCCGCCCGATAAACCGGCCCATTACGTGGTCAATGCTGATTATGTCACCACCAGTGACGGCACAGGCCTGGTGCATATCGCGCCGGCCTTTGGCATGGATGACATGGCAGTATCGAAAATCTACAATCTGCCTGTTTTGCTGACCATCGACGATGAAGGCAAGTTCAAGCCGGTGGTTTCACCCTGGGCTGGCATGTTCGTCAAAGACGCCGATTCGTTGATCATGGAAGATCTCAAGCAAAGAGGCCTGCTCTTCAACCGCGCAACGATCACCCACACCTATCCTTTCTGCTGGCGCTGCGATACCCCGCTGCTCTACATGGCACGCTCCACCTGGTTCATCCGCACGAGCAAGGTCAAGGAACGCATGGTCGAGCTTAACCAGCAGATCAACTGGGTGCCTGAACACATCAAGGAAGGGCGTTTTGGCAACTGGCTGGAAAACAACGTGGACTGGGCTTTGGGGCGGGACCGTTACTGGGGCACGCCTTTGCCGGTTTGGGTTTGCGAGGAGTGCGGGCATCAGCACTGCGTCGGTTCCGTCGCGGAATTGAGCGAGCTGACTGGCGAGGACCAAAGCGAACTCGAACTGCACCGACCCTACGTAGACCAGGTGCACTTCGCCTGCCCCAAATGCAAGGAAGGCAGGATGAGCCGCGTGAGCGAGCTGATTGACGTCTGGTTTGACTCAGGCGCGATGCCCGTTGCGCAGTGGCATTATCCTTTTGAGAACCTTGAGGAATTCAAACAGCAATTCCCGGCAGATTTCATCTGCGAAGCGGTCGACCAAACCCGCGGCTGGTTCTACTCGCTGTTGGCGATCAGCACGCTGGTTTTTGACAATCTCAGTTACGAAAACGTCATCTGCCTGGGCTTGATCCTGGATGGTGAGGGGCAGAAGATGTCCAAACACAAAGGCAACGTGGTTGACCCCTGGGAAGTGATCGACGCCTACGGTGCCGACGCGATGCGCTGGTATCTCTACACCTCCAGCCCTCCAGGCAACGAGCGCCGATTCAGCACAGAACTGGTGGGTGAGGTGGTGCGCAGTTTTATGTTGACGTTGTGGAATACTTACTCGTTCTTCGTGACCTATGCCAACCTGGATAACTGGACGCCTGACTCTTCTGTCATTCCCCAGTTCTCAGACCTGGATCGGTGGCTGCTCTCTTCGCTGGAAGCCTTGGTACGGGATGTGACCAAAGCCTACGAGACCTATGACGTAGTCGGGGCTACCCGACCGATCGAGGCTTTTGTGGACAATCTGTCCAACTGGTACCTGCGCCGTTCAAGAAGACGCTTCTGGAAGAGCGAGTCGGATGCCGACAAAGCTGCCGCCTACGAGACGCTCTACCGGGCCTTGGTGACTGTCAGCAAATTGCTGGCGCCTTCGATGCCCTACATGTCTGAGACCCTATACCAAAACCTGGTGCGGTCTTTTGACGACCAGGCGCCAATCTCGGTGCATTTGGCCGACTGGCCGACGGCAGACCTGAGCATGATCGATGAGACTCTCAACCGCCAGATGGCGGTCGTGATGAAATTAGCTTCGCTCGGGCATGCTGCCCGTAATAAATCGAACGTGAAGGTGCGTCAGCCGCTTTCGGAAGTCGCATTCGCGGTTGGCAGCGCGGATGAAATGGATGTGGTTGATCAATTCCGCGAAATTCTTGAAGACGAATTGAACGTGAAGCAGGTCAGGGCACTGGGAGGCAGCGAAGAAGCGCTTGAATACAGTCTGAATCCTTTGCCCAAACAACTGGGTCAGAAATACAAGGGGCTATCGCCAAAAGTACGGCAGGCAATCCTCGATTTACCCGCGAAGGAAAGCGCTGAGAGGCTGCTGGCTGGCTTGAACCTGGTGATCAAAGTGGATGACAAATTTTATGAAATCCTGCCAGATGAAGTCGAAGTGCATGCCGCAGCCAAAGAAGGCTATTCCGTCGCAACCGAAGGCCCTTACCTGGCGGCACTGGTTACGGCCATCAGCCAGGAATTGTTCTACGAAGGTTTGGCACGGGAATTCGTGCGACGGGTGCAGGATCAGCGCAAGAGCATCGGATTGGATATCGCCGACCGGATAAAGATTTACTACCAGGCAACTGCAGCTCTGAGTGAAGCGGTAAAACAAAATGAAGCTTACATTGCCGCGGAGACGCTGGCTGTGGCAGTTCTGGATGAGGTATTGCCGCATGGATTGACCCCGGCGAATGACGCATTTGATGGAGAAGAATTACAATTTGCCTTGCAAGCTGTGCAAGGAGTGATTGAGTGAAGAAATTTCTAAAGCATAATGGGCTTTTATTCCTGGTCGCCGCCGCGGTGATCGTGGTGGATCAAATCACAAAAGCCATCGTAAGGCAAAACCTGGCCTTGGGCGAAGCCTGGGCACCCATCCCGGCGAT
>DAISYV010000070.1:0-6449 GCA_036825115.1 Anaerolineaceae bacterium | reverse complement strand
GATAAATTCATTGCCCAATCTGAGCCGGATGTTTCCCGCGTGCAATTCCAACAGCTGATCGCTGAAGGCGGTGTTTGCGTTAACGGTGTGGTTCAGCAAAAACCCGCGTTCAAGCTTGAGCCTGGGAGTGTTGTTACCTATTCACTGCCCACTACTGAAGAGACCCATTTGTTGCATCAAGCCATTGCAGTTGATGTGATTTATGTCGACGAAAATGTGATAGTTGTCAACAAGCCTGCTGGCATGGTGGTGCATCCTGGCGCCGGCAACACCCAGGATACCCTGGTGAACGCGATCCTGCACCGCTGGCCGGATATCGCGCGGGTGGGTGAGGAAGGGCGACCCGGAGTTGTGCATCGGTTGGACAAGGAAACCTCCGGAGTTCTGATCCTGGCGCGTAATGAAACAGCCTACAACTGGCTGGTGCGGCAGTTTAAATCCCGAAAAACCAAAAAGACCTACCTGGCACTGGTGGATGGCGAACCGCCCACCCCAACCGGGCGGGTGGAAACGGCGATTGGGAGAGATGAGAAGAACCGCCAGCGCATGGCGGTGGTGTACGGTGACAAAGGCAAAAATGCTGTCACTGAGTACCACACGCTTGAAAGATACGCTGACCACACCCTGCTGGAAGTGCAGCCACTGACCGGCAGAACCCACCAAATTCGTGTGCATATGGCTTTTCTGGGCTGCCCTGTTACAGGAGATAGAATTTACGGGCGTCGCAAGAAATCGCTTGACATTCCTAGATTCTTTTTGCATGCCCATAAATTGACCATCAAACTGCCAGGCGAGGAAGAGCCGACTGAGTTCACGGCACCGCTGGCAGCAGACCTAAAAGAAATTCTAACCACGCTCGAGAAGGAGTAGACCATGCAAACATTTGATTTCCGCTCTGACACAACCACCCATCCGACTGAAAAAATGCGCCAGGCAATGGCTAGCGCCAAAGTAGGGGATGACGTTTACGGGGAAGACCCAACCGTCAACGCCCTGGAAGAAAAGGCAGCCGGAATGCTCGGCAAGGAGCGTGGTTTGTTTGTGGCTTCAGGCACGATGGGCAATTTGCTGGCGGTTCTGGCACACTGCGAAAGGGGCGAAGAGGCGATCATGGGCACCCGGGGGCACACCTTTTTGCATGAAGCAGGCGGCGTTTCGGCGCTGGGAGGAGTGGTGATCCACACAATCCCAAACCAGGCAGATGGAACGCTTACTCTGAAGGACCTTGAGTATGCGCTGAATGATCCGGAGGACATACATTCGCCGATTTCAAAATTGATCATCATCGAGAATACCCAGAATTTTTGCGGTGGAGTACCTCTGAGCCTTGAATACACTGAGAGTGTGGCAGCCTTTGCGCGGGAGCATGGATTGATTTTGCATCTGGATGGAGCCAGAATTTTCAATGCTGCGGTGGCGTTGGGTTTGCCAGCCAGCAAGTTAGTGGCACCAGCTGATTCGATCACTTTTTGCCTGAGCAAAGGTTTATGTGCACCGGTGGGGTCGGTTCTGTGCGGCGATGCAGCCTTCATCAAAAAAGCACGGCGCTTACGAAAAGTGCTTGGTGGTGCTATGCGACAGGCAGGCATCATTGCGGCGGCTGGCATCGTGGCGCTGGATGAGATGGTGGACAGGCTCGCTGAGGACCATCGACGTGCTGCGTCACTCGCAGAGGGGCTTCAAAACATAGATAAGGTCCATCTGACCAAGAATGCTCCTCAAACCAACATGGTATTCTTTACCCTGGATGAGAGCGTGAGACTTTCCATGGCGGAATTCCTGACAGCGATGAAGCAGGAAGGCGTTTTGCTAATGGATTCGGGTCCCGGGGAATACCGTATGGTGACGCATCACGATATCACCGACAAGGCTGTGGAAGTCGCTCTGGATGCCTTTAAGAAAGTGCTTGGCTGATAGCAGATTCCTCCCGGGCACGGGAGTTGCAGTGTAAACTGCGAGGAAATATGCGTAAAAACTTGCAGGGCTCTCATTCTCTGCGATTCAGTGTTGCTGGACTGATCTTTTTTGCAATTCTACTCAGTCTGATAGCAAACACATTAAATGCCAGCGTTGTTTTTGGTCAATCAATCCCTGTCACGGCAAATTTCACGTACTTCTTTCCTCTAATCCGGACAGGCGAGCCAACGCCTGTTGGTCCGGTGGGGGGGACTTTTACTTCCTTCGCTATCGATCCGGGGCAGAACGATAACATCTACGCCGGGCATTATGGCAGCGGTGTATACAAAACTTTTGATCAGGGCACGACATGGTACAGGAAAAGCCTGGGATTGGGAATCTTAAAGATCCAATCACTGGCAACGCACCCAACCAGTTCTTATATAGTTTACGCGGGGACTTACGAGGGTGGCATCTATAAATCGATTGATGGTGGAGAAAGTTGGCAAGCTTCCAATGGGGGCGTGCTTAACAATCACATCATTTACGATATCGAAATCGATCCATCCAATCCACAACGAATGTTTGTTGTTTCGCGAATCAAGTACAGTGACGATGACCCTAACAATCTGAGAGGCTACCTTGCACGGAGTGTTGACGGTGGTCTCAACTGGACAATCCTTCTGACAGGAGATAGCTTTTCGAGTCTGGATTACTTTTATGATGTAGATATCGATCCTGCCAATTCCAATATCATTTATCTGACCGCACATCAGCATGGCTTTTATAAGAGCGTTGATGGGGGCGTGAACTTCTACGCAATTAATACAGGCGTTTCCGATCTCTCCGCGAGATCTTTTGCTATTGATAGTGCCCACAGCGGGCTGGTGTATGGCGGGGTCTGGCATGGTGGAGGAGTGTACAAAACCTGGAATTCAGGAGTTTCGTGGTTTATGAGCAGTTCAGGATTGCCAGCTGATGTTGAGGTTTTTAGAGTGATCCTTGATCCCTTTGGCGGATCCCTGAAACGGGTTTTTAGCTGTACTTATGGCGACGGTTTGTATAGTTCGGATAATCTGGCAGAAAATTGGGTTTCACGCGGTTTGGCAGGACAGCGACTGTATGATTTTGTGATTGCGGATGGTAGTCCGCAGCGCTGGTATGCCGCCACCGAGAACAATGGGCTTTTTCGTTCAAGCAGTTATGGTTCCAACTGGAACAGCATCATGGCTGATCTGCGACTGACGGACATCACCGGATTGACAGAATTGCCGGGTGATCCGGAAGCGCTGGCAGGGGCTGTTTACGGGCAGGGGGTATTTCGGATTACCGATACTGGTGATAATTGGGCACGAATGAACGAGGGATTAACCAACTTGGACGTGGTCTCTTTGGCAGTGACAGATGACCAACTCTATGCCCTCGGACGTGGTTGGATGAGCGTTTGGGATGGGGATGCCTGGCAAGATGTTATGCTGCCAGAAGCTGATCCGGAGGCTGTGGATAGCGGGATCAATTGGGTGAGGGAACGAGTTTTGTTGCCGGATGAAGCGTTTGAGCTCGACGCAGCCAGATCTGTCCAGCCAACCAGCCTGGCCTGGCAGGATGGAAAACTTCTGCTGGGCACAGCCGGCTCGGGATTATGGCTGCTGGAAGGAAACGGGTGGGAGCAGCTTGGGCTAAAAAACCTGGTCATCGAAAAGTTGGTGCCAACCCCCGAAGGAAATGTGGATGTGTTTGTGTGCACCAGGAACGATGATTGTTATGTTTATCAACTCGATCCGGATGGGCTATCTCAGAAAGAAGATTCTGAAGAAGCAGTGGATATTTCAGCCATCGGATTGACCAGATTACCGACCGGGATGGATAAATCGAATCCGGGAAGTCTTGTGCTTGCCACCTCGAAATCAGACAATTGCCTTTGGGCAGTGGGTGAGCAAACCAGGGTATGGATTACAAAGGATTGCGGGGAGAATTGGGTTGCGCGTAGCTTTGATTGGACTGTCCAGGCGCTGGTGTTTGATCCATTGGATGCGAATGTCTTACTGGTTGGCACACGAGAATCAGGTGCGTTCAGATTGCAAGTTCCCTGATTTCACGTTACAGTGAGCCTGATACGGCGGGGGTTGTAATACAATAATGCCAGGAGAATTATCGTGATCATTGTAATGTCGGATTTGCATTTCGCGGAAAGCAGCTCGCTCTCGATTGGCGAGAAACACTACAACCACAATTTGCCGCCTGAGGTTTACCGCGCGTTTTTTAACGAAATTCTTGAGTTCATCCGATATGATAACATCAAAGACATCGACCTGGTTTTAGCGGGTGATATTTTTGAGGTTACCCGATCGGCCCTTTGGCTCAAGGATAATTTGCGCCCTTACGCGCACAATGATCAGGTGACTGAAGGAAGCCCGCTGGAGGCACGCATCAGCGAGATCATGGATGCGATCGCAGCCGACCAGCGCGTGTCTGCCACGCTGGATCTGTTTCGCAACCTGACAATTCAACTCCGCCGACCAGTGCGGATCCACTTCATCCCTGGCAATCACGACCGCCTGCTGAACGCGAGCCGGCGCGTTCGTAACCGCACCCGCAGCTTTCTCGGGATGGAGCCATCCGATCTCCCGTTCGACAACCAGTACTTGCACCAGGCAAATGGAGAAACAAAACTGCTCATTCGCCACGGGCATGAGTACGACGCGGCAAATTTTGGGGTGGATGTGCGCAATTGGAAAGTGATTCCAACCCTGATTGATAAAAGTTTCTACGACAGACCTTCCTTTGGGGATATCGTGACCACGGAAGTTGCAGCAAAACTGCCAATTCTTTTTAAAGATCACTACAGCGAGGAAGCCATTCTGGAAGATCCAGAGCTCACCTTGTTGTTCCAGCGTTTGATCGATTTTGATAACGTGCGTCCTTCCAACGCGTTGATCAATTTTCTGTTTTCCACTCCAGGGCTCTCGATGAAGGAAGTCTGGCGCCTGATTGAGCCGGTCTTTGTGAAAATGCTGGATGACCTGGCGTTCGCTCCAGAAATTGGCAGACAGATGATCGCCTTTGGCGGCATGAGCGGTTTCTCTGCAGCCAGCCTGAAGGCTGTATTGAAAACGCGAATATGGCGCAGAGGCTTGCCATTCTGGATGATCAAGACTTTGCTCTCTCCGGTTTCGCGCAGGTCAAAAATTGGCGATCAATCCGACATCATTCAAAAAGAAGCGTGTTTACAAAAACCTAATTCTCCAGTGAGGTGCATCGTTTCTGGTCACACGCACAATCCAACGGTGCAGTTGATGAAAGTTGAAAAGGGAATTGAAACTTATTACATCAACACGGGTACTTTCAGGAATGTCATCACTGCTACACCAAATCTGCGCGACTTCGGACGGCTGCGGTCCAAAGCCCGGGTTTTGATTTTTAAGAAAGGTGAACATAACCCCGAATACAACCGTGAAACAGGTTGGTCATTCGACTTTACCACAAGGTTTGGTTTTGGAGCAACGCCACCAGAGCAGCAGAACTTACTTACATTTGATTAAGCCTGTCAACTTGCGGGTAGTATCGTAATTTTGACAGCGTAGGTGAAATCACAAAAAAATCAGTTGGTATTAAACCCTAAGAGCCTTTTTTGAGGAATGAGATAAACATCAGAAATTGTGGTAATTTCATCCGTTACCTCCTTATAGCAGGAAAACCTATGATTCTATTTCTTTTTTAAGTTTTGACTTTGCCAGAATGTTTCCACGAAGCGCGTCAATCAGATCAGCCCGGCGCAGTGCGCGTTTTCGATCTATTTCGACGGACTTGGCTTTGTCGTCCGAAACCTTGCGCAGCGCCTCAATCCAGGACGCGCTGGAAACTTCGGTGTGGTTTACCCGCCATCGTTCAACCTTGATGGGCAAATCGTCTGCGTTCGTCAGTCGTTTAAGTTTTCGTGTAAGGGTCATGCCTTGCGACTCAAATTCAAAGGGCTCTTCTGCGTAGTCCGCTTTGATGGGGCAGACTTCCATGCAAGCGCCGCACTTGATGCAGTAATAGTCAGCAAGCACCAGTTCACCCGCATCGTTGATGTGGAGGGCGCGGGTGGGGCAGATGTCGGCGCAAGCCAGGCAGCCTTCCACACAGCGTTCGCGGTGCAGCTCGACTGAGCCAACCCAGGCCTGGCGAACCTCAAAAGCACCCTTGCTGGCAACCTCACACTGGCGGCAGTGGATGCAGTTATCAAAATCAACCCGCATGGTATCGCGCACTTCGTCGTAACTGATGACGCCGGTGGGGCAGTTGTCGATGATGAAATCCTTGAGCGAGAAATCAAACTTTTCCTTGCGGAAAATGGTCTTGGTGATGAATTCAGGATAAGCGCCGTACTCAATGACCGGGATTTCAGGTTTGCCATTGACAGTAAGCGAGATGGCATGCGTGGGGCAGGATTCCACACAAATACCGCAGTTGACGCATTTCTTCTCGTCCACGTCGACCGAGGCGCGTTTGATGATGCGTCCGTCCTGCAATTCCGCTTCCACGTGCGTGAGAGCGCCTTTGGGGCAGAC
>DAISYV010000069.1:6526-10425 GCA_036825115.1 Anaerolineaceae bacterium | reverse complement strand
GGGACCTGAGCAAAGCCACCGACGACGCCATCGCCCTGTTTGGCAACCGCGAAGCCGGTGGGATTGTCTTGATGAAGACTTTCGAGGAGTACTACCACACCGGCTATGAGGTAAACGGCAAACACCAAACGCCGTATGTGGAACTGATCGGCAAACTGACCAGCGAGTTCCCCCTGGGTCAACCGATCATTGGCGAAACCGCCCAAAAGGACTTTGTTCGGCTGTTTGGCACCGTGCTCAAGCTGCAAAACATCCTCAGAAGCTTCGATGAATACACGGGTCAGGAGATCATCACCGAACGCGACCAGCAGGACTACCAGAGCCACTACATTGATCTCTACGACAAAATCCGCCGGGATCAAACAGCTGAAAAGGCGATTATCAATGATGACCTTATCTTCGAGGTCGAATTGATCAAGCAGGTGGAAGTCAATATTGACTACATTCTCATGCTGGTTGTTGAATATCAGAAAACCCACTTTAAGGATAAGGAAATTCTCACCACCATCGAGAAATCCATCAACGCCAGCCTGGAATTGCGCAGCAAGAAAGACCTGATCGACGGTTTCATCGCCCGGGTCAACCTGGATACAGAGGTCGAAAGTGACTGGTCTGCGTATGTAAATGAGCGTAAGGAAGTGGAATTGAAGGCGATTGCAGAAGAAGAAAAACTGCATGCAGAACGCACCCATCGTTACATGACCAACGCTCTGCGAGATCGTGAATTCCGCACGACCGGTGTGGAGTTCGACGAGTTGTTACCAGCTGTAAGCTTCTTTGGTCAGGCACGCGAGCTCATTAAGCAGAGAGTGATTGAGAAACTGAGAGCATTCTTTGAGAAGTTCCTTGGTTTGGGTTAATTAGGAAAAGTCGCAATCTCCACCCCCTCGCTACGCGATGCCCCCTCTACAGAGGGGGTTAAGGACCCTCTTCAGTCTCCCATCCGTTTCACGGTGGGATCCAGCTTCCCCATCGGAAAAGATCAAAAGAAGCGAGATTGAGCCCCGCACAGAGACACGGGGCAGGCATCGCAATACCACAAGGGGACAATGTCCGGCCTAAGGCCTCATTTGCAAAAAATTTAATAATAGGAGACCAGATCCTTCGCGAGCTCAGGATGACAAGACCCACACTCCCTTCCGCTTCGCTTACCCTCCGTTTCACTGCGCGCACAGGTCACGGATATTCAACCAAGAGGGGGTACTCGATCCTCAGGAGCGCAAGCGGTCCTTCATACCAAGATTTCGTGGATAAAAGTTGTTCTCGCAGCAAGCTACAAGTTTGAGTAATACTTTTTTAATCACTTTCCAGTATGGTTTTGAGGATGGCTTTATTGTATAGGTTGGATTTAATGTATTCATCAACTCCTGATTCGCCTAACAACATAACCATGATCTCCGAATCTACACTGAGATTATTCCTATCAATTAGCCTGATTGCTTCTATGATATCTTTCGGAGTAGCTGACTCGGATCCCAAAATCTTGAGAGTCTCTCCAAGTTCCACACTACTCTGCCCAAACTCCATTAATTGAGCATACCCTTCATCACAGGACAGTGTGTCAGTTTGCCATTCATACTGGTAATTAACACAGTCTAAATCTGCCGCCGCATCGAGGATATCTTGTCCTCCAACAACATGACCCGCGCCCAATTCATCAAAGGATGCCAACTCATCCTCGGGAATGCTTTCAACATATTGTTGGGCTTCTTGTTGTGTCAGGCCGGTCTCATTTGAAAAATTCTTTACGACATCTTTTTGGCTCACAGCGTAGGCTGTTCCACCGATAACTACTGTGAGTATCCCCGCAATAGCTTTTGCGATACCTCTTGCCATGTTCCCTCCAAAAATTGATTAGTGTAGACACGGTGAATTCTACTACCTTTAGGCAGCAATCAGGCGCTTTTCCATTGAGAGGTTAGCATGTGAAAGGGGCAGAAAGAACGGTTCATGTCTCCGTTTTGGAGGAAAGAGGGGCAGATCGCACTTAGCCTTCTTACCCGTCCGTTTCACGGTGGGCACAGGTCGCGAGCACAGGCGGCATGATGTTACGGAAATACCCTCATCAGGCTCCCATCCGTTTCACGGCGGGAGCCAGCTTCCCCCCAGGGAAGCCTCTACGTCAACTGTCGGGTTATAACAAAGTAGGAATTAGACCTCCAGCAAATCCTTGTCAAGCCCCACCAAGCGGTATAATCGTGTAATCATGGAAGAACTGATCGTCGCCTTGCACAACCACACTGTCTATTCGGATGGGACTGGGAAGCATGCCGAGCTGGCTGCGGCGGGGCTGAAGGCTGGCGTGGACGGGTTGATCGTGACGGACCATAACCTGCTGGTAAACGACATCGAGGGCTACACGCAGGAAGGCAAGCGCCGGCTGCTGATGCTGGTTGGCGAAGAAGTGCACGACCGCACAGTTTCTGTGGGCGGCAACCACATGCTCATTTTTGGGCACAACCTGGAGCTATCGCGCTTCGCCCCCAACCGCCAGCAACTGATCGACCAGGCGCGTTCGGCTGGCGCGCTCACCTTCCTGGCGCACCCCATAGACGACCCCCTGGCGCTTTTCCACGAAAATTCGTTCAACTGGACTGATTGGGATGTAAAGGGATTCACCGGCATTGAACTGTGGAATATGATGAGCGAGTTTAAGACCCGCTCCCAGACGCTGCCAAAAGCCGCGCTGCACGCGCTTTTTCCGGGTTTTATGACGCTTGGTCCTTTGGAACGAACGCTCAAGCTTTGGGATGAACTGCTGCTGACGCGCAAGCAGTCGATAGTCGCGGTGGCAGGGGTGGACGCGCACGCCACCACCTACCCTGCCGGACCCTTCAAGGTCCAGGTTTACCCATACGAGACGCTGTTCCGTTCGATCACGACCCACATCATCACGCCCAAAGCCCTGAGCGGCGAGATCAACTCGGACAGGCGCATGGTTTATGAGGCGCTTTCCGCCGGGCACTGTTTTTGCGCCAACGACCTGCCGCATCCGACGCGCGGTTTTCGCTTTACGTGCAACAACAACGATGGGACTTTTTGGATGGGCGATAGGGTTAGCGCAAACGCGGGCTTGACCTTCCAGGTGCGTGCTCCGATCCGAGCGCACATCCGGCTGCTGAAAGATGGGCAGGTGGCGCATGAGGTTCGGGATCGGGAGGTGTTGACGTATTTGACGAAGGAACCGGGGATTTACCGCGTGGAGGTGTATATTGATTTTCGCGGCCGGCACCGGGGGTGGATTTTCAGCAATCCGATTTATGCGGTTTGAGGCAGGAATAAAGCTAGAAGAATTTTGAAGTAGCAGGGCAATTGCAGCATAAGCGCGTCGACGACCCCCACGACATCATCGCGAGCTTCTATTACGAAGCGATCTCACCTTGTGTCCGTCATCGCGAGCCTCATTTGCGAAGCGATCCCGCCTTATGTCCGTCATCGCGAGCCTCTTTTGCGAAGCGATCCCGCATTATGTCCGTCATCGCGAGCCTCATTTGCGAAGCGATCCCTCATTTATTAAATGAAGTCCTCAGACAAGTCGCGCCATTCAGGATTAATCGAATTTATGAGGGCAATTTTCTTGGCTCTGGAACCATTTTTAATCTGTTTTTCGCGTCCGATAGCAGACAATATGTCTCCACCGCACTCAAAATAGACAAGTTTGAATGCCTTATACCTAAAGGCAAAATCTCGATTGCCTGCCGTCCTATGTTGATGGAGACGTTGGACAAGGTTACTAGTCACGCCTGTATAAAGAACGGAATTAATTTTATTTGTCAGGATGTAGACACAATTTGTTTGGTAATTCATAGCATCTCTGTTTTATTCTACAATAGAGGGATGATTTTACCCATATAAATGACAACTGAGAGATCGCGTCGCAAACGAGGCTCGCGATGACG
>DAISYV010000069.1:0-6426 GCA_036825115.1 Anaerolineaceae bacterium | reverse complement strand
CGGTACACCCCCAAACCAGCGTGGTTTGTTTCGTTGGTATAATTCCAGCGTGGCTGCCATGCAGAATTTTTTAGCGTTGATTGAAAACAAAATCCAAGCCTTGCTTGAAGGCACCGTGGACAGATTGCTCTATCCTGGCGCGGCATCTTCGCTTAGCAGCCAGCTGATCAGGATGATTGATGAAAAGATCCTGGCACAAACGGACACACGCGAAAAATATGTCCCTGATCTGATCACACTGTATGTCTCACCTGAAAAATGGGATGCCTGGCAGGAAGCCATTCCCACCCTGAACCAGGTCGCCAGCGAGGTGGAAGCCAGCTGGCTTGAGCAGGGGTATCAGTTCAGGGTGCCGCTTCGCGTTCAATTAGCTCAAAACGCGAGCCTTGCGATCGACGCGATTGAAATTTCGACCGCCCTTACGCTCCCCAGCTCGGATACCTCAAAAACCGAATTGCAGATCATGCTTCCCGAAACCCCGCCCGAGCCGAACATCCCGGAACGCGCGTATTTCATCATCAACGGCAAGGAGCAGTGCTTTCTGAGCAAGTCCATCATCAAAATTGGACGCCGGAGCACCAGCGACATCCAAATTGATGACCCGATGGTTTCACGGGACCACCTGCAGCTCAGGGCAAAAAACGGGCGCTACCTGCTCTTTGATCTGAGCTCAACGGGCGGGACCTTCCTCAACAATCAGGCTGTCAAAACAGCCGCTCTTAAGCCCGGCGATGTCATCAGGATTGGGAAAACCCTGCTCATTTACAACCAGAACATCCCGGGAACGGGATCAAATCCAACCACCATAATTGCTGCGGAGGAATGAAATGTCTGCCACCGTCGGTCTGATCCTCCGCATCCTTTTCCTTGCTTTTCTTTACGCCTTTTTGGGTCTCGCAATCTGGATGCTATGGCGCAGCGTAGTATCGAAGCAAGTAAACCAGGGAAATATTGCAATTCCCAGCTTGACACTCTCATCAAAAATTGGCGAAGAGCCTATGTCGCAGAACTTTGCCACCAACGAAGTGCTGATCGGTCGAAGCCTGGATTGTGACTTCATTCTGGACCATTCAACCGTCTCGTCCAGACATGCCCGGTTGTTCTATCACCTGAACCAGTGGTGGTTTGAGGATCTCAAGTCCACAAACGGTTCTTACCTGGATGGAATTCGGGTTGAGGAGCCAATTGTTGTGAAAGACAACGACGAATTTTATTGCGGTGACGCAATTTTTACATTATTCATCAAACCAGTTGAACAAGAAGAGAGGCGAAAATGACAGAAGAGTTTGCATTTGGGATCATCGGAGGATCAGGACTCTACAGCTTTAGCGGGCTGCAAAATGTGGAAACCATCGAGGTGGACACACCCTTTGGCAAGCCATCCTCACCGATCGTGATTGGTGAAATCAAGGGCAAAAAGCTGGCTTTTCTGGCGCGCCATGGGATTGGGCATGTCCTTTTACCTTCCGAAGTGAATTACCGTGCGAACATCTACGCCTTCAAGGAATTGGGCATTGGCAAGATCATCAGCGTAAGCGCAGTGGGGTCACTGCGGGCAGACTACGCCCCGGGGCATATCGTCGTCCCAGATCAGATCTTTGACTTCACCAAAGACCGCAAACGCAGCTTCTTTGGCGAGGGGATCGTCGCACATATCAGTACTGCCGAGCCATTCTGCCCCAAGCTGAGCGGGCAGCTTCTGAGAGCCCTGCGGGAACAGGACGTGGTCGTGCACGAGGGCGGCACGTATATCACAATTGAAGGTCCTCGCTTCTCGACGCGTGGAGAGTCAAACACCTTCCGTAGTTGGGGCATGTCGCTGGTGGGGATGACCGCCTCACCCGAGGTCTTTTTAGCGCGCGAGGCGGAGATCTGCTATGCCACCATGGCGCATGTCACGGATTACGACTGCTGGCACATTTCTGAAGAACCGGTCACCGTGGAAATGGTGATCAACACCTTATCCCACAACACCGCGGTGGCACAAAACACCCTGGTCCGCCTGGTCGATTTGTTGGCAGAAGAGGATGGTACTGAAACATGTGAGTGCGATCAGGCCTTAAAGAATGCCATTATGACCAACCCCGCCAGGATCAACCAGGAAACTAAATCCAGGCTCCATCTCCTGGTAGATAAGTATCTTGGATAATCTTGCCTGCTAAAACCGCCACCCGATTCCATTCAAAACAGCCCGGGCTGCTCGCGCTGGCGGTATTGTTTCTGTTTTTCCAAACAGCTGCTCTTTCGCTTGCCAATGGAACACGCCTCCACTCTGAAACACTCCAACCTGACTGGTTGGTCTTTGTTCCATTCTTTGGCTGGCTAATTGGCATCCTGGTGCTCTACAAGACAGTCAGGCGCAAGCTGCCCACCCGTGATCCCTGGATCTTTCCTACTTTCTCGGCTTTAGTTGGTTGGGGATTATTGACGGTCTGGCGTCTCTCTCCAAGCCTGGGACTAAAACAAATTGGTTGGTACCTGGCGGGTTGTTTTCTGTTTTGGTTGGGTCTCAAAACCAAGCGCTTGAGCCGTTTACTAAAACGTTACAAGTATGTCTGGCTTCTGATTGGCTTTTTGCTGATTGGACTGACCTTCTTCGTCGGTGTAAATCCACAAGGCGCAGGACCACAATTATGGTTGCAGGCGCTTGGGTTTTACTTTCAACCTTCTGAACCTCTCAAACTTCTGATCATCGTTTACCTTGCAGCCTTTTTCGCGGATCAGATCAAACCCAACATCACGCTGCTGGGTTCAATTTTTCCGACTCTCATCGTGGCAGGTACAGCGGGATTTATATTGATTTTTCAACGCGATCTCGGTACTGCCAGTCTGTTTGTCTGCTTGTTTGTTTTGATGCTGACGGTGACCACGCAAAAGCGGCGTTTCTTGTTATTGATCCCACTGCTTGGTGTCGTGGCCGGACTGATTGGCTACTACACATTTGATGTTGTCAGAGCCCGGATCGACATCTGGTTGGACCCCTGGGCACAGGCTTCAGGCAACGCCTACCAGTTGGTGCAAGCCCAAATAGCCCTGGCGGCGGGCGGGTTGGCAGGAACAGGACCAGGCTTGGGCAGCCCCCTGTTTATCCCGGTGGCGGTTTCGGATTTTGTTTTCCCGGCAGTTGCTGAAGAGGCTGGGTTGCTGGGCAGCTCGGCGTTGATCCTCCTGATGCTGATCCTGGTTGTGCGTGGCATCAGTATTGCGCAAGCCACGAGGACGACCTTCGGGCGCTACCTGGCTTTTGGGATTGCAGCCTATTTTGGACTGCAGACCTTTTTTATTGTCGCGGGCAACCTGGGTCTGCTGCCATTAACTGGCATTACATTCCCGTTTTTTTCCTACGGCGGCTCATCTCTCGTGACAAATCTGATCGCGGTAATGCTGCTTTTGAAAATCAGCTCAGAGTTGGCTGCCGAGCCACTGCCCGAGCCCGTCCGCCAGCCTTATCGTTGGACTGCAGCTATCTTTCTCGGCTTATTTTTCCTGCTGTTAGCTGCCAGTGGTTGGCTGGCAATCATCCGAAAGGAAGAACTGCTGTCAAAGCCGGAAAATCCACGTTGGGCAGTTTATGATCGCTACTCGCCAAGGGGTAAAATCCTGAGCCAATCGGGAGAAGAACTGGCAATTACCACCGGCGTTATCGGCAGTTATGAACGGGAAGTACTAATCCCTTCCCTAAGCAACACGATAGGCTTTACCAGTGGCTTGTATGGACAGGACGGGCTTGAGTTGAGCCAGTACCAATGGCTGAGGGGGTACTCAGGCCGCAGCTACGACACGCTCTGGAAGAATCAATTGCTCTATAACCAACCTCCTCCCGGTGTTGACATCAAGCTCACCATCAACACATCCTTGCAGACGACTGCAGACAGCTTGCTGGGTGAAGCGAAAGGCGCCGTGGTGCTCATCAACGCGACTACAGGTGAAATCTACGCCATGGCTTCGCATCCCTACTTTGACGCCAACAACCTCACCGAAAACTGGGAGCAACTGCGCCAGGATCCTGACGCCCCGATGGTTAACCGTACAACCCAGGCAACCTATCCCCTGGGAACACTGGTCAACAGCCTTGGCCTTGCTACTTATTACAACCAGCCGCTATCCGCTGAGGGAGTGCTGCCAGTGGCTCCGGGCGGACAGGATGAGTACTGCCGGGCTGCCAGCAAAGCCTATGGTGAAGAATTAACTGGTTACCAAAGCGGCTGCGAGCAGGCAGCCCTGGCATTAGTCCAAAATCTCGATCCAGTCGTATTTGTCGATCAGTTGGACGCGTTTGGATTGTTCTCAGCACCAACCTTTTCTCTTCGGACTATTCCTCCTGCCGCTAAACCTGACCCAGCATTGATTGAAACCTCACCGCAAAGCGCGCTTGAAATTCAGGCAACTCCATTGCAGATGGCATTGATTGCGGCAAGCATCACCAACGATGGTTTGTTGCCCTCACCCCGATTGCGTAACACCTACCTGGCAGAAGACGGCACGTGGATACCCTTCAGGGAAGGTGTTTTGCCAGTGAGGGTAATTGAATCGGAGGCAATGGCTCGCCTGCGGACCAGTTTCCTCGGCAACGATCCGGCTTTTTGGTTTCAGAGCGGTCATGCTCTGACCCAGGATGGCAAGATACTGACCTGGTATATTGGTGGGACAACTGAGGATTGGGTTGCCACGCCGTTGGCGATAGCGGTGGCTATAGAATCAAACGCTCCCGACCTTGCACAAACGATCGGGAGCAGTCTGTTGAGTTTATTCGCAACTGAGTAATTTTTTAGCGGATCCGCAGGAACTTGCGCCGCCCAACCTGGAGCACACTGTCTGGATCTGGCTTGCAGGTGGGATCGCTCACGGTTACACCATCGACTTTCACACCCATCTGATCAATCAACCGCCGTGCTTCGCTGCGCGTGCCAGCCATTTTCTGCCCCACCATGATGTCGAGCAGGGTTTCTTCCGCTGCAGGATGATATTCCGGCATATCTTCCGGAATATCGCCTTTCTGGAAGGTTTGCACAAATTGGCTTTGCGCGGTCCCGGCAGCCTCAGCACCATAAAAAACAGTTGTGATGCCGTAAGCAAGCTGCATCTTCGCGTCGCGCGGGTGCAGGCTGTTTGTTGCCAAACCAGCCTTAAACCGGGAGAGTTGTTCGGGCGTCCACTCTGTGGCGAGCTCGGCATAGACAGGCATAGCCTTATCCGGAATGCTCATCACCTTGCCGTACATATCCGCGGCATTAGAATTGAGCGGGATGTGATTGCCAAGAGATTTGCTCATGCGCACTTCCCCATCCGTACCAGGCAGGATTCCAAGGATGATGCCGATGTTTGGCTTTTTGCCCAGCGAGGTCATTACCTTGCGTGAAGCGGTTATGATGTTGAATAACTGGTCCGACCCACCCACCTGGACATCTGCGTCAAGGTGGTAAGCATCGTAGCCCTGCATGATGGCGTAGAAGAATTCATGCAGGAAGATCGGTTCGCTTTTATCCCAGCGTTTGTGGAAGTTATCGCGCGTCAGGAATTGCTGAACGGTGAAGTTGGAAGCCAGACCGATGAATTCAGCCATGGTGAGTTTACGGAGCCACTGATCGTTATACACCACCTGGGTGCGCTCGCGATCGAGGATGCGGAAAGCCTGCTCGGCATAGGTCCGGGCGTTTTCCATGACCTTTTCCTCGCCCAGGTGCGGACGAAGTTTATCTTTGTCCGAAGGATCGCCAATCATCGAGGTGTAAGTGCCAATCACGAATAGCACTTCATGCCCAAGTTCCTGGAATTGGCGCAACTTGCGCATGGTAACGGTGTGCCCGAGGTGAAGATCTGTGGAGGTCGGGTCGTATCCACAATATACGCGCAATGGTTTGCCGGCTTTCTCAGATTCTATTAACCTTTGGCGAAGCTCATCAGCCATGTTTTCAGCAATGGTTGCGTCGCCAAAATCAGCCCCTTGCATTAAATATTCAACTTGCTCATTGATGTTCATCTTTGTCTCCTGCACGGCCAAATTTCGGCGTGTGACCGTGTTTGCTGGGTTACTATAAAAGTTGATTTTACCACTGGATTCATTATTCCTGGCCGGGTCAGGGTAGGCTGGATCATCGTGCTCGAAGAGTATGGCGTCAAAATGCTTCCACCTGACTGTGTCTCATTAAAGCCAACCCACCAAACTGGCAGCTTGCGTCTATTATTGGTGGGTTGGCTTTTAAACACCCTTTTATTTCCGATGCTCCTGGACGCCAACCCACCCTACTATGATCTTTTATGACGTAAATGAGCCTCGTAGGAAACCGTCCTTGCGCCGTTCCTATTTGCCATATTACGGAAGGGGTCGCCCTCTCCGCTTCGCTACCAGGGCAGGGCCCCTTCCCTACGACAGAATCGATAAAAAACGGATGAGCTTGAGCTCATCCGTTCATCATCTTTTCAAAA
>DAISYV010000068.1:0-10575 GCA_036825115.1 Anaerolineaceae bacterium | reverse complement strand
GTGGATTATGAGTATAGCACAGCGATTTAGATGTTCAGGAAATTTTAAAGATTTAAGATTGCTTCAGTCGTTGGAGTTGAAGGCAGGCGGATTGCTGGCTGAATAGACAGGATGACCCTGGAATTCGCGCAAGTCTGCAGGCTGCGGCAGGCGGGCCTGGTCGCGCTGGCTGATCATGGTTTCTTCCGCCGCCTGGCGATTGGCGCGCATCGCGTCCCCCAGGAAGCCGAACATGATCAACGTGATACCGGCAGTCAGCAGTGTGCCGCCAATGGAGACCGACTGGATGTAGCGGGAGCCCAGATCGAGGAAGAGATAGCTGACCAGGAAGCGCCCGATCAGGATCAATCCAGCCAGAAGGAATAATGAGCCGGTGCTGACGAAGGTGCGCAGGGGTTGGTAGAGCACGTAAGAGCGGATGATCGCGCCGCCCTGCCGCCAGATGAAATTAAAGATGCCCTTATGCAGACGCGATTCACGCAAGGCAGGGTTGGTGCGGATGGGCACGTTTACCAGCTTCATTTGCCCTTTACCAGCTTGCACGAGCGTCTCAAGCGTGTAAGAGTAAGGATTGTAAACCTGCAAGCGCAGGGCGGCGTAGCGCGAGAAGGCTCTGAATCCGCTGACCGCGTCCGGCACATCCGTTTTCGAGACCTGGCGCATAATGGAACTGCCAATGTGCTCCATCAAGCGCTTACCTCTGGAGAAATGCTTGTTAGCCAAGGTTTGACGGTCGCCAATGACCATGTCGGCCTGGTCGGCAAGGATGGGAGCGATCAGCTGGCTGATCTCGCTGCCAGGGTACTGGTTGTCGGCGTCGGTGTTGACGATGATATCCGCGCCGAGAGCCAGCGCGAATTGCACGCCGCTGATAAAAGCACTTGAAAGTCCGCGATTGCGACGGTGCCGCAGGACGTAATCCGCGCCATTTTCCAGCGCCTCTTGGGCAGTGTTGTCTGTGGAGCCGTCGTCGATCACAAGCACGATCACTTCGTCAACTCCAGGGATCTGGCGTGGGATCTCGGAAAGCACGACAGGCAAATGTCCGGCTTCGTTGTAGGCAGGGATCTGGACAATAAGTTTCATGATTACCAATTGTACGATAGATTTCGCAGGATGAATGGGTGTGTTCGAGCGGCTTTTTGTCGTAGGAAATGCTGCTTGTCCCGTTTCGTGTGTGGTCGGGTTGCATATTTTACATTTCACGACGTTGAATCAACCCGTTTTTTCGTAGGGCAAGATTGGAAGCACCACAATTAATAATCAAATGCGTACTCTCCGTGCTTCCAATCCGCCTTACACAATATCAAACGACGGATTGAGGACAGGCAAATGTGGGTTTTAACAGTTGAGAACATTGACAACAAAATATCAGAGGTGGTTTTCGGACCCCCAAAGCCGTCTTGATGGATTAAGAAATCGCCATCTATTGGGCAGTGGGGTTCGAAAAGTGCCCCTGATATTCAACAAAAAAGGGAGTTGGCTTTCCGGCCAACTCCTTTTTGATCCCATAAAATTATCTTATCCCTGTCCCAAGGCCGCGTCGACGATTTCGCGGGCTTCCGTTTGGATCTGAGCCAAATGCTCGGCGCTCTTGAGGCTCTCGGCGTAGATCTTGTAAATATCTTCCGTTCCCGAAGGTCTGGCGGCGAACCAGCCATTCTCGGTGACCACTTTCAATCCGCCAATCGGAGCATGATTGCAGGTCGCGGCGGTAAGTTTATCCAAAATCGGATCGCCAGCCATCATTTCGGCTTTCACCAACTCCGGCGAGAGATTGCCCAAAATTGCCTTTTGTTTGGCATTCGCGGGCGCGTCCTGGCGGGCATAGAAACTTCCGCCCAATTCCGCCTCCAAAGCTTGGTAATGCAGACCCGGATCCTTACCGGTCACAGCCAGGATCTCCGCTGCCAGGAGGTCCATGATGATCCCATCCTTGTCGGTCGTCCAGGTTTGGCCGTTCTTGCGCAGGAATGAAGCCCCGGCGCTTTCCTCCCCGCCAAAGCCGATACTGCCATCCAACAGCCCGGGCACAAACCACTTGAAGCCAACCGGCACTTCGCACAGTTTGCGTCCAATTTTCTTAACCACTTTGTCAATAATCGAACTGGAAACCAGCGTTTTTCCAACCGCAGCCTCAGCCGGCCAACCCGGACGGTGCTGGAAGAGGTACCAGATCGCCACGCTCAGGTAGTGGTTGGGGTTCATCAAGCCCACGCTGGGGGTGACGATACCATGCCGGTCGTAATCGACATCGTTGCCAAAGGAGATGTCAAAATCATCTTTCATAGCAACCAGGCTGGCCATCGCGTAGGGCGAAGAACAGTCCATGCGAATCTTACCGTCCCTGTCCAGTGTCATGAAGGAGAAGGTCGGGTCAACGCGTTTGTTGACCACGTCCAGGTTGAGCCCGTACATCTCCGCCATCGGTTCCCAATAGGCAATGCCCGAGCCACCCAGCGGATCAACACCGATGTGGATGCCTGAATCGGCGATCGCCTGCATGTCAACCACATTGACGAGGTCTTTGATGTAGGGGGTCAGCAGGTCGATTTGCTTGGTGGTGTCGGCAGCCATGGCCTTGTTCAGCGGCATCCGGCGCACATCCAACATATCATTGGCGATGATCTCGTTAGCCCGGTTCTGGATCCACTTTGTGGTGACCGTATCAGCTGGACCGCCGTTGGGTGGGTTGTACTTGAAACCGCCGTCTTCTGGCGGATTGTGCGAAGGGGAAATGACCACCCCGTCCGCCTGCACGCCCTGATGGCTGGCATTCCAGGTCAGGATGGCATGCGAGATGACCGGCGTGGGGGTGTATTGATGACCCTGGTGGATATGGATCTCCATCCCGTTGCCAGCGAAAACCTCGATGGCGGTATAAAGCGCCGGCTCCGAAAGCCCGTGGCTGTCCATCCCCATGAAGAGTGGACCGCTGATGCCCTCGCCGCGGCGATATTCGTAGATCGCCTGGCTGATGGCAGCCACGTGGTCATCGTTGAAGCTGCCGTTCAGCGAGCTGCCGCGGTGCCCCGAGGTGCCAAAAGCGACCGCCTGGACTGGATTGCCAGGCTCGGGATGCTGGGTGTAGTAAGCTGAGATCAAGCGCGGGATGTTGGTCAGTGATTCGATCGGCGCGGGTTTGCCTGCCAGTGGATGAATACTCATAAGGTCTCCTCTTCTTCATCGGGCTATTGCCCGTTGGATGGTATGGTTTCTTCCTGCCCCTAATCAGTCTGCAATTGGGGATGCTTCATTTTATCATGCTGCTCTCGCCATTCCCGGCAGACTTGAAAAAAGCACAAAAAAACACCCCGGAAAAGAACATTTCCGGGGTGTTGGCTGTGCGCATTTTGTTGGGAGCAAAAGCGCTTATTCGATGACGTAGACCAGGCTCGCGTCGTAGGTGACCACGATCTGTCCGGCTGAGACGGGCACGGATGTGTAAGCATCCATGGCGCCACCGCCACCCATGCCGTAGGGCGAGTAGGGCTGCACGTAAGAGGCGTTGGAGACGTTGATCGACTGAATTTGACCCAACGTGACACCTGCAGTTGCAGAGGTTGCCAGCGCCTTGATTTCGGCATCCTTGATGGCAAGGTCTCTCGCCTGGTCCAAGGCAGCCTGGCGGTTGGCGATATCGAAGTTGATACCATAGATCTGGTTTGCGCCGGCACCGAGTGCCGCATCCAGGATCTGGCTTAGCTTGGTCAGGTCGCGCACAGTGACGTACAGGGTGTTTTCAACCGAGTAGCTGATATAGCTGGGTTGTCCCATCTGGTCGTACTGTTGAATGGAGTAAACATTGAAGTTGGCAGTCTGCAGATCTTTTTCCTCGACACCCATCGCCTTTAGCGCGTCTGTAATAGCGGTTGCCTGGGCGTTGTTGGCTGCGAGAGCAGAAGAGACATCCTGTGCCTCACTGCGGACACCAATGTTGATGTAAGCCAGGTCTGGCACGAGCATTACCTTACCGGTTCCGGTCACGCTCAGCGTGCGAAGCGGAGCTGACGCAGATTGGGGGGAAGCATTGGTTGCATCGGCTTGCTGGACTGGCAATGTACAAGCTGAAAGTCCAAGCGTGGCGACCAACAGCATAGCAATAATTGTGAATGCGTGTTTCTTGTTCATTTTTTCTCCTATATGGTTAACAATCTGTGTTTTAAACGTCGGATGGTGGGTTTTTGTTCCAATTTGCTTCCCCGGCTTGGTTATAATAAGAAAACGCACTGCCCATAAGGAGAGTATGCCGGTAAATTATGCTCAGATAGAACACAGCCAGGGTCAATTCGCAGCCCAGTACGCCGCATGGCAGGCAGAACAAGCGGCGCGTTCTGGTGTTTTGAAAGGTCTTCTAAATGATGCTGCTGCCAATCCCGAGCTGCTTCGCCAGGCAATCGAGGAAGCTGAACAACAGTTGACCAACCTCTACCTGGCAAAACCGACCAGTGAGCCCATCCTGACTCATAAATCTCTTCCCCACACACCCCAAAGCTACACCCTGGTTGCCGCGGATGGCTCGCAGATTGTCCCCAGCCGGCATCGCGCCCTGCAATTTGGTGTGGTAAATGTCGGCTTGATCAAGGCGCAAATTGGCAGTGGGGAAGCGCCTGAAATTCGCGTCGAGACCGAATTGCTCGCCCTGGACCATATTCAGACCGCTGAGGGGACTCTGATCGGTGAGGATGAGGTGGCACTCCTGCGCGACCTGGCAGAACGAAAAATAATCCGCCAGGCGGTTGCGCCCGGCGACCTCGAGCCCATCATCACCCTCACGGACGGTCCGCTGGACGTCTTTTACCGCTCCACCATCCAGGGCGACCGGGGTCAGGAAGTGCAACGGGAAGTCTTCGAGATTGACCAGGATCTGCGGCGGCGCGGCGTAGTAACAGCCGGCTATATTGACAAGCCGGGTTCCGCCATGCTCAGTCGCATGCTGGCGATCTTCCAGTGCAAGCGCCAGGGCTTACCGCTCGAGTCCAACAATCGCGAACTCAACCTGAGCGACCGCTTCATCCTGCAGGAAATCCTGCGTCAGCCAGGGGAACGCTCCGCGATCTTCGAAGCCATCACCCGCAGTGCCAGGAAACCTGCCAACAGCTTGCCGGTCGCGTTCTTCTACCTGAATGTCAGCAATGATGAAAACGAACCCTGCCTGGCGCGCCTTGAGTTCCCGTTGTGGGTCAGCGAGGTGCCAGGCCTGGTGGATACGCTTCACGCCGTCATCTACAAGGAAGCCCAGGTGCTCGATTCTCACCCCTATCCGTACCTCTTGCACCGTTCCCACGAACTGGCAGTGGTCAAGCGAATTGAAGCGGATGAGATCGAAGTGATGCTGCAGAGCCAGATTGACCCGGAGATCCGAGCCCACCAACAGCGGTCAAATAAAGATTACCTGAAAGGACTATCATGAGCGATTCGTCCCGTTCGATCCCAATCGGCAAGCTCCTGCGTGCCGACAACAGCCAGTTTGTGGCAGGCTGCCGCGTCAGGGAGCTGGAAACACCGGCTTTTGGTTCGCTGGTCAGAGCCTCGCTGGAAGATCAGACCGATGTTTTCGGGCTGATCACCAACATCAGCATCAATGATGATGGACTCGTGCGCCAGCTTGTCTCGGGGGTCAGCATCCCCGGGGAATACACCGCCGACAACCGCTATAACCGCAACTTGCCGGTCGAGATCCACGTGCTCACGATCGGCTACGGGATTGACGGTGAGATCCACCACCAGCTGCCGCCCCGTCCGCCGCTTAGCCTGGATCAACTCTTTTTGTGCGACTCGGACGAAGTGGCGCGCTTTACCGGCCACGGCTATTCCTATCTGCGCCACATCCTGCGCCTGACGGACCAGCCGGTTGAAGAGCTGCTCGTTTCGCACCTTAGCCAGGCGCGACGCGTGCAGGACTCGCTAGGCAATCCCGACTGGTACGAGGCTGCTTGCCAGAGATTGATCGTTTTGCTAAGAGATGACTACCCGCGCCTGACCCAGGTTTTGGACGCGCTTTCGGAATTGGAGTAACGCATGATGGAACAACGAGCAGATTTCAGCAACGACAATCCGCCCATCGGCTTTGTGACCGGGGGTGGACTTGAAGCCAACCTGCAGGTGAAGCTGACCGTGCCGGCACAAACGGTACAGGAAGGGGCATTCGTGGTGATGGACAGCGGCACTTTGCGCTTTTACGGCCTGGTGACAGACCTGCAACTGGCAGCCGTCGACCCCAACTATGCCAGCCAACTCAACAGCGAGCGTTTTAGCCCGCGTCTGGGGCAGTACCTCAACCAGAATACGCTCTACACCAACCTGGCGGTTATGCCCGCCTTGATGCTGGACCACGGTCCGGACCCAACCAGCCCGGAATATGCCGCCTGGGCGCAAAACCGACCTGAGAACGTTAAACCTATCACCGTCAAGACCGTGCCCGACCACCACGCGCCGGTCAAACTGGCGGATGCTGCTGATATCGCCCAGATCTTTGGCACGGAAGACGGCAAGACCATTTTTCGGGTCGGCGAGACACGCGAGCAGGGGCACGCGGTCTGCCTGAATCTCGAAAAATTCGTTCAGCGTTCATCGGGCATTTTTGGCACGACCGGTTCGGGCAAGTCCTTCCTGGCACGCATGATTTTGGCGGGACTGATCCATGCCAACAACGCCTCCACCCTGATTTTTGACATGCACAACGAGTACGGTCCTCCAAGCACCTCCTCCGATACCGGCAAACCGGTCAGCGGGCTCAAGGAACAGTTTACGGCACGCGTGAGGTTGGTTGGGTTGGGTGCTGGCACAGATTTTGGTGCCCTCCATGCTGATTTCAACCTTGAAATCGCCTACAAGGATCTCACTCCGGAAGATATTCTGCAGTTGAGCCAGACCCTCAACCTCAAGGAAACCACTGCCACCACGCTGGATGCTTTGCAGTCCAGTTTTGGGGAGGATTGGTTCACCGCCTTCATGCAGATGCGCGGTAAGGCAACCGAAGAGGATGAAGACGGCAAACGGCACCCCGCAGCCGACAGCGTGGAAGCCTGGGCGAACGAAGCCGGCGTGCACGTGGGGGCGGCGGAAGGTCTGCGCAGCAAACTCAGCCGCCTGATGAACCGCCCGTACCTGGCGGACAGCCCCGCGAGCAATGGTTTGGCGGAGATAATCAACAACCTCCAGGAAGGGCGGCACGTGGTGCTGTCCTTTGGGCGCTACGACTCCGAGCTTGATTACCTGCTGGTTACCAACCTGATCACCCGTAAAATCCGCGACACTTGGGAAGCTGCCACCAGCCAGTACCACAAGGATAAAAAGAAAGAGCCCCGTCCGCTGGTGGTTGTGGTCGAGGAAGCCCACAAACTGCTCAACCGAGAGATGGCTTCGCAGACTATTTTCAGCACCATCGCGCGCGAGATGCGTAAGTATTACGTGACCCTGCTGATCATCGACCAGCGTCCGTCGCAGATTTACGACGAGGTCATGTCGCAGCTTGGAACGCGCATCTCCGGAGCACTCGGAGATGAGGATGACATCAACGCGGTTCTGAGCGGTTTGGCGGGGCGGAATGCCCTGCGCGGCATGCTCGCCAAGCTTCAACCCAAAGAGGAAGTGCTGATGCTCGGTTGGGGGGTGCCCATGCCCATCCCCATCCGTTCACGGCGTTACGACGATAAATTCTGGCAGGAACTCCACAAAGATGAGACGTCAAAACCTGCCACCACCGCCGAATACAACAAACGATTAGGGTTTGGTGACGATGATACCGATTAAACTGCGCATCACCGGCTTCACTTCCTACCGCAAGCTAGTTGAGATCGACTTCTCCGGCTTTGACCTGGCCTGCATTTCCGGTCCGAATGGCGCGGGCAAATCCTCCCTGTTGGATGCCATCACCTACGCCCTGTATGGGGAAGCCCGTAAGCGGGACGAAGCCATCATCAACACTGGTTCTACCAAAGCGGAAGTGCAGCTGGACTTTGAATACGAGTCACAGGTCTATCGGATTGTGCGCAGCATCACCCGCGGCAAGGGCAGCCAGCTCGATTTCATGATCCTGAACCCCAACTTAGGAGAGCAGGGCAGCTGGAAAATCCTGACCGAGCAGAACATGCGCGCCACTCAGGCGAAAATCGAGAACACCTTGCGGCTGGACTACGAGACTTTCGTCAATGCCGCGTTCTTTTTGCAGGGGAAAGCCGATTCCTTTGCCACGCAGCGTCCGGCTGACCGCAAGAAAATCCTCTCGAGCATCCTCGGGCTGGACCAATGGGAGGTGTACCAGGAATTTACCAAGACCCGCATCCGCGAAGCAAAAATCGAGCTGGATGTCCAGGAACGCAAGTTGGCTGAAATCCAGGCTGAACTCGACCTGGAAGCGCTTAAACGCGCGGAATATCAAGCCGCGGAGCAGGAATTCAAGGCGGCTACAACTGAGGTGGAGCTGCAAACGGCGCGCTACCAGCAGCAACTGGCGCAAAAAGAAAAACTGGATGCACAACAGCAGATGGTAAGGGCGCTTGGCAGTCAGCTGGCAGCCTCCCAAAACCGCATCGAGAGCTTTGAACGGCAAAAGTCCGAACGACTGGCGCGCCTGCAAGGGCACCAGAACACCCTTGCCCGCGCGGATGAGATTAAAACCGCGTTTAATGCCTACAACCAGCTACTCGAGCATTTACGCCAGGCGGATGCACAAGCTGAGAAGTTTCGCCCGATCGAAAGCGAACTCAAAGCCTTCCGTCAGCAACTAGAGGTGGAAAGGCAACGGCTCACCACCACGGCTGAACACCTGCGCCAGGAAGAAGCCCGCATCCGCCAGGCTGTATCCGATATCCATGCCCTGGAGCACCAGCGGCAGGATATTGGGCAGATCGCCGCCACCCTAAAACAGGAAATTGCCAACGCGGCTGACCTTGAAAGCTTACTGGCAAACCTTGAGACCCGGAAGAAAGCCCTCCTTTTGGAAAATGGAGAGCTGAAGGCTCGCATGCATGATCTGAGCGAACGCATAAAAAAGTTGGAACAGGTTGCTGAAGCCGTTTGTCCGCTTTGTGGTCAGCCGCTCACGGAAGAGCATCGTGCTGAGCTACGCGTTGAATTAAATGAAAAAGGCACGTCCCTTGGGGACCAACACCGCGCCAACAAGAAGGCAGTGGAAGATGCTGAGGCGGAGGAAGAAGCCCTGCGCCAGGCACGCCGCAACCTTGAGAAGTACAAGACCGAATTGCTGCAATACCAAAACGAAATTGCCAAGATTGATTTGCGCCTGCAGGAAATTCGGAAGAATGAGCAGACCTGGCAGGCAGATGGTGCCCGCACCCTGGCAAAAGCCGAGCAAGCGTTAAAAGCAGATGATTTTCTACCTGAGGTGAGGATTAAGATCGCTGAAGAAGAAGCGCGGCTGGCTGAACTGGGTTATGACGCACGCGCGCACCAGCAGGTCAAGGCGGAAGAACAAGCGGCACGCCCCGCGGTGGAAAACTACAATCGCCTGCAAACCGCTCAAAGCGCGGTGGAAGAACTGCAGGCAGGTTTGGCTGATCTGAGTGAAAGCCTTCAGGCTGCGGTCACGGAAAAGGGGCGAATACAAGCAGAGTTCGATGCCAGGGCTGCGGAACTGGCTGCCGCGCAGGCGGGATTGCCGGATATCGACCAGACCCAGGCAACCCTCACAAACGCCAGAGTAACGGTCAACAGGGTGAATATGCGCCTTGGAGGAATCCGTCAGCAGTTGGCTACGATCGAGCAGCAAAAACAGAACCTCACCACCATACGGCAGGGTGCTGATGCGACCCGCCGGACCATCCGCGACCTCGAACAGGTCCAGAAAGCCTTTGGCAAAGATGGGGTGCCCGCGATGCTGATCGAGGAAGCCATCCCGGAATTGGAAGAGCAAGCCAACGACATCCTCAGCCGGCTCTCGGACCATACCATGAGCGTCAGCTTTCCAACCCAACGCGAGTTCAAGGACGCCAAGCGCACCGATAAGCGCGAAACGCTCGACATCCTGATCAGTGACGGTGGGTCTGTTCGGGATTATGAAACTTTCAGCGGCGGTGAGGCCTTCCGGATCAATTTCGCCATCCGCCTGGCGCTTTCACGCGTGTTGGCAAAACGAGCTGGTGCCAAGCTGCAGACGCTCGTAATTGACGAGGGTTTTGGCAACCAGGATACTCAGGGACGTCAGCGCCTGGTTGAAGCGATCAACCTGATCCGCCAGGATTTCAGAAAGATCCTGATCATCACCCACATTGAGGAACTGAAGGACTTCTTCCCGGACCGGATCGAAGTCACCAAGACCGTGGAGGGCTCCCAGGCGGAAGTGTTGGTCGCGTAGCGAGCCGAATTATTCGACAGACGATTCTCTGTCATTCTGAGCCTCTGTTGCGAAGAATCTGATATTTAACAAACAGATCCTTCCCGCAAGGGGACGCAAGCAGTCGCGTTGCTCAGGATGACAATGTCAGCGATGAGATCGCCACGTCGCTTCGCTCCTCGCGATGACGAAGTATTTCGATTGGTAGGGAAGGGGCTCGCCCCCTTCCGCCACGATAAATGCCAGAACGGTGGCTACGTCGAGATCGCCACGTCGCT
>DAISYV010000067.1:0-11006 GCA_036825115.1 Anaerolineaceae bacterium | reverse complement strand
ATGCAGTTGAGGCGGGCGCGTTTTTTATCATCCGCTTGCACCACATACCAGGGGCTCTGTTTCGTGTCCGTAAAACGGAACATGTCATCCTTGGCCTTGGAGTACTCCACCCAGCGTTTACGCGACTCGAGGTCCATCGGGCTCAACTTCCAACGGCGCGTTATGTCGTCCATGCGCTGCTGGAAGCGCTTTTCTTGTTCTTCGTCACTGACGGAGAACCAGTACTTGATCAGGATGATGCCGGAACGGATTAACATCTTCTCAAACTCCGGCACGCTGCGGAAGAATTCCTCCACCTGCTCCGGTGTGCAGAAGCCCATTACGCGTTCAACACCAGCTCGGTTGTACCAGGAACGATCAAACACCACCATCTCCCCTGCCGCAGGCAGATGCGCCACATAACGCTGGAAGTACCATTGGGTTTTTTCCTTCTCGGTCGCCACTGGTAGCGCGACTACGCGCACAATTCTGGGGTTAAGGGTTTCAGTCAGGCGCTTGATGGTGCCGCCCTTTCCAGCCGCGTCACGTCCTTCAAAGATGACCGCCACCTTCAAACCACGCTCTTTAATCCAAAGTTGCAGCTTCACCAGCTCAATCTGCAGCTTTCGCAGCTCACGTTCGTAGACAGCGGTTGAGATCGCCTTCCTTTTTTCTCCTGGAGCCGCCGCCTTGGGGACGGCTTTTGGTTCAGCTTGCTTCTTCTCAGCCTTGGTCTTGCTTGTCTTTTTCTCTTCTGTTTTGGAATTATTCTTTGCCATGCTAACCTCTCGATCGATTGGGTTGGACGCAAAAGACTACTCAATTATACAGTCAATAAGCAGCCTGCTAAGTGAAACTTAGCCAAACCGTTCTTTCAATGTCAGCCCCCTGCAACAAAATCAACGATTTTCTCGCTTGTAATCCACAAACCGATACCCGACGCCACGTTCAGTCAAAATGTACTGCGGGTTTGCAGGATCTTTTTCGAGCTTTTTCCTCAGGTAGTTGATATACAAGCGCACATAATGCGGTTCGTTTTCGTACTCGTAACCCCAGACTTTGGTAAGAATTTGATCGTGAGTGAGCACCCAGCCTGCGTTTTTCACCAAGTGGTAGAGCAATCGATATTCGGTCGGGCGGAGCTTGACAAGTTCCCCCTCCACCCAGACTTCGTGACGATCAAAATCGATGGTCAGCCGGTCATCCACAAAGATCTTGCCAGTTTCATCTTCCTCTGCCACACTCCCCCTCCGCAGCACTGCCCGGATGCGGCTGGTCAATTCACGTGGGCTAAAAGGCTTTGTTACGTAATCATCCGCGCCAAGTTCCAAGCCCTTCACGCGATCGTCTTCTTCTCCTTTTGCGGTAAGCATGATCACTGGGGTCGAGCCCACTTCGCGGATTCTCTCAAGCACGGCAAAGCCATCCATATCCGGCATCATCACGTCTAAGAGGACCAGGTCCGGAAGCACGGTGCGTAGTTTATCGATTGCCTGGGTGCCGTTATTCGCTTCAGCGACTTCGAACCCATCGTGTTCCAGGTTCAATCGGATGATGCGTACCAGTCCTCTTTCATCGTCCACCACTAAGATTTTCTTTTTTGTGATTGGGTCTGCCATCTTACAATCCTTATTTGATTTCCACGAATATGACACTGATATTATCAGTCCCACCAGCGGTATTTGCAAGCTCACACAGTTGTTTCGCGATATTTCCGCCAACAGGCTCAGATTTGATCACTCTCAGTAACTCATCCTCTTCTGCCAAGCCCCATAAGCCATCGGTGCAGATCAGTAGTTGGCTTGGTTCCACCAGGTCCAGATGTCCCAAGTCAGCCTTAAAACCTTCTGTCTGACCCAAGGCTCTGAAGAGAACATTGCGCTGCGGATGGTGCAACGCTTCTACCTCGGATATTTGCCCAAGATCCACCAGGCGCCTTACAAGCGAATGATCTTGTGTGAGCGGCTGGAGATCGGCGTGACTGCTGCGAAAATAAAGACGTGAATCACCAATGTGACCAAAGTAAAGGTGCTTCTCCAACAGCACTGCCAGCGTGAGGGTGGTTCCTCCACCCGAAACGGTGCGAAGCACCTGCTCCTGAGCCCGGGTGAAGGCATCCTCCAGGATGTTGATGACTTCCTGGTGGGAAGGTAACAGTTCCCCACGAAGCAGCGGATCGATCAGGAATTTCTGGAGGGAGTCAACACTTATCTGAATCGCAATCTTACTGGCAATCTCACCATTATCGTGTCCACCCATACCATCCGCCACCATGTAAATCCCCAAGGTTACAGGTCTCTCGGGCAGAAACAATTCCATGGTAAAGGCTAAAGCAGAATCCTCCATGTGGGTACGGGTCTTGCCAACAGATTGAGCACTCCAGGCATGCACGTTAACGCGCTGGGAAAGAGGTTGTCTGAGTGGATCAGGCGTGGGGGATAACTTTTCAAGTAATTTGGTACCGAATAATTTCAAAATTCCTCACCTTTCAACGTATCCAAATACCTCAAGGGGTTGGGGTGTTTATATTAAACACCATCAGGTAATTCTCAGCCGCCCAACCTGACCGTTTTTCATCCAGCGGCGCTTCCAATTGCCACCATGTGTACCCATCGCTCACTTCCGGACCGCCAACTACCTTGAAAACTTCATCGTCCATAGCCAGGAAGTTGATATCCGTGCCAGTGCCCGCGGCTGCCCGCATGCGCAGACCCAATCCTTCTGTCCCGGTCACCTTTACGTAAACGTTGATGCCGATAGCGCCATCTGGCAAGATAACCGGCGCTTCCGAGGTGGCAGTGGGGAGATCAGGCGGAGCCAGGACAGTGTCCGTCTGTGTTGGAGCAGGAATAACGGTCACATTGTATTGTGGGGTGGTTTCCATCCGGGTTTCCTGGCGAACAGCCATAGAAAAGACCAACCATGTAATCCCAACTAACGCGCCGGCAACCAGCAGTACGCCAAGAATGCTAAGAGGATGAATTTTTGGAGTAGGCTTGGTTTGCATAATCGGACTCTGCTAATTATAACAGCGCCTTCCTTGAAATTTAGTCATGTTGTTTCCAAAAAGTCTCAATGCTGCGGAAGGTTTCGCCAGGATTCTCAAAGTGAGGCATCCCACGCGTGTGACTGCTGCGAAAAGCCTGCCAATTCGCGTGTTCTCGCACTAACATGGGAAGCATGTCAAACTTGTGCTTTGGGTCGTTATCAAAGACTACCAGGATTGGCTTATTCATCTTTTCATAATATTTGGTGCGCACATCCGGTACTGAAAGCTTTCCGCAATAGTGCACGATAGGCGCAAAATGTGCGCCTGGCTGGTGTGCGGACGTGTAGGCAAGATCCACCAGGTCCGATGGAGGAGTGTAGGTGAAGCGTTTGCGATAGTAATCCAAAACGCAGGAACGGCTCGCCAGCAGATCATAGAATGGCAAGCTCCAGAGCGGAACTTTCAAGTAAGACAGACCCAGATTCAGGAATTGTTCCCACCACTTGCTCTCGGAAATGTGCCCAGTGTGTGGCATTTGCATCCCGCTGGGATCGATCATCACGATCGATTTGAACAGACCCGCATCCTGCTCGTCAGCCATGGCAACAAACTCAGCTGACTGCCCCATCACCACAACATGCACCGGCTGACCGATCCGGTCCCGAATAAACTCAGAAATCGCTGCCAGGTAGAGCACAGGTCTGTAAGGTCTGTCTGATTTTTCTGAGCCGCCAAACCCCGGCAGGTCGATAACATAGACTTTCCGATAGGCAGAGAAGGCTTCAAATACAGGTACCATGTCGTGCCCGCCGGCATATAGATGGACCCCATGCACGAGCAAGATGGGAGTCTGCTTGCTTTCGACTTTACTTTCGTAATAATTGATTTTTCCGACAGTATCCGATTCAAAGGTGTGGTGCTCAGCCTCGAGCAAGAGGTTCACTTTTGCATGGTGATCAATGTATCTTTTACTGTATACCACCCAACCAGCTTTGAGCGCAAGCGCAAGTACTGCCAGACTGCCCAGGCTCCAGCCTGCAGCTTTTCCGTGTTTTGCTTTTTCTTTTGTCATCCAGACCTCCGTTTGTTTTGTGGTCTGGCTCAATTATATATGAGAAAACCACGGGCAATCCAAGGTGTCACAAGGTTGCAGTGATTTACTAGATATAAAGCAGATCACCACACCCTGCTCCACGGGCACAGAAACAAATGCCGCTCACGATTACAGGGGTATAGTCAGATTGCCAAACTTCTTTGCTTTCACAAATGTTTGGCGGGTAGGGTGGGTTGGCGTCGAGAGGTGTAGGAAATAGAAGAGTTTTTTATTAGCCAACCCACCGATAAAAACGTTGAATTTGATCTGGTGGGTACGCTACAAAGGATTTAGGATAGGTCAAGAATCTGTGACGCCAACACTTCCAACAAACCACGCCAGAACGCGGGGACAGGCAAATCGCCATGCCCTGTTTCAAATTCGATGAAGGTGAGTAATGGTAAAATCCAGTCCATGAAGCGATCGCGCTACTCTCCCCGGCGGAAGAAATCACGTTCTCTGCGCTGGCTGCCAGCGGTATTTGGCGGCTTTTTCCTCCTGGCTGCAATTCTTATCAGTGTGATGGATTACATCGACTTCCAAAAGCTCCGGGCAGTCTATCCGGGAGGAGTGAGTGTGGAGGGCATTCCCCTGGGAGGGCTTGACCGTGCCCAGTCTGAAGCCCGGCTTGACCAAGCCTTTTCGGTGCCTGTTGAGCTGCGTTATCGGCAGGCTCGCCTGCAGTTTTCTCCCGTGGAACTCGGGTTCAAACCAGATTTCGCTGCAACCCTTTCCGAAATCGACCAGAACTTGCCCAAAAGGTCATGGTGGAAGCATCTTTGGGGCAAGACGGAACTCTCCAAACCGTTGGACGCAGCTTTGATTTCTGAGATCGACCTGAACCAAACACAGGCACTGCTGGAGCAGGTCATTCTCCCCCGGTACGACCAACCCGCCACCGCCACCGTGCCGATCCTCTACAGCACCAATTACGCGCCGGGTCAGGCTGGCTTTTCTCTGCAATCGCTCGCTACCGCAGCAGAAGAAATCCGGGTTGCTTTGCTCTCACCTGACCAGCGTGTCGTCACGCTGGACGTCCGGGAGACCCCTGCTTTACCGCTGGACCGGGCAAATCTCGAAATCGTGCTCAAGCAAACGATCCAGCTCGAAAAATTCAACGGGTTGATCGAGATCTACCAGCGTGACCTTCAAAGCGGAGAAACCATGCACATCGCGCTGCGTGCCAACCAACCCGTGACACCAGACGTAGCCTATTCTGCCGCAAGCACCATCAAAATCCCCATCTTGGTCTCCACCATGCGCCGGCTTGAAGAACCCCTTCCCACGCAGGCGAGCAACTGGATGTTCCAGATGATTGCCGACTCACTCAATCCGCCTGCGGATGGACTGATGAAAGCTTACATGGATAACGACTCCGGGCCGTTGATGGTCACTGGTGACTTGCGGGAATTGGGTTACCAGAACACCTTCCTGGCGGGTTATTTTGAACCTGGATCTCCACTGCTCGAACGAATCAACACCCCTGCCAACCAGCGCCGAGACATTTTTCTTGACCCTGACTTTTACAATCAAACTGTGCCTTCCGAAACTGGCGACCTTCTCTGGAAGATCTATCGCTGTGCCAACCATAACGAGCTTTTGTTCAACGGCAACGTAACAGCATCGGAGTGCCAGCAAATGCTTGGCTACCTGCTAGAAAATCGCATTTATGCTTTGATTGAGGCGGGTCTTCCTCCCGAAGGACGCGCCGCCCACAAACACGGCTGGACGAACGACCTGGATGGTTTGATCCACACCATCAGCGATTCAGGGGTGGTTTATACCCCAGGTGGGGATTACGTTTTGGTGATTTTTGCCTACACTGAAGAACAATTTCTTTATGATACAGCTAACCAGCTTTTTGCCAAGCTATCCCAATCCATTTATAATGCTTACAACCCTGAACAACAGGCTGCCTGGTATGGTGAAAATTAAAGCTACTGGGTTCTGGGCACGACAATGGACCTGATCCTGACGCACGAACAAACTGACCTCGACGGTCTCGCCTCAATGCTTGGGGCTTATTTACTGCGCCCTGAAGCAATTGCCCTGCTGCCGCGCCAGATAAACCGCAATGGCAAGGCTTTCCTGAGGCGTTATGCCAACGAATTACCTTTTTCGGATTACCAGGCACTCCCTCACGAATCCATCAAGAGCGTCTTTCTTGTGGATACCCAATCACTTGTGACACTGCGCGGCATGAACGAGCAGACCAAGGTCACCGTTCTCGACCACCATCCGCGTAAGGTTCAGATCCATCCTGCCTGGCAGGTCGAGTTACACCGCACCGGCGCTTGTACTACGATTTTAGTCGAGAAGTTACGCGAGGCAGGTGTGTCACTAACACCGATCGAAGCCACTTTAATGCTGCTGGGCATCTACGAAGATACAGGCTCTCTGACTTACACATGCACGACCGCCCGGGATGCCCAGGCTGTTGCTTTTCTGCTCGAGCAAGGTGCTGACCTCAACATTGCATCCGTCTACCTTAATCCACCTTTGTCGAACGCGCAACAGCAGCTCTACGACCGGTTGTTGAAGGATCTGGTGCAATTGGATATCGAGGGTTACAGCATTTTGGTTGCCAAGGCGATCGCAAATGACCTCAACGATGAGATCTCAACTGTGGCTCACAAAATGCGCGAATTCCTCACTCCCGATGGACTGGTTCTGTTGGTCTCCACCCGCCAAGGCATACGCCTTGTTGCCCGTTCCACCACAGATAATGTGGATATGGCACAACTGGCAATTCGTTTTGGAGGTGGCGGACATAAACGGGCATCTTCAGCACTAATTCGTGAAGAAGGTCGCTCAAATGCCAATATCACTGAGGGTAAATTGTCTGAAGTCACACGCCGTGTGATCGAAGTCATCCCTCAGATTGTCATTCCCAGCATCAAAGTGAGCCAGATGATGTCAAAGAATCCACTGACGCTCAGCCCGGACATCAGCGCTGTAGACGCGGCGGATTTGATGAAACGCTATGGATTTGAAGGCTACCCGGTAGTGGAAAACAAACAGCTGGTTGGGCTGCTCACCCGCAGAAATGTGGATCGGGCAATTGCTCACAAGCTCGACAAAACCGCTGGCGATTTGATGACTGCCGGTTCGGTCAGCGTCTATCCAGACGATCCGATTTCCAAGCTCAAAGATCGCATGGTGACAAGCGGCTGGGGTCAAGTGCCAGTTTTGGATCCGGACTCGAACGAGATCATCGGGATTGTCACCCGCACCGATCTGATCAGCACTCTGAATCATGATGAGGAGCTGCCCACCCAAAGTGAGATCGCCGGGATGCTCTATGATGCGCTCCCACCTGCCCGCAAAGTTCTCCTACGCGCTGTCGCAGACGCTGCATACGACCAGGGCGTGCAAGCCTTTATCGTCGGTGGATTTGTGCGTGACCTTTTACTCCAATTGCCTAGCCAGGATTTTGACATCGTGATTGAAGGTGACGCAGTGGCGTTTGCCGAACACCTTGCGCGTCAATTTGGCGGTCGGGTCGTGGCACACAAGCGCTTTGGCACAGCCAAGTGGATCCTCAACCAGGAAAACCTCCAGGAAAGGCTGAAAATCCCTGATAACAACGGATTTAGTATCTCCGACCTCCCCGAACACCTTGACCTCATCACTGCCCGTACTGAGTTCTACAACAAACCTGCTGCCTTACCGATTGTGGAACGCAGTAGTATAAAAATGGACCTTCATCGGCGGGATTTCACCATCAACACCCTCGCCCTGCGATTGGATGGCAGCCATTTCGGCAAGATTTTTGATTTTTGGGGTGGTTACAGTGACCTTGAGCAAAAGCAAATTCGCGTGCTGCACGCCTTATCCTTCGTGGATGATGCCACGCGCATGCTCAGGGCTGTACGTTTTGCTGTTCGCTTCAACTTTGAAATTGAACCTCAAACTTTAAGCCTGATTGAAGCCAGTCTGCCTCTGATCGCAGAAATCAGCGGCGCGCGCCTCACGCATGAATTTGAGCTGATCTTCAATGAAAGCAAGGCACCAGAAATGCTCAGGCAACTCGGATCGCTGGGTATATTAGCCGCAATCCATCCTGCCCTGCCTTATGATGATACATGTATCAGCCGCCTGTCGTTCGGGTTTGCGAATCTTTCAAAAGACGATTCTACTGTCCCTCCAGAGGAGAAATTGCAGATTCTATGGTGTCTGTGGCTGCAAGATCTGGAACCCGAAGATTTGCAGGCAGTTGGTCAACGCTTGCGCCTTTCAGGGAAACTGCTGGGCTGGATTGCAGAAACCCAGGCAATTTGGACCTTATTGCCTGCACTAACTGAGCAAAAACCCAGCGAGGTAACCCAACAGCTTGAGAACTTCCATCCCATTCCTCTCCGGGCGGTTTTTGCCGCTTACGATCAACTGGAACTCCGTCAAATCCTGCAAACCTATGAAGATACATACAGGCACGTTCGTCCGTTCACAACGGGAAAAGACCTGCGCGCGCTTGGACTGCCCCCCTCTCCACGCTACGAACTTATCCTTGGCACGCTAAAGAATGCCTGGTTGGACGAACAAATTCACTCTGAAGAAGAAGAAAAACAGCTCTTAAACAGGTTATTGCGACAGGAATGAACCACACTGTAATGCTCGAGGCTGATTACATCATGCCCTCCGGTGAGCATATTCACATCCGCCCGCTGGAAAAAGCTGACTTGCCTGGTTTGGAATGGGATGGGGAATATGCCCATTTTCGAAAGCTGTATCAGCAGCATTACGAGAATAGTCTCGGTGGAAACACGCTGGTCTGGGTTGCTATAAACCCGGACGCGGAGGTGATCGGTCAGGTTTTCTTGTTGTTGCTTTCGCGCCAGCGTGAACTCGCGGATGGGGTCTTCCAGGCTTACCTCTTTTCTTTTCGTATCAAACCCGCCTATCGTGACCAGGGCTTGGGAGGCTTTATACTCGAAATGGTGGAAGGTTTTCTGCGTGAAAGAGGCTTTCGCTTCTTGAGGTTAAACGTGGCACGCGCAAATCCTCTTGCGCGCCGCATGTACGAGAAACACGGTTATCGGATGATCGGGCCTGACCCCGGCGTCTGGCGCTATCAGGACCAGAACGGCGAATGGCAAACCTGCCATGAACCCGCCTGGAAGATGATCAAGAAGTTGTAAAAGAAGCCCGAAGTCTAAACTCCGGGCTTCTTGTTGGATAAGATGTTCGCTAAGCTTCCGGCGACTCGGGAGGTTCCTGCACTTCAGGTTCTTCAATCGGGAGTGCCTCGGGTTCAAGCGAAGCGTCCAGGACTGGCTGATCTTCCGGCAAAACTGCCTGCACATCTTCGACTACTTCCACATCCAATACGACCGGTTTTGCGTCTCGCAGCCAGCCTTCCACGATCCCCTTGATTTCCTCGTAGTCTGCAGGGGTAAGCATTTTCGGAATGCCCATCACAGGATGCTGATCCTTGACCATTAGGGTGAAGCCAAATTTAGATTCTTTCATGCCAGTGATCTCAGCCCGTGGCAGGAAGATATCGGCGGCTTTTGGTTGCTTCTGTGAAATTCCTGTCTCATCCACGGTCAATTCATACTGATCCCAGATAGCTTTGCGCTGTCTGACCGAATTCCATCCAACAACAACAAACATTAATACTATCAAACCAAGTGTCAGCCAGTTTTGGTTGTTTATTTCCCGCCCACGAGACATAAAGTAATTCAGGATCAGTAGAATTACCAGGGTGATGCCGTACATCAAATAGATATTGCGTATTTGTTCTCTGAGTTTTTTCGGATCAAGATGATATGTTTTCATGCAGAACCTCCATATGGAATATCGCAATTATACTCGTATAATGTTTTGAAAAGGACAAGTATGGAAAAAGTTCAGCTGGAAACCCATCGTGATCTTAACGTCCCCGGTCTCAATCGCAGACGGGTGGATGTCTGGCTGCCACGAGCCTACCATGCCAACCCAAGCCAATCTTTCCCGGTGCTCTACGTTCAGGATGGACAAACGGTTTTCGATAGTTGGAAGAAAGGCATCCCAGGCTGGGAAATCCATCGTGCCATCGCCCGCCTTGCCGAGGAAGAAAAAATCTTTCCGCCCGTGGTAGTTGCCATCTCAAGCACGCTCAACCGCTCAGGAGATTATCTGCCGGCAAAAGCGCTCAGCAATTTTGGTGAGACGGATAGATCTGAAGAAAACAGATTCGTCGGAAAAACAGCAACACGAAAAATTGTATCCGACCTCTACCTCGACTGGATGGTGCATACCCTCAAACCTGCCATCGACGACCGCTACCGCACCCTGCGCGACGCTCAAAACACAGCCCTGATGGGGTCGAGCCTGGGGGGATTGATCACCCTCTACGCCTTATGCGAGTATCCGGAGGTGTTTGGCAAAGCTGCCTGTCTTTCCACGCATTGGCCGGCGACTGGCGAGGGCATGCTGACATACCTGGAGAAGCATCTTCCCTTGCCCGGTAATCACAAGCTCTACTTTGACCATGGCAGTGAAGGGCTTGACCGCGATTACGAACCGTGGCAAGCCAAAGTTGATGCTCTGCTGCGCGAAAGAGGCTATCGTGAAGGCAAGGAATTTGCCAGTTGGCACTTTGCGGGTGAGGATCACACCACCACTGCCTGGAAAAACCGGGCGCACATCCCGCTGACATTCCTATTTGGCACGATCGATCTATAATCTGCACAAACCCAGGTAAGGTTTTTCCAGTTTGATTCCACAAAATCTGCCTTACTTCTCTCACCAATTAGGGAAAAAACCTTGAAATTGGGTGGGATTCCATTTCCTTTTTTGATATAATAAAAATTCGGCGTTTAAGGAAACCTTATTGCCCATTAAAATACGCCTGGTGCCGGGCACCAAGCTTGATCATAGGAAGGTCACACACATGAAAGAATATTCAACCGCCTCTATTCGCAACATCGTCCTTGCCTCTCATAGCAATTCCGGTAAAACGAT
>DAISYV010000066.1:9376-11595 GCA_036825115.1 Anaerolineaceae bacterium | reverse complement strand
TTATCCAAAATGACCTGTCTTAAAGATAAAAGTGTAAATAATCACCCCACACAAATTGTAAACCATCATTGTCTTAACAACTGCCGTGCCCCTACCGCGACTTCCACCAGAAAGAAGCCACGATTCTGACGCTGTCCAGGTTTGTTAATTATTCTTATATAGTCTTTCGCTATAATCACTGAATAGAAGTAACAAGGAAGGACAACGTGAAGAGAGCGCTTTTTGAAGGCTTGGTTTTTGATACAGCGAATCAACCCCTGGCCGTGACCTGGGTGGGGGATGACCCCAGCTATGTGTTGGATGATGGCGGATTCTTACGCCACATCCCCGCTGAGGCGGTCGACCAACAGGTTTGGGACGCCCTCACATCCGGAATCAGCGGCAATGAGGATTTTTTAAGTGAACAGACCGCAAAATTGCTCGGTCAGGAAGATATTTTTTCGATTGCGGTCATCCGGCAGCAGCTTGAAAACTCCCAGGAGCAGTTTGACCAGTTGCGCAACACCGGACTGCCCCAGGACATGCGGAATTATCTGGGCATGACGGGCTTCAGAATCGTGGTGGACTACCATGGGGATGTTGTCGAGATCAAACAGCCGGCGATCACTCCCCCGGAAGACGAGGAGTAATTCTGTTAGAATTAACCCAGGTGACAACACATGGCAGCCGCGAACATAATTGACATCAGCGAAGACACTTTCGAGTTTGAGGTGGTGAATTACTCAACCGAAGTGCCTGTGGTGATCGACCTGTGGGCGCCATGGTGTATTCCCTGCCGGGTGCAGTCGCGCGAGCTCACCAAGCTGGCGCACGAAGCCGATGGCGGGTTCAGATTGGCGCGCATCAACGTGGACGACCAGCCCAAACTTGCTACCCGTCTAAAGGTACAGCAGGTACCGGCGGTAAAAGCCTTCGTGGACGGACGGATCGTGGCGGAGGTTGCCGGCGTGCTCAGCGAGCAGAACCTACGCCTGCTTGTGGACCGGGTCTTGCCTAAAGCCGGCAATTTGCTGCTTGAGAAGGGCAAGAGCCTGATGCTGCTGGGCGACCTGGCTGGAGCGGAAGAAGCCCTGGCGCAGTATGTTTACGAGAGTCATGGCGAGCCGGCTGGCTTGTTGGCTTTGGCGCGTGCTCTACTTTGGCAGGGCAGAGCGCAGGATGCCTACGTCATTCTCAACAGCTTTCCTGCCAGCTCTGAATTTAAAACAGCCAAGAGCTTGCTCCCACTGGCTAAGGCTTATGTCAGTTTCGACTCCCTGCCGCAGGTGAACGCAAATCCGCTGGAGGCAGCCTATCGCAATGGTCTGCGCCTGGCACGCGGTGGCAAAATTGAGATCGCTTTGGATGGTTTTCTGGATATCCTGCGCAAGGATAAACACTTCCATGACGGTCAACTGCACGACATCTACCTGGCATTGTTGGAAGTGTTGGGGGATACCTACCCGACTGTGCGGCAGTATCGCGACGATCTTTCAAACGTGCTTTTCTAACCATAAAGTCGCTTCCGCACCATTTCACCAATATTGTGCAGTTTAGCGTTGCCAGTTTGATATTCGTAGTATGATATCTCGCTGGCAGATTCCAGCATATTCAAAATTTTGATACCGTGAGGGCATTATGAATATTGGCATTATTGTTTTTTCCAAAACAGGTAACACATTATCGGTTGCAGAGAAATTACGTGACAGGCTTATTGAAATGGGACGTAAGGCAGCCCTGGAAAAAGTGATGGCAAGCAATGATCTGGAAATGGATCCAAAAAGGGTCACGCTGACAAATGCCCCATCCACCCAGGGCTATGACATGCTCGTTTTCGCGGCACCAGTCTACGGTGGCAGATTGCCAGCTGTGATGCAGGTGTACCTGCAGGAGATACCTTCACTTGAGGGAAAACTAGCGGCTGGTTTTGTCACGCAGGCATTTCCGTTTCCCTCCTGGGGCGGCAACCAGACCATCAGAGGCATGGAAAAACTCGTGCAAGCCAAAGGCGGCAAGCTGAGCGCGACAGGCGTGGTTAATTGGACCTTTGCCGGTAAACGAAAGGCTCTCATCGCAAATACCGTTGAGAAGATTGCAGCGATTTGTTGTTAATTAAAAAGAATAACTACGGTGTGGTTGGCTTACCCCTTCACAGCGGCAAAATTCTGTTATAATAGCGGCTCACGCGGAGAGGTCGCATAGCTGGCCTAGTGCGCTCGCTTGGAAAGCGAGTATACCGA
>DAISYV010000066.1:0-9276 GCA_036825115.1 Anaerolineaceae bacterium | reverse complement strand
CTTGGGTTTTTGGCATAGCTCGCAATGTTTTTAGAGAGTATCTGCGCGAGCATCGAAGATACACCTCCAAGTTAGTTCCATTGGAGACAGAAGACTCACAAACTGATCTTTTCGATCGTGACAAGTTTGAGGCGAAAATTCTGCTCAAGCGCTTGATTGCCATGCTCCCGGAAAAAGAACAAGAATTGGTTGCCCTCAAATATGGTGCAGGTTTGAATAACCGTGAGATCGCGAAACTGCTTCATCTCTCCGAATCCAACGTTGGGACTCGTCTCTTTAGAACTGTTGAATCTTTACGAAAAAAAATGGAGGTAGACAATGAATGACAATTTTATGTACTCGCTAAGGCAGCATCCGAATAAAAACTTTAGCACACACTTAAAAAACAGACTTGAAGAACTCAATCAAAGACAGGCACCAAAGCCTGGCTTAAGAAGGGCACACCTGGCGGTCGGCTTCTCGATGGTGTTGGTCGTTGCGGTCATTTCAATGGTTTTGGCGGTCCCAAGCGTCCGAGCCAAGCTTCAGGATCTGGTTATTACCATTGGAGATCAAGGTTTCCTCATTAGCAAGGAACACCCTCTTACCGATCAAGAAACAACAATCCAGCCTGTTGCTATCCCAATTGAGCAAGCCGCAGAAAATGGTGTGATCCTTCCAGCTTATATACCCGAGGGTTTCGGTGTGGAACAAGACCAATACTTGTTTTATCATGTCGAGGATTCATCTGAAGGTAAGGGGGATTGGGCTGAAGTCACATGGGTTAATCCAGGAAATGGAAATATCGCGATGATTGTCTCAGACAGCGCAAGTATCATGGTCGTAGGTACAGAGACCTTGGAGGAGATTAGTTTGAACGGAATGTACGCGGCAGGTCTTTACAAAGGTGGTTGGAATAATGATAGTTTTGCTTGGGATCCGACAATTCCTTTTTACTCACTCGTTTTCGTGAAAGACGGAAAAAGCATCAATTTTACAGGACCTGACCCTCAACAACTAATCTTGATGGCAGAATCACTTAACCCTTGATTTCTTCAGACCCCATAAAAGATACTAGTTACCCTCCCTTTGAACAGGGAGGGTTTATTTCGCCAAAGATAGCTTGCGTGTTCGAGGAAATTTGAAGATACCGTGAGGTGAATTCAACTTCTATACTTGTAATATTTCGATATAATCCCACTCATTAGACTAAGGAGTATTACCAAGGTGAAGTACCGCAAAATGCTGAGCAATTGGGAGGCGGAGCCGATTTTGGGCCTCATGCGCCTGATCGAAACGCAGAGCAAGGAAACGTTGGTGAATTGGGCTGTCGGATATGCGGATGAGCACTTTCTGCCCATCTATGCCAAGCACTTCCCCGGGGATCAAAGGCCGCAGCTGGCGTTGGAATATGCCCGGAAATGGCTCCGGAAAGAAGTGAAGTTGCCAGAGGCTAAGAAATATATCCTGGCTTGCCATGAAGCTGCAAATGATGCCGAAGGGACCCCTGCTGCCCAGGCGGCTGCCCGGGCAATCGGGCAGGCAGCCTCCAGCATCCACAGTGCGATGCATTCTCTTGGTTTAGCCCTTTACGGCGGGGTTGTCGTTGCTTATGACCAGCTTGGCATGGACGTACCCTGGGAAGAACATGAAGCCTTCGCACTAAAAGAATGCGAGAAGATGCTGGCGGCGCTGCAAGCGGTCGCGATCCCGGACGAACCCAACCCCGTCAAGGTTAATTGGTTTTGTTAGGAATGACAAATTAAACAGCGGAGTGCGCAAGAGAGCCTTCGTAGGGGGGGGGTGGCGTCAAAGGACCTTGGCCTGTCCTGACAGCGCAGTAGTCAACCCACCAAAAACAGCTTTGCCGCGGTGGGTATGCTATAACCAGGCGTGCTGTTGCACAGGCTTTATGACGCCTACCCACCCTACAAAGATTAGATGAAGTTCGTAGTTCGGACGAAGTAAATCGTCGATAAATCGATCTGCTTGTGCTGCGGTGGGTATGCTATAACCAGGCGTGCTGTTGCACAGGCTTTATGACGCCTACCCACCCCACAAAGATTAGATGAAGTTCGTAGTTCGGACGAAGTAAATCGTCGATAAATCAATCTGCTTGTGCTGCGATGGGTAGGCTATAACCCTGTGAGCTCATGCATAAACTTTGTGACGCCTACCCACCCTACAAAGATTAGGTGAATGCCGAAGGTTGGCATGAAACCACCTCAGATCCTCTGCCTACAAATCACCCCTCGCGGGATCACTCCGCCGTCACGTAAAAAACTTAGCTTAGCTGGCTCTCGACCCAATCCAGCATGGCTGCGATGACGACGTCCTTTTCAGGTTCGTTGTGCGTCTCGTGATAAAAACCATCCCAACGTTTGTAGGTCACCTTGCTGCCCAAGCGCTGCGCAAACTGATCCGAGCCAGCCACCGGGCAGATTGGATCGGCACTGCCGTGTGCCAGGTAGAGCGGCACATCCCATTCATTGGCTTTCGCCATCACGTCTTCCGCTGCCTCCATCATGAAAGCCGCCAGGCGCACGCTGGCTTTGGGGTGCACCAGGGGGTCGACGCGATAAGCATTGTTATTCCCGGGATCCCTTGAAAGTCCATCAATGGGCAAGCCGTTATTAACAGCCAAATCTGGCAGGACGTTCTTCAGCAGCTTTACCAGACCACGCTGAGCCTTGGACATGCTGGAAATGTCCAGCGCGGGACTGGTGGCGAGGATGCCAGTTGGGCGTTCGGTTCCATTAAGCCCGTAATACAAGACTTCCAACGCGCCCATGCTGTGCCCATAGAGGAACACCGGCAGACCGGGGAAGCGTTCTTTGGCAAGGTTTATGGCTTTGGTAATATCTTCCATCAAGCCAGCCGCGGAGTTGATCACACCCCGTTTTCCGCCTGCCTTGCCGTGCCCTTGTTGGTCAAAACCCAACAGGGCAATGCCTTTGGCGTTAAATTTGTCGGCAACATGCTGATAGCGCTGGATATGCTCGCCAAGACCATGCACCAGCACCACTACCGCGCGGGTTTTTTCTCCAGGTTCCCAGACCTGCCCCCAAAGCGTTTCACCATTTGAAGATTTAAGCGTAAATTCCCGGGTTGTCATGCTTCCTCCTCGAAGCTAAAGATCACATGCTGTTTGAGAAAACGATCGACCGTATCGTAGTAGTCGATCAGGTTACCTTTTTTGCGGAAGCCGTGCCCTTCACCCTCATACAGCTTGTATTCATGCGGAACGCGGTTTGCCCTTAGCACCCGGACGATGGACTCGGAATGTTCAGGTGGGACCACTTTGTCGTCACTGCCCTGAAAGACCGCAATAGCATCCCTGATTTTGTCGGCATGGAAAACTGGCGACCAGGCGTGGTACTTTTTTACTGCTGCGGGTAACTCACCCACCAGAGAGGTGTTGTAATGGGCTTCGAATTTATGCGTGTCCAGGTCAAAGAGGTTGGAGACGCCGTAAGAACACAAGCCGGCTTTGAAGAAACCGGGGTGGTGCACCAGCGCGTTGAGCAGCGTGAAGCCGCCGGCGCTGCCGCCCTTGATGATCAGCCTGGCCGGGTCTGCCAGCCCGCGTGCGATCAACGCCTGCGTGCCTTCGATCGTATCCTGCAGGTCGACCTTGCCCCACGCGCCTCTCAGCGCATCGCGATACGCCCGCCCGTAGCCGGTGCTGCCGCGGTAGTTGACCGCGAAATAGGCGTAACCACGGCTGGTGAAGAAATCCGCCTCGAGGTTGAAGGCATCAAAAACCTGGGAGGTCGGTCCGCCGTGGATGTAAACGATCACCGGTGGGGCTCCCTCAACCTCAAAATCGGGATTGGCGGGCGGGTAGTAGAGCCCGTGCACCGTGACCCCATCCGAGGACTGCCAGGCGATTGCCTGGGGCTGGCTGAGGAACGCCGCCGGCAGAACCTCACTCTGGCTGCGGGCGATCACTTCTGTTTGTCCATTCGCGATGCGCAGCACACGCGGCGGTTTCGCGGCGGATTGGGCGATCAGCGCTAGTTCGCCTTTCGCCGAGACGCAGGGCTGCTCGATATGGGTGTAGGGGGTGGTGTCAATTTCAGATATCTCTCTGGTGTTCAGGTTAATGCTGCGCAGGCTGGTTTGTCCAAGTTGATTTTCGAGGAAGTAAATCTGTTGGCTGTCGGGGGACCATGCCAACGCGTGCATGCCCTGCACCCAGGCGGGCGGCATCATCACGCGGTCCTGCACCAGCGTTTCCACCTCGCCGCTGGCAAGGTGCAGCAACTTCAGCTGGTCCAGTTCGCCGGCGTTGCTCAGCCAGGCGAGCTGGCTGCCGTCGCGCGAAAAGATCGGTTGGAAGACGGGAACGTTCTCATCCCCATCAAGCAATCTTACGTCGGAGAGGCTGCCTGCCTGCGCGTTGAGAGCAGCCAGGTAAAGCCTAGTGCCATCCCAGGGCATATTCGGGTGATCCCACTCCACCCAGGCGAGCAGCTTGCCATCGGGGCTGACTGCCGGCTGCATGTAAAAATCCGCGCCCTGCCTGAGGATCCTGGGCCAGGCGCTGCCGTCCAGCGGGACAATCGCCAGCACGTCTTTGTTCTCGTAGGTGTGGACGAAAATCACAAAGCGCTCATCCGGCGTGATCACCGGCGAGGCGCAGCCCCCGAAAGCCGGGGTGATCGGGCGCGCCACGCCATCCGCGTAGGGCTTGAAGTAAAGCCGCCCGTTGCGTTCGGCAAACGCCACTCCCTCTCGCCCGGCGCAGAAATCACCTCCGCCGTAGCCGACCCCGCCGGAGGGGTTGAGCTCTCCGCTCAGGTTGAAGGCCGGGTCGTGGGCGGGTTTGGCGAACAAGCTGGTTTTACCGTCCAGCGATTGCGACCAAACCATGTAATTGCCGTCCGGGGACCACTGCACGTCGTTCAGGCGGATGCCGCCCGCAAGCATAGCAGGAGTGATTGGGGATGGCCAGAGACCGTGGGGGAGAGCTTGTTTCGTCATTCGTCACCTCGGTAGTTGAACGTTTGCCTAATTATACTCGCGGGTGGGGGCGATTCCCGCACTTCTGGCGAGAGGTGTTCGGTTTGCAGGTTTTGCTCTTTCAATTAAAGATTTTGACCCCCGAATTCAGTTGACGCGCTTCGCAGTGCGTGCTAAAATCTTAGTTCGTCCTGCTTGGGCGCGTAGCTCAATGGTAGAGCAGCGGCCTTTTAAGCCGTTGGTTCAGGGTTCGAGCCCCTGCGCGCTCATTTTTTATTTGCCCCTGGTTGCAAGACCGGGGGCTTTTTGTTTTTACGTAATCTGGTGATGTTAACCCGACTTATTCCAATAATGATAGTTTTAAAGCACGCTTTGTCAAAAATTCAACCCAATCAGAGTATCTGGCAATTTTGGTGTTGCTTGGGGAGTAGACTATAATTCAAACAAAGATCGTATTACTTTTCAGTCTTGTCTCTGAATTTTGTGTTGATATATATCTGGAGGGCGATATGGAAAAATATTTACTGGGATTTTTTGGATTACAGCATTTTTTCCGAATTGTCAAGAAACATTACTCGAAGACAATTGCTTTGTTGTTTGTCTGTTGTCTTTTAGGTTCATTGGGTATGATCGAGGTCAAAACTGTTTTTGGTGAGAACTCGGCGACCGCATCAAGCTTATCGTTCCAAGCTGATATTTTTGGCAATTCTAATCTCGAGACAATTTGGTATGTTGCAGATCTTACGTTCGAAGATAGCGGTGGAAGTTGGGGTACCAATGCTTGGGTTATCGGAGCAAGTTTAACCTATGAAGATGCTATTGGTTTCGCGGTAAGTTTTGATGATGTTAACTCGTTTGTAATTGAAGTAACGCCTGTGGGTGTTTCGTCACCTATAACATTTCTAGAAGTAACAAGAAGTGAGTACCCCCAAGGAACAATTGAGGCAATTGGGGCGAGCCAGCTACATTATTCTTGGGATATTAACGAAAGTGGATATCATCTAAAGCTTCACAAAAATGTTAAGTTAATTCCCGATTCGAATATTCTAGCTGGATTTATGTATGAAGAAGTATATTCAATTGAAAATTTAGGGGTTGAGTTTGAAATTAAAAATTTTGTGGAATATTTACACTCAGACAATATCGCTAGAATCAAAGACTACAACTTCGATGGTACTCCTGAGACTATATTAGCAATCAACAATTATATATCCACAGGGTATCCAATCTTTGCAAAAGTCAATAGAAGTATACACAGTACTACTTACTCTGTGGCATCTGATAATGAACACGCCAATATTAGGTATTCACCTTTACACACATCTATCAATCCTAATACTAGCATTGAGATTGCTAAGTCTATCTATGTAACAAGTTTGTCCAAAAGTCAAGATGGTGCAGAAACTCAAATCGCTATGGATGCAAGCTATATCCTTTCACAACCACTTTGTGAGGTTCCGTTCTATTGGCAAGAAGATCCTAATGGTATTAATGAACATCCTTTACGGGGATGCGGAGTGGATTTTGATACGCTAGGTGAGGGGGGTTGTACATTAACATCTGCCACGATGTTGTTTAGGCATTACGGGGCTTTTATCACGACCGATGAATCAGAAATGACACCTCCCAATCTTAGTGATTGCATGGGTTTTAGTGCTTGTCCATTCGACTGGGGCAAGGCTTCAAATTGTTCTTCTGGAAAAGCCACTTACGTTAATAGAGAGTCGTTCACTTATGTAACTCTTGATGAAGAAATTAATACAAATAATCGGCCAGTAATTTTAGGCATGTGCAAACCAAAAGGTAATTGTTCTCTGGATGGAGATTATGATTCTTCTCATTGGGTATTAGTGGTCGCTGGGCAAGGAAATGATCCTGCAAATTATTTGGTTTGGGATCCTGGTAATAAATGTGGTCAAAATGTGACATTGAGTAGTCTGGTATTTAATAATTGGCAATTTGACACAATGGCTATATACCGAGGAGCACCTCTCTGTACATTTCCTTCCGCCCAACCGAATTGTACTGAAGTTTCGCCAGTTCTATTGCCACAAGCCGATCTACGAGAAGTCGACTCTCAAAGCCTTCCTCTATCTGATATTTCGAATAACTCTGGAGAAGTCACTGGTAGTGTTATTCTATATCGTTTGGTAGAAAACATGATGATTATCGAAGTATCCGCTGAAAGTAGCATGGGGAATATTACAGAAATGCTTGTTTGGTCCGATTCGCTACCTAATTCAACATGGCAAGAGTACTATCCCTATGTTATCTTGCCAACTAGTGACTGGGCTTATGTTCAATTTAAAGATGAATTTGGATATCAAAGTGAAATAGTTTCTGTTACGACCAATCATACTGCCCCTCCAGTAGCATCTGATCCTTTATCAATTTATTTGCCTTCTGTAAGCAAACCTGAGAGTTATCAATGGATAGATGCTTCGATTGGGGGAACCATTATTGCCCTAGGTGATGACACATACCAATATGTTGAAATGCCATTTCTTTTCTATTTTTACGGCAATCTCTATACAGGCATTTATGTTTCTTCCAACGGGTTCATTAGTTTTGGAAGTGGTTACAGTAACTATTCAAACTCGTGTATTCCGTCAAGTAATAATCCAAATAATGCGATTTATGCGTTTTGGGACGATCTTCTTCCCATTGGAGGCAGTAATGGTAATGTCTATGTAAAATACACAGACGCTAACACTTTTGTCATTGAATGGCACGGCGTAAAACGAGTTGGGAGTAATGATTATGAGACTTTTGAGATATTGTTAAGGAAGGGAAACAACATCAAGATTCAGTACAAAACGGTAAGCAACATTGCTTCTGCAACTGTTGGTATTGAAAACTCAACTGGGTCAATAGCAAAACAATATCTGTGTAATGGCGTGGGAAATCCCATTAGAAATGAATCGTTTATCTACTATCCTCAGGAATAGGTGAAAATTCGTTTTCAGAATTTATTAGAGTTCGATCCTCTGCGCGCTCATTTTTGATTAAACCCCTGGTTGGAAGACCGGGGGTTTTGTTTTCAGAATAAGACATGCCCACCCCCTCGCTTTGCGATGCCCTCCACCAAGAAGGGGGTGTGATCAACTAGGCTTCCCCTGGGGATCATTCCTCGCCGTAATTCCGCAGGATTCTCAGGGCTTTCACCGTGATGAAATGGTTTGGCTGGCGGACCGCTTCCATCTCAAAGTGCACATTCCCCTTGTGCGCGTGCTCAAGCTGCCACAGGCCGTCCGACTTTCGCTTCTCCCTCAACCACTCAAGCGCGGGCAGCATCTCCGGATGCAGGGGCATTCCCACGTCCGCCAGGAACTCCAACGCCCGCAGCAAATCGTAGCGGTAGCGGTACGGATAGCTCAACAGCGAGAATCTCCGGTCCCTGGCATACATAAAAAGGTGATTTGAGAGCAAAAACGCGCTTCCCCGCTTCAACACTTCAGCCACATCCCCCTGGTGATGGCCGGCACCTGACCTTTGAACCTGCGCAAGCCCTTCCAGCACGCAAATCGTTGCGTGCGGTTCGCCTTCCTGGGCAGCGCGATCCCAATTGAACCCCCCATCCGCCAGCTGACAGCCAACGAGATGATCTGCCAACCTGCCAACGCGTGTGTCTGACCCGCAAAAATAACTGGCGTAATTCAGGATCATCCCATTTACTGCAACATCGCTGGGGAGGTCGGACTTCGCGAGGTTCAAGCCACCATCCCCGAGCGCGCACTCCTCGAACATCCGCGAGACCATTTCCCTGCAGGGCGCGAGCGTTTCAGGCACACACAGATTCTTGAGGTCGAGCAAAGTGTAGTGGGTGGAGGTCCACTTTGGCTGATACCAGTGCATCCCCCAGTGACCGCTCTCCGTGCGGCGGGCAAGCAACCGCGCGCCAAAACCCTCGCCCGGGATGCGGCTCTGCAGGAGTGAGAGCGTGCTTTCACCCGAGCCGAGGAGATCGCGGTGGGTCACGTACTGAATTGAAATGTCACCGCTTAGCAGCCAGTTGATGATGTTGTCCATGGTCACCTAATGAATTTCTGACTACGAGTATACATCCGGATTTACGACTGTGCGAGTGAGCATGGGGGATGATACTCGAGCTTTTGGTGCTACGATAAATCCCCACCCAATCGCTGCTCGATGCCCCCTCCATCAAGCTAATCCCACCCCCCCGGTCGCTACGCTACATCCACACGCCTCTTCGAGGCTGGGATCTGCGACGGACCCCCTCCGAGGAGTGGGTTATGTTATAGAGTAAACAGCTTGTTGGAGCTGCCGAAGTGGTGGGCGAGGGTGCCATCGGGGAATTGGATGGTGGTGTTC
>DAISYV010000065.1:0-11782 GCA_036825115.1 Anaerolineaceae bacterium | reverse complement strand
TTTTGCAGTTGCTCTTTACCAAATTAGTTCAAAATGGCAGATTAGCCCGGTTGCCGGTTTTGTATGCTTCCTACCAGGATCATCTCGAAACTGACATTTCCCTGCTCGATCTCCTGCTTCGCGTTCCCTTGGCGCTGCGCCTCGGAGATCCGGATCGGGTGAGCTACTTCGTTTTGGGATGGGAACAGTTGCGCCAGTGGGAATTGCCTGATAACACGCAGACCAAAGTCCTGCTTCCGCGTGAAGAGGAAGTTGCGGAGATTTTTGCCCAGGCGTTGGCGGTGATCAGCGAGCCCTCTCCCCTTGGGGAGATCGTGCTGACTTATGAAGCCCAGGTGACCATCGCTGTCGCGCTCACGCAAACCGCGCAGGCAACGCCTTACGTGCCAATTTGGCCGACCAATACGCCAGTTGGGCAGCCCACACCCACGCGCACATCGACTCAGCCTGGTCAGCCGACCGCGACTCGCACGCCAACCCCGACGCCAACGCGCACAGCAACCGCCGGGCCGACTGCCACTAATTCTGAACCTTACCCGATACCGACGGCGGCTTTCTACACCCCAACATCAACACCGCCAGGGTATCCGTAAAAAATGGAGAATATGTTTAGACGGACCAAATATCAGCAATTATTCCCGCTCCTCAGAGTCCTGATGGTGTGTGGTCTATTGCTGGGTCTGATCGGAACTGCTCCCGCGAAGTCGATCTCATTACCTTCCGCAGGCGTTAACCGCTTTATCACAATCGAAGTCGATTACACCATCTACGAGTGGTGGCTGCTCTCGTGGAAAACTTCAAAAATCGTTTGCCAGGTTTATACTGAGCACGAATCCTGGCCTGATGCCTCCGAAGTGCTCTATTACTGCGGCTCAAGCATCCAAAAGCAGTGGTTGGATACCAGCGCCTGCGTTTTTGATGAGAACATCACCAACCCCCAGGAATGTAAAGGCTTGTATCTTCATAAGGCAAGCGTAACGCCTGCCACGCGCAAGGTGGAGATCAGCCTGCCTTCACCGGAAGTTTTTGTGTCGATATCCAATTGCAACAATGTACCGGGTCAAAACAACTGCACCACGCTGCCCTATCTGCGTCTGCAGGCAGTGGAGCCGCTCCCCAACGAACAGATCATCCAGATCCTTGGCACTGTCAACGGCGCCGGTTTTAGCTGCCCGGGCAGCGCCTGCGACCTGCCTCTGAGCCCCACTGGCATGGAAGGCGTCCAGGTGGAATTTTGGGCGGAATCGAGCTACGGCGATTCGAGCGATCGCTATGCCGCGCAAGTTCGCGTGATCCCCTGGGGCGACTTTGCCAATCCCGATCAACCCACCGCCGACAAGCCCAGTTATTACGTGGATGTGCTGAGTTCCCAGTGGTTGGGCGAAGGTCAGTCTACCTGTTCTGAGATTTGGCAATCGTTCCTGCCGGTGGATGGACCCCCCTCCTGGCTCAGGACGCCTCAACTGGCGGAGGAGTTGGTATCGAAAAACGAATATTACCTCCTGGCAGGGATGCTCATCAAGCAGGGCTTGGTGGATGCCGGCACTTGCTCCTCTGGCGGGCTTCAATCTAACGGCGCCGCGGATGCCTGTGGCATGGACGCCGCCCAGCCGGTGGTGGATGACTGGCAAAACCAGTTTGATTCGGAAATAATCCGGGTTGCTGATGACACTGGCGTTCCCGCTCAATTAATGAAAAATATATTCAGCCGCGAGAGCCAATTTTGGCCTGGAATTTACGAGAAAGTCCGCGAGGCCGGCCTTGGTCATCTGAGTGATATTGGCGCGGACGGGGTTTTGCTTTGGAATCCGGCTTTCTATAGCCAGTTCTGTCCGCTGATCCTGGCGGATGAGACCTGCCAGCGCGGCTTTGGCAACCTTGATCCTGCCCAACAGGAAATGTTGCGCGGAGCGCTCGTCCAAAAGGTCAATGCTGCCTGTCCTGATTGTCCGGTGGGGATCGACCTGACCCAGGCAAATTTCAGCATCAGCATTTTTGCCCGCAGCCTCCTGGCGAATTGCGAGCAGGTGCGCCAGATCATTTACAACACCACCGGTCGCCAACCCGGGCAAGTCGCGAGGTATGAGGACCTGTGGAAATTTACTTTGCTGAACTACAACGCGGGTCCGGGCTGCCTGGGCAACGCCATGCAGCGCACGATCAATAACGGCAATCCACTTACCTGGGAAAATATCTCATCCAACTTGGAGGAAGTCTGTCGTGCCGGCATCCCCTACGTTGAAGACGTTTCAACCATGCCCCAACTCGAAGAGGGCAGCATCAATGACCTCTTGAGCACGCCGAAGCCGAGCACTTACCTGCCCACGCCCACGCTCCAACCAACGCCGCGTCCGATCATCGTGACCCCCACGCCCGGACCGACCGTCACTCCCGGGCCAACACCCACCGGAACCGCGTACCCTTAATCCCCCCCTAAGCGGTGTTTAGGCTTTGCCTGAACGCAACTCCTCGAGTTGTGTTTCGAGTTCGACCCGTTTCTCGATACCTGCTTGTTCCACTTCGTAACGCACATTCTGGATGTAGTCGCAGATTTTTGCTTTTAATTCTTCGCCTGAGTAAGGCGCATACAGTCTGGCTAACGTGGTGCCAATCAGCCCGCCAAGCAGCGCGCCAAAAAACCAACTGGAACTTTTGCTCATTTTATCTTCCTTTCGAAGTTTTCTGCTTCAATTATAAAGGATTGCAGGCTGGTAATGCCATTGCCTGTACCTTAAAGAAACCAAAAATGCAATTATCTGCCAGGCTGTATCTTGGTGCTAATACGCGTCCAACAAAATGTTAATATCACTCTATCAAACAAATATTATGATTTAGTCACTTTGATTATGTTAGTTTTTAGATAACAAGGAGTGAATATGGGAAAAATTATTGGAATTGACTTGGGAACCACTAACAGTGTCGTCTCCATCATTGAAGGTGGATCCCCCACTGTGATTTCTACCTCGGAAGGGTCGCGCTTGCTGCCTTCCGTGGTGGCTTTTAACAAAAACGGTGAACGCCTGGTGGGCATTCCCGCCAAGCGTCAGGCTATCGTGAATCCTGAGAATACCGTCTCTTCCGTGAAGCGTTTCATGGGACGCCGATATGACGAAGTGGCGCAGGAACGCTCGATGGTATCGTTTAAGGTTGTTGCCGGTCCCACTGGCGACGCCCGCATCCAGATCCCCGTCACGGGGCAAAGCTACACCCCGCAGGAAATTTCCGCCATGGTGTTGGCCAAACTGAAGACCGATGCCGAAGCTTATCTGGGTGAAAAAGTTACCCAGGCTGTCATTACGGTGCCGGCTTACTTCAACGACAGCCAACGCCAGGCAACCAAGGATGCCGGTAAGATCGCCGGGCTTGAAGTGATGCGCATTATCAACGAACCGACCGCGTCCGCGCTGGCTTACGGACTCGACAAAAAAGAAAACGAGATCATTCTTGTCTTTGACCTCGGCGGTGGTACTTTTGACGTCTCCCTGCTTGAAGTTGGCGGCGGCGTGGTGGAAGTGAAAGCCACAAATGGCGACACCCACCTCGGCGGCGATGACTGGGACAACGAGATCGTTAACTGGGCGGCGGAAGAATTCCGCAAAGACCAGGGCATCGACCTTCGCCAGGATCGTCAGGCGCTTCAGCGCCTGCGTGAAGCGGCGGAGAAAGCCAAGATCGAGCTCAGTACTGTGCTCGAAACCGAGATCAACCTGCCTTATATCACGGCTGATGCCGGCGGACCCAAGCACCTGCTGCTTAAGCTCAGCCGTGCCAAATTTGAACAGATGACTGAGCACCTGCTCAATCGCTGTCTGCCTCCCTTCCAGGCTGTCATGAAGGACGCTGGCGTGGGCATGAACCGCATCGATGAGGTTGTGCTTGTGGGTGGCTCCACCCGTATGCCTATGGTTCAGGAATTTGTCAAAAAGCAGACCAATGGCAAAGAGCCCAACAAGGGCGTCAACCCGGATGAGGTTGTTTCAATTGGAGCAGCCATCCAGGGCGGTGTGCTGGCTGGCGACGTCAAGGACGTGCTGCTGCTGGATGTGACCCCACTCTCGCTGGGTGTGGAAACCCTGGGCGGCGTGATGACCCGTTTGATCGAACGCAACACCACTATTCCGGTCAAGAAAACCGAAACTTTCTCGACTGCGGAAGACAGCCAGACTGCCGTGGATATCCACGTCTTGCAGGGTGAACGCCCGATGGCAACCGACAATATGACCCTTGGTCGCTTTCGCCTGGATGGCTTACCTCCGGCGCCGCGCGGCATCCCGCAAGTGGAAGTTACTTTTGACATCGACGCCAACGGCATCCTGAGCGTGACCGCGAAAGATAAAGCCAGCGGCAAAGAGCAGAGAGTTACCATTACCGCTTCAACCAATCTGAACAAGGCTGACGTGGAGCGTATGGTGCGCGAAGCCTCGCAAAACAAAGCGGAAGATGATCGCCGTAAGGCATTGATCGAAGCTCGCAACATGGGCGACAGCCTGGCGTATCAGTCCGAAAAATCTCTGAAGGAACTCGGCGAGAAGGTGGACGCTGCCTTGCGCAACGACGCGGAAGCCAAGATCCAGGTACTGCGAAGCGCAATTACTGGTGAAGACGTCAGTGCCATCACCAATGCCAGCAATGCCCTGCAGGAAGTGATGCAGAAGATCGGCACCGCTGCCTATCAGCAAGCCGGACCTTCCGGTGGAGATCAGCCGGGAGCAGGATTTGGCGGCCAGCCTGGCCCACAACCCGGTCAGCCTCAAGGCAATGATGAAGACGTCGTGGATGGCGAATTCCACGAAGCGTAAAGAAGTGTTTTGTAACAAAAAGAGCCTATTCTTATTGGAGCAGGCTCTTTTTTATCTTCAACTGGGCAATATTTTCCCACTTGCTTGGCTCGGGGCGGTAAAACACGGACCCCCATACATTATAATTACCCCATGATCAAACTCCTGCACTTTGCTGATGCTCACATCGACATGGCCAATTATGGTCAACACGATGCCGCGACCGGACTGCCGCAACGCGTGATGGATTTCCTGAAATCCCTGGACGTCATCATTGAAACTGCCATCAATGAAAAGGTCGACCTGGTCATTTTCGCCGGCGACACCTACCGCGATCGTTCCCCTGCGCCGACTTTCCAGCGCGAGTGGGGCAAGCGCATCATGCGCCTTTCGCGCGCGAAGATCCCGACCCTGTTGCTCACCGGCAACCACGACGTCTCCCCCTCGCAATATCGCGCGCACGCCATCCAGGAGTTCGACACGCTCAGCCCGGATTACATCCATGTTGTCAGTTCCCTGAAGCTGCTCGGACCAAAAGACATCGATGGGGTACCAGTACAAGTGGTTGCCATCCCATGGATCACCCGATCTGGCATCATGGCGTCTCTGACGGCGGATTCTACCAATGAGGAAAACCCGCAGGAAGTTATAGAAAAAATGTTGACTGACTGGCTCAGCCAGACCATTGCTGATCTAGACCCGAACCTTCCCACCATCCTGACCGCGCATGCGTCGATTGCCGGGGCAAAGTTTGGCAATGAGAATAGCATCAAGATTGGTCGGGATGTCGTCCTGCAGCCGGGACTCGTGGCAAATCCGGCGCTGGATTACGTGGCGCTGGGGCACATCCACCGCTACCAGGACCTCAACCTGGGCTCACACCCCCCGGTTATTTACCCAGGTTCGATCGAACGCGTTGATTTTGGCGAGATCAACGAAGGGAAGGGTTTCATCATTGCTGAGATTGAAAAGGGTCACACCAGTTACCGTTGGCAGCAGTTGCCAATCCGCCGCTTCATGGAATATTGGGTCGAGTTGGAGGATCTGCTGGGTGTCAACAAGAAAATCTTTGCGGCAATCCCTGCAAGTGATGAAGTAGCAGAGGCGATCGTACGCTTGACCCTCATTTATCCCAGGGATCTCGAAACCCTGATCGATGAAGCCCGCATCCATGACCACTTCAAGGATGCCTTTGCTTTCCAATTGGTCAAGAAGCCGATCTCCGAAGCGCGAACACGCCTGGGCGACAGCTTCGAAGCCAGCAGCATGACCCCGGCAGAATTGCTGGAGCTCTACTGGAAACGACAGCACATCGAGGATCAGGCTGAGCGGGAACGCCTGCAAAAACTGGCTGAGGAACTTATCGCCCAGTCACAGATCAACTGATTTATTTCATACCTTAAGGCGTCCACTCGTCGTGGATGATGGCCGAGAGGTAATAAGCCCCATCTCCGCTTTGCTGGAAGCCTAACCGCAGCGATTGCCAGTCCAGGTAGCCGTAGGCTTCCGTTCCGGGCTGGAGATATTCAACATAATGCCCATCGGGGTAGACATCGGCGAAGTTGTCAATGGTGTTGCTGGCTTTGCGCGAGGGATCCAGCACATAACCCCATTCCTGGGCAGGATTTTGGCTGGTGACGTATTCAGGCCAGTATTCCGCGACGGTCAGGTTGATGGCCATTCCGCTGCCCGCCTGTACACCCCAATGGTAGAGTTCCTGGTTGCTCGCAAAACCCGCAACCTGTTCCCGGGTGAATACCTGGTCATTGTCCACATTGACATAACCATAAGGAGAGATCCGCACACCCAGTTCGGGGTGGACAAAAGGCGCCAGCGCGGAAAAATTCTGGTTCTGCAGAAGCGGCAGGATCTGAGCAGCAAGTCCCTCAAAAGTATCCACCACCGGCTCAGGTGTGCTACTGAATTTTTTGAGTTCGGCTATTTGGGTTGAGAGAGTATTGATTTCATCCTGTGATGCCAGCAGTTGGTCTGAAAGGTTTTGGTTTTGCTGCCTGAGTTGCTCAAGTTCGTTATTTTCGCTTGGGGTCGCTACCACGCAGCCTGAGAGAGTCAGAACGAAGACGATCAACAAGGAGACGAGTTTCTTTTTCATGGGTCCTCCGGATTGGGGCGCAGGATCACGCCCTTTGTATTAAGACGGAGTCCAGGTGAAAATGTTCCAATAGAACCCCGTCGAATTCACATAGAATGTGTTTCCGGTTTTAACTTATGAATTATTGATCTTGTGGCAATTCACTAAAACGTATAGCATCCAACATGCGCGCCAGCCGCACCGTTTCTCTCACGTCGTGCACGCGCAAAATGTCCACTCCGTGCAGCACTCCCCAGGCGTTAGCGGCCAGGCTGCCCTCCAGTCGCTCTCCTTGCGGCAGATTCAGGGTGTGTCCGATGAAGCCTTTGCGTGAGATACCCAGTAAGATCGGGAAACCAAGGTCTCGCAGCATGTCGATGTGTTTGAGCAGGAAAAGGTTCTGCTCGATGGTTTTTCCAAAACCAATGCCGGGATCGATGATGATTTTGTCTGGCCCTACCCCTGCCTCTACAGCCAGATCAACCGCTTCTGCCAGCCAGTCGCGCACCTCGGTTACGATATCGTCATATTGCACGCCCTCATAGCGTCCGCCGAGTTCGCTGCTGACTGCCTGTGCACCCTGCGTGCGATTGTGCATTAGGATTGCGGTGGCACCTGCCTCTGCTACAGTACTTCCCATGGCAGGATCAAAGCGAAAGCCCCAGATATCATTGATAATCTGTGCCCCTTCACCCAGGCAGACCCGGGCGGTTTCAGCCTTGTAAGTATCAATGGAGAGAATCGCGTCTGGCAGTTCTTCGCGCAAGGATTGCACCACGGGTAAAAGCCGGCTCAATTCTTCTTCCGCGCCGATTGCAGCAGCACCAGGGCGCGTGGATTCCGCGCCCAGGTCGAGAATGTCACAGCCATCCTGAATAAAATGCTCCGCCTGCAGCAGGGCTGTGTTGATGTAGTCGCGTTCCCTCAGCAATCCATCACCTGAGAAGCTATCTGGAGTCAGGTTGATAATGCCCATGACGTATGTTTTTTTACCGAGTTCTGGCAGCAGTTGATTTTTCATATTTACCTCAGGGAATGGTAGCGTAGGCTTCAACAAATAACTTCAGTTCTTTAATTTCCCCTTGCATGGCAAACACTCTTAAGTCGAACGGGAAGGAACTTGCGCTGGTGGAAGGGAGTTCTGTTTCCCAGCGGCGCAGCCCAAGCACCTGACCGTTGATGTCATAAACTACCCCCAACACCCAAACGTATTCCGCTTGACCCTGCGGGAGATTGACCATGCCTGTCACCTCAACAAAACCCGCGCCAGCGGCGATGGTTGGGGCTTCCGCGACAATTTCCGCTTCCAGGTAGCGCGAATCGTCTGGCATAACCGGCAGCCAGTCGGTGATTTGGGCAGTAACTTCAAAACCTCCCGGGATTGGTGGAGGGAAATACGCCACGGCGGGCATCGTTTTCTGGGCAGGCAGGATGTTGAGCAGTAAGATGCCGTCCATCTCCAACGTGGTGCCTGCGCCACTCAGAGTAAAGCGCACCGAAGGGTTTTCCACAGGGGTCTGACTGATATTCTCGAGCTGCGCGAAGCAGTAAGCTCCGCCAAGCGTGTCAGCGTAACAGACTGGTGCCTTCGCCAGCCGCAGAGGATTAAAGAGGTCGGGGGTTTGGGTGGGGTCTCCCTGACCTGCGCCTGTTGAAGGCGGTGTGGGGGTGACTGGGATGATCAATACGGTCCCGACGCTCATCATGTTGGGGATCACGGTGGGGTTGGCGGCTTTGAGCGCGTCCAGTGAAACGCCGTACCTCAATGCCACGCCAAACATGTCGTCTTTTTCGGTGACGGTATAGGTGACCGGCGCGGGAGTTGGAGTGTGCGTGGGTGGGGTTGTGGGGCTTGGTGCCAGCGTGTTGGTTGGCAGAGGCGTCGCGCTGGGGGTTAAAGCAATTGCGGGCGTGTCTGTGGGAAGTGGCACGATCGTAGGCAGGCTGACATCCCCCGTCCCACAAGCTGACAGTACCAGCATCAAAAGTATCCAAAAAATCAAACCAAGTTTTAACTTCATTTTTTGCATTATACCCTGCCGCCTGAAACCCGATTCTTGTGTGCCGGGATCAATCCGGCATGGAAAGCCCGCCCGTGGCTTCCATCCAGTCCACGATGGTCTCCACTGCTTTGGGGACGTTGTTATCACTAACGTCAACGCGCAACACAGGCAGCCGTGACTGCGCCACAAACTCCTCCAGTACTTCCTGCTCCCGGATGAATTTTCCCAGGTCGTCATATTGGCTGGGATTGCCCGAGACCTTCAACCGCTCCTGGCGGGCATCCGCAAAGCTCATGGGTGAACGTTTGCAGAAGATCAGGCGGAAGTTGAGCGGCAGCAGCCCTTCCTCCAGCCAGGTGAAGTCGTAGTGTTTGTTGTAAATGAGCCATTGGACCATTTGGGTGGAGATGTGGAATCGGTCGATAACCCAGGAATAGTAGCGGTTGAGTTCAAAGAGGCGCAGCCAGGTGCGATAAGTTTCCAGTGCCTGGGCTGCTTCTTCTGGCGCGAAGTTGATCAGACCCCGTCCCCAGGGGTAGTTGGTGAAAGTGCACCATTCCGCGGAGATCAAAGGTGAGTGGTAGCGATACTTGCGCGGACCAGTGAAACGGGGGTGATCATTCAGCGCGAAGGCAATCTCCGTCTTAAGTGTGAGACGGGTGCCTTCCAGGATGACTTTTGGGGTGAGTTTGGACATGCTGTTCCTTTCTGGCTGGATAATAGTATTTTACAGGAAAGTAGAAACGAACATGGGTTGATTCACCTTCCACAAATCACCCCAAATTACCCATGATTGAGTACAATCCAGGCATGACACAAAAAAATAGAATTCAAATTCTTCTGACCAATGACGATTCAATCAATTCCCCTGGGCTGTGGGCGGCTGCGGAAGCGCTTTCGGACCTCGGTTTCGTGCACGTGGTCGCGCCGCGTGAGCAGCAGACATCAATGGGTCGAGCGTTGCCGCGCGACACCGACGGTTTTATCCGGCCCCAAAAGTTGATGGTACACGGAAAAGAATGGGAAGTGTACGGCGTGGGAGCCACACCAGCTCAGGCTGTGCTGCATGGCGTGATGGAAGTAATGGGATTTAAGCCAGATCTGTTGGTGTCGGGGATTAACTATGGAGAAAACCTGGCGTCAGGGATCACGGTCAGCGGCACGGTTGGTGCGGCGCTTGAGGGGGCTTCAATTGGGATACGGGCAATGGCCGTTTCGCTTGAAACGCCTGTGACGGAGCACTTTGACCTTTCTGACCGGGTAGACTTCTCAACGGCTGCCTGGTTCACCCGTTTTTTTGCCGAGAAACTCCTGCACAAGACCGTGCCTTTTGACGTGGATGTGCTCAAAGTGGATGTGCCTTCAGACGCAACCCCGGAGACTCCCTGGGTGGTGACACGCCAATCGCGTCAGCGCTATTTTTACGCCAAACCCAAGGACCCATCCATCCAGGAAGGTTCGCGCAATATGGGATATGAGGTACGGGTTGATCTTGAAGGTCTGGAAGAGGATGGGGATTTGAAGACCGTAAAATTGGACAGGAAGGTGTCTGTGACTCCCGTCAGCCTGGACCTGACCTCGCGGGTGGATTTGCACGACTTCAGACAATTGCTGGAGTCGTAATAACACCCTTTCTATCAAGGCTGTTTACTATCACCTAGATATTGAAACGTATCTCGATGATGTCGCCGTCTTCGATGATGTAATTCCTGCCTTCAACACGCAAGCGACCTTTGTTGCGGGCTTCAGCGGTGCTGCCGTAGGTGATCATGTCCTGGAAGGATAGGATTTCAGCGCGAATAAAGCCCTTTTCCATGTCAGAATGGATGACCCCCGCCGCCTCGCGGGCGTTGGCACCCCTGCGCAGCGTCCAGGCGTGGACTTCCTTCTCCCCGGCGGTAAAGAATGAATGCACTCCCAGGAGATCGTACGAGAGTTTGATCAGGCGCGACATGCTAGGCTCGGCAATGCCGTATTCTTCAAGAAAAATGGCAGCATCCTCAGGATCCAGAGCGATGATGTCCGCCTCGAGTTTTGCAGGCAGGCTTGCCACCTGGGTGTGGGGGTGGGGACTTGTGTAGTCCACAGCAGGCTGGTCTTCGGATTGGTTAAAAACCACGATCTGCGGTTTTCGGCTGAGGAAGCCAAAGCTGGAGAGGATCTTGTCCTCTTCAGCGCTGAACTCGTAGTGGCGCAGCGGCAGTTCCTGATTTAGCACTTCCTGCAAGCGTTCAAAGAGCTCGATTTCAGCCTGGATGACATCCCGCGGACGGCTAACGCCACGCCGGTGTTCTTCCTTGAGCCTTTCCAGGCGGCGTTCAACCATCACCAGATCGTTGAGCATAAACTCGGTATCCATGGTTTGAATATCGCGCAGGGGATCGATACCGCCGGCGAGATGGGGAACGCTAGCATTTTCGAATTGGCGAACCACGTGCAAAAAACCATCCATTTGCGCGAGTTGATTAACCATCACTCCTGGCAGCCCGGCGCGACCTGCGCTGCCATCCAGGCCGGCAATGTCGGCATAGGTGACCTTGGCTCGCACGATCTTCTTGGGCTTGTAAATGTCACATAGCTGATCCACGCGTGGATCAGGCACATCCACCACGGAAGTGTGAACTTCCATCTGACCGGTGGACATGTCCGTGGCAATGTCGGCACGAGTTAGTGCTTTGTAGAGAGTGGTTTTGCCTGATTGCGGCAGTCCGATGATTCCAAGTTGCATAGTGACTCCAAAAAGATGATACTGGATTATACCCCAGCGATTGATTGCTAAGCGATTTGCGGATTTTAGAACCTGAGCAGAGTAATAATATTCTTGACCGGCGGGGGGGATTGCGAGTATACTACTGCAACGAGCCGGAGTGGCGGAACAGGCAGACGCGCACGACTCAAAATCGTGTACC
>DAISYV010000064.1:8922-11855 GCA_036825115.1 Anaerolineaceae bacterium | reverse complement strand
GAGCTCGCGCGAGTCGCGGAAGCGGTTGACGAGGTTTTGGATGATGGCTGGTGCGGTCATGTGCCCCCTCGGGAATGAAAGGTAGACGGTTGGTGTTCATTATAAGGTCGTTGGTAGGTTTTATCCAGAAAACTGGTTGATTGGCGCATGGAAGTGATGATGTGGGAGATATTTTGTAGGGCTGGGGTCATGATGCTGGGAGCAAAGCGAGCAGTACTTGCTCCAGCCGCCAAGTTTGATCTTCTCGTTACGAATAGCAATTAATGCATCAACAAATATAATGTGTAGGTCAGGTTGCGCAGTTCAACCTGACATCGGATGCTTAGTTTTTTTGAGGGCTCTATTTGCCACCATTTGTGACGTCAGGTTTCACCCTGGAGGAAAGAGCTCCAGGGCAGGCAGAAGAACCTGACCTACGCGCTACGGGTTCATCCTTGAAAAGATAGAACAAATGTGCTATTATATGCTCACGTGATTGTATTTGCAAACCGGCACATTAACAAAATAGGTAATTGCAGTCAAACCACCCTTCTGCACCGTCAAAAAACATTGCAATTCTTGCAATTCTTGCAAATCTGGCATGCGATGACGGGAGTCTGTCATTGCGAGGAACGAAGCAATCTAAAATGGTTGCACTCAAGCACATGACAGGTTCACGCGCGGTTCGTAAGTTTTGACCTTGACCCTGTTACTTCAATCGGTTAGGTCTGCCAGGAGTTTAGATTGCTTCACAAAGGAGGTTCGCAATGACAGATTGTTTCGTCTTTGCGAGGAGCGTAGCGACGCGGCAATCTGCTGTTGAAAAGAGCCGGATACAAGTGCGGTATCCGGCCTACGAAAAGATGGCTTGGCATCCCACAAGGGGAGGCTTTGCACTGCCAAGCCCCTACATTGGGGGGGTGGCGGGCTCAGGCCGGCTCGGTCAAACTCAGGCTGGAGGTGGTGGTGATGCAGTGCTCGATCCCGGCGATGATCTGCTGCAGGTGCGAGGGGTTGTTGACGAAGTCGAAGAGCTGGCTGTTGACCGTCAGGACGGGGCTTTCGGCGTATTCCAACGCCCACTGCTGGTAGTAGCTGTCCAGCAGGCGCAGGTAATCGGGGTCGATCGTGTCTTCAATCGAACGGGCACGCTGCTGGATCCGTTCAACGAGGGTTTCAACCGGCGCGACCAGGCGGATGAGCAGCGAAGGCTTGGGCAGCTGCCTGAGGACCAGCTCGTACAACTTGAAGTAGGCCTGGTAATCCCGGTCGGAGAGGTTGTTCAGGTCGTGCAGGGCGCGCACAAAGATGTGGGCATCCTCGTAGATGCTGCGGTCCATGATGGCCGAGCGGTCGGAATTCAGCAGGGTTTCGACCTCCTGGGCGCGATTGCCCAGGAAATACATCTGCAGATGGAAGGCCCAGGTGTGCATATCCGCGTAGAAATCGGCGAGATAGGGGTTGTTATCCACCGATTCGTAGGATGCCTGCCAGCCAAAATGCTGGCTGAGCAGTTGGGTGAGGGAGGTCTTACCGCTGCCAATGTTCCCGGCCAGGACAATCAGACGCTGATCTTTTTTTAGGGTTTGATTCATGTTTCTCTCACCAGCCCGCAGGCAAATATGATGTGTCGACCCTGGTTTTTTGACGCGATCGCCGTCTCAGGGCTGACAGGAATGTTGGTAATAGACTGCGAATAATGTTACCACGCGGTAAGGATGGATGCGATCATTTTGGATGTTATCCCATAAGGATTTCGGTTGACCGGTTTGCACGGAGTTGTTCTTGACTGGCTGAAAGACCCGCGTTGGCAGATGGGTGACCTGCAAAGGCTATATTATCTATGGTATTCAACCAAGAGCGGGTGTATATTAGGTTTGTTCAATTTCGAACATAATCTCAAGGAGAAAAATGCCTACAAATATATTAATACCGCTCATCGTGGGCGTGCTTGTGGTGCTGGTTGCGCTTTCCGGCATCCGCTTCATACCCAACAACCGCATCGGAATCGTGGAAAAACGCTTCGGACGTCGCTCGCTCAAATCGGGCTTTATCGCCCTGAATGGGGAAGCGGGCTATCAGCCCAACGTGCTCCGCGGTGGTTTGCACTTCCTGATGCCCATCCAATACCGGGTGCACATTGAACCATTGGTCACCATCGCTCAAGGCAAAATCGGCTATGTTTTTGCACGGGATGGCGAACCGCTGAGCGCGATGCAAGTGCTGGCTTCCAATACTACCGCGCATGATTTTCAGGATGTGACCGACTTTTTGACTCATGGCGGTCAGCGTGGTCCGCAGCGTCAGATCCTGCGTGAAGGTACATTCGCGATCAACCTGGCGCAGTTTGTCGTTATTACCGAAGAACAGGTCTATTACCTGCCTCTCAGCAGGGACGACCAGATGGTGATCGAGAACATGACCTCGGTTATCAAAGAACGCAAGGGCTTCACGCCGGTGGTGATCAAGGACTCGGACGACCTGATCGGGATTGTGACCGTGCATGACGGACCTTCGCTGCCATCCGGCGATATCATCGCGCCGATTGTTGGCTCCGACATGACCGATCCACTGACTTATCACAACAACTTCCAGATGCCAGATCGCTTCATGAACGCCAATGGTTTGCGCGGACGCCAGCTGCAGGTTTTGGTGGAAGGTACTTATTACCTCAACCGGCTCTTCGCGACCGTGGAAATGATCCACAAGACGGTTATCGAAGTTGGATTCGTGGGCGTGGTGGTGTCGTATACAGGTAAGGTCAGTGAAGATCTTTCCGGGCTGGATTACCGCCATGGCGAGTTGGTGAGCACGGGCAGCCGCGGTGTATGGAGCGATCCGCTCCTGCCGGGCAAATATGCCTTCAATACCTACGCCGGGAAAGTTGTGATGGTTCCGACCACCAACATCATCCTCAAATGGATCAAGTCCGAGGTTGGATCGCACAACCTGGA
>DAISYV010000064.1:7730-8822 GCA_036825115.1 Anaerolineaceae bacterium | reverse complement strand
AGCGAGGAAACGGAGAGGCTGAAAGAGGAAATCAGGAAAAGCCTGATGGAGAAAAACGCAACCCCAGACAGCCAGGCGGCGGAAGCAAAGAGCTAAGGCTGCAGGATATAAGAGAAGGGATTGGCAGAACCTGCCAATCCCTTATTATTTGGACTAAGAAAATTACTTACGGATGATTAATTGGGCTAGTTTTGCCTCAGTCGCAAGCCGTCAGAATCCGTGAACGTGCCTTTGATGATATTGATCAGGTCGATGATGACCCCGATTCCGAGAAGACCTGCGGTGAACAAGTAGAGAATGCCCATTCCGGTTTTACCGACGTAGAACATATGCCCACCAATTCCACCCAGGAAAATGCACAGAAGCAAAGCAGTAGTTTTATCTTTGGAGCTCAAAAATCCCATCCCTGAAAGCGGCATACCGCAGTGCGCGCAGTTGGGATTGGAGAGTGAGCTCAGTGCCCCACAATTTGGGCATTTGATGTACCCGCCAATAGGTGGGTTAGGATCAGGGGCTCTGTAAGAACCCTGGTATTGGGGATTCTGCTGATAAGGCGGATAGTTTTGCTGAGGATAAGGTTGGTTGGATTGAGGGTAATACCCTGACTGCTGCTGGTATCCCTGAGAGGGCTGTTGACCGTAAGGCTGATAACCTTGGGGTGGAACAGGACTTTGATACGATTGATAATTACCCTGACCAGGTTGGTTGTACTGTGGTGGTGGGACTGGACGGGGAGCTTTGGCGTACCCTTCAGAAGAGGTTTCGCCCGATGAACTGTTAAAGGACTTAAAGCCAGCAACTGGTCCCTGGGCAGTTGTTGATTGCGGCTTGGTAGCAGATGATTGGCCTTGGACAAGCGAAAAGCCACACTGACTGCAAACCTTCGCGTCACTTGAATTAATGCTATGACAATTTGGACACTCCATGTTTCCTCCCACGGTCATTATGTCAGTAACTGCGATCCAATGGTTGACAGGAATTCTCTAAAAAGATAGAGAGGATTGCAGTTTGGAATTTGTGTTGAAGAAAATATACCATAATTTGCATACAAATGAGAGAATTGGTAGCGGAACAGAACTGAAAAGGGGATTA
>DAISYV010000064.1:0-7630 GCA_036825115.1 Anaerolineaceae bacterium | reverse complement strand
TTGGACTTAAGCGCGGCGAGAGCCTGTGCTTGACCCATCTCTTCAAGGGCAGGATAATCAGCCATTTTCAAAGGAAAGCTCTTTCCTGACAGGGTATCTTGAACATCCTCAGAATTCTGGACGGGCAACCTGAGGCTCCCAGTAACGAATTCAGCCAAGGAAGAAATTTCACCATGGAAAAGGTGGTGAACAACCCCCAGATCGATTTCGTGGGAGGTAAAGTGATCTTTATTTCCAAGATAGTAATCTGTCGCTCTAACAATTGGGTCTTCCTCACGCCCATAATCATTATATAAAACCTGGAGTTTATTTTTAAATAGAATAAGGGGAGTAAAGATTTCTGCTATCTTATCATGCAGAATTACCGTTGCCTTTTCGGAAAGCGTCACCATCCCTCTTGCTATTAAGGAGTGGCTTGCTGTAACCAGTTTTTCCTCAACTATCGCTGGGGGCAGTTCTCCATACATCTCAAAGAGAAGAGTCTTAGCTGACGCTGGTAAACTCAGGAGCGAGTAGACGAGTGCCATTTCTTCGGTGGATAATGAGATTTTTGTTATTGCTTGATTGGTCATGAGATTTCCCTTTTCGGTCTACAAAGTTACGCTGGTTGCAACACAACGGGTTTTATGAACCCATCAAAGGCATTTTTAATAATATCCGTGTCTCTTTGAACGCGATTTTGTACGGCTTGCTTGACCCAATTACCTGCGCGTTTGGTTCCTTCGATTATCTTGTCATCGATGAGTGTTTCTTCCAATACCCTTCCTTCAATGACCTGATCGTGGAGTTCGCTGCCCTGCCACACATTGAACAGGGGGTCAACTATAAACTTGTTAACCACGATACCCCCGACAACGCATATGCCGATGGTGGCGGCTGCAACAGCGATGGGCGGCCCCGCAATTGCACCGGATATGGCAATGAGGCCTGCGGTAGCCACGCCAGCCAAAACACCCATAACGGCTCCGTCGACCAATGCTGCAGGCACTGCGTGTGATGTGCCAGCATATTCACCATTTTGATAAGTGTCCCAAGCTGTCTGGCCCCCCTCGATGGCGCCGGCAATCAGCCCGCCTTTCCAAATAGCGGATGAACCTAAGAGTTCCTTTTGGATCGTCTCTGGTTTCACGATTCGCTTGTATGGATTCCAATGTAATATTTTTTCCAGAAACAAGTGTTTACCATGTATGGATACGCTATTGTGGCGACCAATGATCGGGTGGAATTTTGAGATTACGTATCCCCATCCCCCTATTGTGATCATGTTTTTTACTCCATCGAACCAAGTGTATTCAATGCCACCCAGGTACCTGGATAGAAAACTTTGCCTGTTGGCGTCTACTTCAATCCACTGTCGGACTTCACGATGGGTTAAGTTTGCCAGGTCATCGACTTGATTTGCGAGTGAATGGATCTGGTTTGAAACTCTCCGCATTTGACCTGTTATCCGATCGGAACGCCCGCCACTCCAGTTGTTTTGTAACCTTTGGGCGGAGTGTCTGAAGGCATCCCCTTTGTCATAAAAATCCGTCGCGGAGCGCATTAACTTGCGCGCCAGCTCTTCAACTTGCTCAGTTTCCATGTGAATGATGGTCATTCTCATTACCTCCCCGTCCAAGCCCCCGCAATAAGTCCAGTTGAATTGTTAGTTAATGCAAATAAATTGGAAAAACTTAAGCAAAATTATACTATATTCATCCCAAATTGATGCCTAAAATTGGAAGAACCACCAGAAATTTCTTGCTGGTCGGGGCTGTTCAGGATCCCTTGTAGGGGCCAAACTTTCGGAATTGGGTGGCGTCGACGCGCGTGAGACGGTCGGTGGCGGGGCTGAGGAGGTAATCAAACCCATCGCGGTGGAGGATTGGGATGCGGCGGCGGCGCTTCTTGAAGGCTTCGCGCATATCCTCCGAGAGGAAGTAGTAGCTGTCGTACTCTTTGGGGTATTCGTAGAGCAGGCGGTCGTAGAGGTCGATAAAATCCTGGCGATAGGCAGTGGTAACCTTGTCAAGATTGCTGATGACCCAGCAGACCTGCTCGAAGTCCCAGTTGTAGGTGAGCCCGATGAAGCGGTCGTCGGCGGTGATGTAGGGGGAGAAGGGAAACTGGCGGCAGCTGAGGGTGCGGAAGTCGCGCTCGCAGTATTCGGGACCGCGGCATGCCATCAGGTGCATATAACCTGGCGTCTCTGCTTTCATCCTGGGCACGTCGATGGGATCAGCGGGGCACTCATCGCCGCGCAGGCGATGCCAAAGCTTGGTGTTAGGCTTGAGGTAAGCCCATTCTTCTTTGAAAGCGACGGGCACTGCCACGCAGATATCGCAGCAAAAGGGTTTGCCGGAGGGGTTGTGGGGTGCGCATAGCCTGCCGCAGTCTATTTCGGCGATGGGCGTGGCAAAGCTGGCATATAGCGCGGCAATATCGAGGTCTGGTTTGTAGGTCATGGGAGCAATTATAGCTGATAGGTCGTAGGTGATAGGTGATAGAAAGTACTGGGGTAGCTATATGCATAGCGCTTGCATAAACGTAAGATTAGAGGCTGCCGGGTTGAAATGTGCACACTCTTCAGGCAACAAGACGCGACGTCCGACATCGCGGGGAGCGAAGCGACATGGCGATCTGCTTGGTTTGAGTTCTGTGCCGTAGTTTGGGCTCTGGTCCTGCTCTGGAAGCGCAGTAGAAAGGGTTGAACCCAACATAGAGATATTCGGTGAAATGGCTAGAATAAACTGTAATTAAGCACATATTGCTTGACGCCAAACCACCCTACGGGGAATCCTGTCATCCTGAGCGAAGCGAAGGATCTGTTCTCTAATACCCAGATTCTTCGCAAAAGAGGCTCAGAATGACACAAAACATCTACTGTAGGAAGTTACGAAAAGGTTAAGGAGAATTATCCTTAGTTCTTAATGGTAGTTTCTCTTAATCGCGCGTTCTCGTAATGCTGGCGCAAGCAATCAAAAGTTTCCTTGCTGATGTAGTGTTCGATGCGGCAGGCATCCTCATAAGCAGTCTGCTCGCTTACCCCCATCCAGATAAAAATCTCTGCCAGGCTGTTGTGACGGCTGTAGGTCTCGGCAGCGATTTGGACGCCTTTGGGGGTAAGGGAAATGTGCTTGTTAGCGTCCAATTCCAGATAGCCATCTTCGGCAAGGCGTTTAATCTGCTGGCTAACGGTTGGGCGGGCAAATTGCATGTGGCGGGCAATGTCAATGGCGCGCACCTGGCCGTTTTCTTTCTGGAGTACCAGGATGGTCTCAAGGTACATCTCAGCTGATTCTTGCAAATTCATGGGTTCACTCTCCTCGCAACAACAAGAAAGTTACTTCGACTTTCGTAGCAATGCCTTGACAGAAATGTAAGGTTAGGCTAACATTTTTTGTTGTTAGGTAATCCTAACAAAATATGCGTTTTTACGCAAGGCTAACTAAGCCAAGAGGAAGACCAAATGAAGACTTTGAGAGATGTTCGGATCGGGGAAACAGCCCGCGTGGTGAAAGTCCATGGACAAGGAAGAATTCGCCGACGGGTGATGGATATGGGCATCACAAAAAATGTCGAAATTTTCGTACGCAAAGTAGCCCCACTGGGCGACCCAATCGAAGTCAATTTACGCGGCTATGAACTAAGCTTGCGCAAGGACGACGCAGAGATCATCGAAGTTAGCTAATCTTTCCTTCTTTTAAATAGATACCTATGTCAATCACAATCGCAGTTGCAGGAAACCCCAATTCCGGGAAGACCACGCTCTTCAATGCCCTCACGGGTTCAAACCAATATGTTGGCAATTGGCCTGGTGTGACGGTTGAGAAGAAAGAGGGTGTGTTGATTGGACACCCGGAGGTGATTTTGGTGGACCTGCCGGGTATCTATTCGCTTTCAACCAACTCTTTGGAAGAGGAATTAGCCCGGGATTACCTGCTCGAGTCCAACCCGGATGCCATTATCAATATTGTGGATGGCACCAACCTGGAAAGAAATCTCTACCTGACGACGCAACTCGCTGAGTTGGGAATCCCGATGGTTCTGGCAGTTAATATGATGGATGAGGTCGAGAAAAGCGGAGCGAAGATTGACGGGACGATGCTCGGCAAGGCTTTTGGGGTGCCAGTGGTGGAAATCTCGGCACTGCGCGAAACGCAGATCGATGAACTTGCCAGGATTGCCATGGGGACAGCGCAAAAAAAAGGACACCTGCTGCCAATGCACCGTTTTAGCGGTGGCGTGGAGCACGCGTTGGGGCACATCGAAGAAGTGGCGCTGCATGACCAGCCAGAGCACAAGCAGCGCTGGTATGCGGTCAAACTTTTCGAGCGCAACGAACTGGTTCAGGCGGAATTAGGGCTATCTACAGCGTTGGAAGCGCATATCGAGCAGGACATCCGGCAGTGTGAAATGGAATATGACGACGACTCCGACAGCATTATTGCATCGGAACGGTATGACTTCATCGAAGAGGTACTCGAGAAGGTTACCGTGCGCAAAAAAGCGGGCGATCTCTCGCCCTCAGATCGGATCGACCGGGTTGTGACGAACCGCTGGCTGGCTTTGCCGATATTTGCATTGGTGATGTTTGTTGTCTATTACGTTTCGGTAAATTCGATTGGCGCTGGCATGACTGAATGGACCAACGACAAACTGTTTGGGCAGATCATTCTGCCGGCGATCAGCGGGAAGTTGGCGAATTGGGGGGTGGCAGGCTGGTTGCAAGGCTTGCTGGTGGATGGCATCCTGGCGGGGGTTGGCTCGGTCTTGAGTTTTTTGCCCCAGATGGTGGTCTTGTTCCTGTTGTTGGGTTTGCTGGAATTCAGCGGGTACATGTCGCGGGTGACATTCATCCTGGACCGCATGTTTCGCAAGTTTGGGCTTTCAGGTAAAAGTTTTATCCCGATGCTGATTGGCAGCGGCTGCAGTGTGCCGGGGATCATGGCATCCCGCACGATTGAGAATGAGCATGCCAGGCGCATGACGGTCATCACCACGTCTTTTATTCCCTGCGGCGCGAAACTTCCGGTGATTTCCATGATTGCTGGAACTTTTTTTGGGGGCAAAGGGTGGGTGGCTTTTGGGGCTTACTTCCTGGGGATCGCTGCAGTGGTCATATCGGGCCTAATCCTGAAAAAAACTGCTCTGTTCCAGGGGGAACCTTCGCCGTTCGTGATGGAGCTGCCGGCCTACCGCTGGCCTTCGTTCAAGTGCATTCTGATCACCACCTGGGATAGAGTTTCATCTTTTGTCAAAAAAGCTGCCACTGTTATCCTGCTGGCGACGATAGTAATCTGGTTTATGACCTTTTTTGGCTGGGTGGATGGTCGTTTCCAGATGCTTGAAGCCAGTCAGATCAATCACAGCATTCTGGCTGCGATTGGAACCGCAATTGCCTGGATCTTCAGGCCCTTAGGTTGGGGAGAATGGCGTCCGGTGATGGCGGCATTGAGCGGCTTGGTGGCCAAAGAGACGGTTGTGAGCAGCCTCGGCATTTTTTATGGCTTTTCCGAAGTGGCTGTTGGCGGGCAGGAAATGTGGACCAGCCTGCGGATGGCTTTTTCGACCCTATCAGCGACTTCCTTCCTGATCTTTGTGCTGCTTTCGGCGCCGTGCATTGCCGCGATCAGTACGATCCGGCGCGAGATGAACAGTGCGATGTGGACTTTGTTCGCAGTCGGGTACATGACGACAGTTGGTTATGTCGTTGCCCTGATGGTTTATCAGCTCGGTATCTGGCTTAAGGAGGGTATGTTCACTTTGTGGACGGGCATTACACTGGCAGTGATTGGGGTGGTGTTGTGGCTCATTTTCAGACCATCCCCGAAGGCTGGCAGCGCGTTAAAGCGGGCAAAAGCTGGGGCGAGAGGCTAAGATGGTCCCCACGATAATCATCAGTGTTTTGCTTGGGGCAATTGTAGGATTAATCATCTACAGAATGATCCGAAATGCCAAATCCGGGAGTGGCGGCTGCGCGGGCTGCAGTTATGCAGGCACCTGTGCCGCGGCGAAGATCCTGCCGAAAAAACCCAAACGGGAATGCCCTGAGCAGCAAGAGCCAGTTCATCAATAGAATCCATTGTTTTCCTAATGTAAACATGCAAAGCAAGTTTGATAGTTTGCCTTTCTTTTCCTAATCGGGTATAATATTCCTGCTAATCGGGAATGGTATGCCTGATTAGCAGGAGTGTCAGATGTACATAAAACGTCAGATAGAACAAACAATCCTTCAAAGTTCAGCAACATTTCCAGTGCTTTTGTTAACCGGACCCAGGCAAACTGGGAAGAGCACCTTGTTGCAGCACCTGGCAGAGCCTGGCCGAAAGTATGTTTCCCTGGACAATCCAGCCATGAGGGAATCTGCAATTTCTGCCCCGGATTTGTTTTTTCAGCGTTATACGCCGCCACTGATATTGGACGAAATTCAGTACGCTCCGCAATTGTTGCCCTACATTAAGATGATTGTCGACGAACAACAGGTGAATGGCTTGTTTTGGCTAACGGGCTCTCAAGTGTTTGAGATGATGCGAGATGTCCGGGAATCTCTGGCAGGCCGGGTTAGCTTGTTGAGATTGTATGGTTTTTCACAGGCGGAAAAAGAGGGGAGGATCGTATCACCATTTCCACCCGAAAAGGAAGAGTTGATCAAACTTTCATCAGTGGTAAAGGCAAAATCTGTTGATCAGGTCTTCCAGTCCATCTGGCAAGGTTCGATGCCCAGAGTTGTTACACAGCCAAAAATTGATGTCGAAAACTACTATGCTTCCTACGTGCAAACCTATCTTGAGCGTGATGTTCGCTTGATCACAAACATTGCTGATGAAGGTCAATTTGTGCGTTTCATCCGACTTGTTGCTGCCAGAAGCGCCCAGGAACTAAATTTGGCGGCTCTTTCCCGGGAACTGGGGGTAGACGCGAAAACCTGCCGGCGCTGGTTGGATGTATTGGAAACCAGTGGGCTTGTGATCGAGTTGCCTGCCTATTCCGGGAACTTAAGTGACCGATTAATCAAACGCCCAAAGATATATTTCATGGACACTGGGTTGGCATGCTATCTTACTGGCTGGCAATCAGCTGAGGCGATGGTGCGTGGATCTTATAGCGGAGCTATATTTGAAACCTGGGTCGTATCAGAGATCATGAAAAGCTGGTGGTTCAACGGTTTGCACCCGGTCATCCATTACTATAGGGACAGGATGCAGAAAGAAATCGATTTGCTGATTTCCAGGAACCAGCAGTTGTTGCCATTTGAGATTAAGAAGAGCGCTAAGCCCAGCCATGCATTTAGGAACTTCCCGGCAGTTGAAAAACTTGGGACGAATGTTGGTTTCGGGGGAGTCTTGAGCCTTTCTCAGGAACTGTTACCAATTGATCAGAATCACTGGCAAATACCTGTATCTCTGCTTTGATCAGCATAACCAAATAGCTTACTGATTCTTTTCAAGAAATATTGTACCCACGGCTTATTTGACAATCATTTCAACCTGAACTTTGCAGCTCGAGAATTCTTACAGGCAGGATGGAGATAGAAAGAAAACATTGATAGCTAATTGTTTTTTGTGTTCACATGGTTGTTTCGTTACCTGACGGTTGGTACTGAGCCAGCAGATGGTATCCACTCCAGTCACCGAGCTGGACGGCGATA
>DAISYV010000063.1:0-11879 GCA_036825115.1 Anaerolineaceae bacterium | reverse complement strand
GTTTTCTACATCTCAATGGCTGAACAATCTATTAGGCATCAATTTACAAAAAAAGCTCTCACGATGGATTGAATTCTGTTAACCTGTCAACTATAATTTATCCATCACATTCACTATAGTAGAAAGGGTGAAATGAAAGCGCTTCGCTTGCCTCTTGCCATCTTTATGGCACTCTCACTTTTCCTCAGCCCTGCAGCCAGCCTGGCGCAGGCACCTACCAAAGAAATTATTCAAAACCCTTCTCAAACTGCCAACCAACTGGCTGCAGTTAACTGGTGCTTTGCCAGTGCCCTCAACGGTTGGAATAACAGCTCCACGCCCATGTATGACGATGGCAATAATGGCGACCCAATTGCCGGTGATGGGATTTACACCTATGTGACATCGATCCCAACACCAGGAACCTATGCCTGGAAAGCAGTGGAGTGCGGCAACTGGGACATTAGCCATCCCGCGGCTGACTCCTGGGTGACCACAGGCTCTCCATTGCAGTATGTGATCTTTACCCTCGACACCAACGATTACAGCCTGAACGCGGGTATGGCTTTGCTGCCTGCCTCCAACATTGTCAACGTCAAGAACGATAACCTGCCCACCAGCTACACCGCGATTGGAGACTTCAATGGCTGGAATAACAGCGATTCTGCCACCCTGATGGAAGACATGGGCAAAGGCTTTTACCGTCTGATTTACCCTATTCCAACGGCAGGTGTTCACTTTGGTAAAGCGGTCATCACCGGCACTTGGAATGGCTTCGGCTCGGATGGACGTTCTTCAAATGCCGCAAACATCAATTTCACCACCACAGAGCCAAACCAGGAGGTGGTTATCCTGCTCGACAGCTTCAGCGGGCGGATGCTGATCGAACCCGCCTCCAGCGGCACTGGTCCTTGGTGTGTAGCCGGTAGTTTAGATACATGGGCTACTCATAATCCACTCTATGATGACGGCACCAATGGGGACTTATTGGGTGGAGATGGCGTATTCACAACTGACATCATCATTCCCACTGCGGGACGTTACGAATTTAAAGTGACCAACGGCACCTGGACCGAATCTTATCCTGCTGATAACTCCTGGCTCAACACGACTGAAGATAACCAGGTAGTGAAAGTGACTTTTGACACCAACGACCACAGCGCGGATGCCGGGCTGGCAATGGTTCCAACAACCAACATCATCCACGCCTGGGATTCCAGCAACAGTTTCACTGTTGTTGGCGACTTCCAGGGGTGGGATGATGCCGACCCCAACACCGCTTTAGGTATGGAAGGTCGCGGCTTATACGCTTTGAATTATCCGGTTGCCACAGCCGGCGCACAGAATTTCAAAATCGTTTCAACTGGCACCTGGGATGCAATCGGTCTGGACAACCGTTCTGTCAATGCTACCAACATTCCATTTATGACTTACACAGATGAGGATGTGGTCTGGTTCTACCTGGATTACCGCACCGGTCGGGTGGGAGCATTCCCGCCGCCTGATAGCGGACCCACTGAACCCGGGCATGACAATGAAGTCTGGTGGGAATTTCTCGGTCACAACAGCCGGGACACCCTCTACCGCACTCCCGGCGGTCCGGTGACCACTGGCACCGAGGTGATCCTGCGCCTGCGCGCGGCCCAGGGCGACCTGACCGAAGCCAAACTGCGCCTCTATAACGATCGCACAGACGTGCAATCTATCCTGCCCATGAGCATCGCTCACAGCGATGGCACCTACGACTGGTGGGAAGTTGCTGTACCGATCAGCGATTACCCGACCGTCTATTGGTATCGCTTCATCGCCATCGACGGCACAGATACCGACTATTACGAAGATGATGCGGCCCGTACGATGGGTTGGGGCGAGGCATTTGATGAAACCAATGATTATTCCTATCAATTGACCGTCTATGCCCCTGATTTTGAAACTCCCGAGTGGATCAAGAACGCGATTGTCTACCAGGTCTTCCCCGATCGCTTCCGCGACGGCGACCCTGATAACAACAAACCCGCCGGCACTTTCTTCTACGGCGAAGAGGGCGGCACAGTGTATCGCTCACTCACAGATGATTGGAACACTTACATCTGTGATCCAAGAGGGACGGATGAATGTGCTGGCACTTACAGTAAGAACTTCTATGGTGGCGACCTGGCTGGCTTGACCGCAAAGCTGGATTATCTGGAAAGCTTGGGGGTCAACACCATCTATCTGAACCCTATTTTCGCTTCGCCCTCAAATCACGGTTACGACACCACCGATTACCTGAGCATCAACGAGATGTTTGGCACCCAGGCGGAATACGATGCCTTAATTTCAGAACTGGACCTTCGTAGTATGCACCTGATCGTGGACGGCGTGTTCAACCACGTCTCGTCCGACTCGAAATACCTCGACCGCTATGAGCGCTACCCTGAAGTTGTTGGCGCATGTGAAAGCCAGAATTCAAATTACCGCGAATGGTTCTACTTCACCGATGTGCCCGCCGGCACGGGTCCCTGTGTGGGCTCCGACGGTACTCCCGGCGGCGCAAATTACGAATCCTGGTGGGGTTACGACTCCCTGCCCAAGCTCAATTCCAGCAATCCGGAAGTGAGAGCCTGGATTTGGGACAACCAGGACAATCCCGAAACAACCGTAGCCGGTCACTGGATGCTCACCGCAGACGGCTGGCGCCTGGATGTCGCCGGCGACGTTGACCCTGGCACCATCAATGATCCCACCAATGACTACTGGGAAGGCTTCCGCAATACCGTGCACGCGGTCAACTCCGAAGAAGGCTACATCACCGGCGAGGAATGGGGCATCGCCAACAGCTGGCTGTTGGGCGGCGAGTGGGACGCGGTCATGAACTACCAGTTCAGCTCGGCTGTGCTCTCCCTCTGGCGCGATACTACCTTCACTGATAATGACCACAACGCCGGATCTTCAGCTGGCGCTCTGGCACCCCTGAGCATGGAGCAATTCGACGAACGCATCCTCAACCTGCAGGAACGCTACGCACCCGAAGCTTTCTATGCCATGCTGAACCTGTTCGGCAGCCACGACACCAACCGTGCTGTGTTTATGCTGGACGAAAACACCAACGATCTTGAGCCTGCCGATTACCTGGATCCGGATTATGACTGGAGCCCAGCAATCGAAAAACTCAAGGGAGCGGCTTTGGTGCAGATGACCATGCCCGGCGCGCCAACCATTTACTACGGCGACGAAGTCGGCCTGGTGGGTCCTGTTGCCAAGGACGGAAGCGGCGTCTGGCAGGACGACCCTTACAACCGCCAGCCTTACCCCTGGTTGGATGAAACTGGCACGCCCCACTACACACACTTACAGAGCCAAACAGCACAGGATGAACTTTACGACTACTACGCCACCCTGACCGCTGCCCGAAACGATCACGTGGCTCTAAGAACAGGCGACTACCGCACCCTTTTGGTGGATGACGAGAATGCGCTCTACGCTTATGGTCGACATGTACCTGAGGATGGACTTGCCATTGTAGTAATAAATCGCGGCAGCAGCCAACAACTGGTTTCGCTGGATGTGGATGGTTACTTACCCTACGGTACAAATTTAACAGATGTGCTCAGCGCCAACACTTACACGATTGACGCAACAGGTTTGGTGGAAAATATAGTAGTACCAGCTAACAGTGGCGCTGTGCTTGTTTCAAGCGGATTTATCGCCGCGCCGCCTGAGCCGGTCATCGATTTAGAGGTTACCGATACTGGCGCGGATACAGTCTCCCTAGCCTGGAGCGCCGCCACAAGCGCCAATGCATATGAGGTCTATCGCAGTTACTTGTCCGGTGGTGGTTATGAGCTCGTGGGCGAGACAAGCAATACAACTTTTACCGACACCGGTCTGACTCCAGGGCAGCGCGTTTATTACATCGTGTTTGCAAAGAGCACTATCGTCGGACTGCTGAGCGGACCTTCCAACGAGGTCAGCGCGCTGCCGGCTTACACCATCGGCTGGGCTAACCTGCAGTCGCCATCTAGCATCACCCACACTATCGGTTTGTTACCAACTCCCGAAATTTACGGATGGGTATGGATTGCAGGTGTTACACTTCTACCCGGCCCTACCCCCACACTCATCGCGCAGGTTGGCTATGGTCCCGACGGCAGTCTGCCATTGGACAACCCGGAATGGGTATGGTATGACACGGAATTCAATGGTCAAACAGAAGATAACGATGAAGAATTCAAAGGCACATTACTGCCGGAAGCAGTCGGAGATTACGATTATGCTTACCGCTACTCCACCACTGCTGGTGAAAGTTGGGTTTACGCAGATTTGGATGGAACGGAAAATGGTTATTCTATTGAACAGGCGGGCAGTCTTACTGTGACCCCTTCCACAGACACAACTCCCCCATCAGCCCCAGTTTTGTCTGTTGAGGACTGGAGCGCATCTTCCATCTCGCTGAGTTGGACTGAATCCACGGATGACGTCGCGGTCTACGCTTACGACATCTATAGAGATACCGGTGGTTTTCATTTTGAAAAAATTGGTCGAACCCTCGCACCTGTAACCACGTACACCGATATGAGCGTTGAAAATCTGGAAATGTATTACTACTTCGTTGTCGCCCTGGACACCAGCTTCAATCGCAGCGAAAATTCAAATATCGTCGAGCATATGGCCGAGCCTAAGATTGTACAGGTGACTTTTGAGGTGACCGTGCCTGAATGGACGCCCGGGACGGTTTATATCGTGGGTGGACACCCCACCGTTGGCGACTGGAACCCTGGCGCGGTGCCAATGACCATGATCAGCGACACCCTGTGGGGTTACACAGCCAATATTCTCGACGGAACGTCTTTCGAGTTCAAGATCACACGTGGCAACTGGGAAACGGTCATGAAAGGCGCGGACGGCAATGAAGAACTTGCCAACCTGCCAATCACTGTTGAGTATGGCGCTGATGGCACTCAAACTTACGCCTACACCGTCCTCAACTGGCGCGACCCGATCGTGCTTGACACTTCCCCGGTTAACGGCGCAACAGAGGTTGCGCTTGACGCCTCAATCGTGGTCACCTGGAGCCAGGCGATGGCAGCTGCTTCCTGCCCGACCGTTTGGATTGAACCGAATCCCGCCGATCTGATCCCGGTAACCTGCAGTTTCAACGCGGCAACCAACGAAATGACCATCACCCCGACAGATGTTTTGCCATCATCGGCAACCATTGGGGTGGGTCTAAGTGGTTTAGGCGATGCTGGAGGGGATACCCAACAGGTGAGCTACCCGCTCTTCTTCACTACCGTGTTTGTGGATCCATTGCCTATCAAGAGCTATTTGCCGTTGATTTTCCGCTAATCCACAAATAAAACTCAAACTAATAGAGGCTGACTTGATCAGGTCAGCCTCTATTAATTCGCTTATGCGCTTACAGAAGGTAGTGGAAGCGCTTGGAAATTGATTTAGTGCTCGAAAGAAGTTACCTCAAAGTACTTTTGTGCGTGTTTGCAAGCTGGGCAGACCTTGGGGGCTTCTTCGCCCTCGTGGACATAGCCGCAGTTGCGGCACTTCCAATAAACCTTGTGGTCGCGTTTGAAGAAATTGCCGTCCTTGACCAGCTCAGCCAGGGCTTTGTAGCGCAGGTAGTGCTGCTCTTCGACTTCTGCGATCTCAGTGAAGGATTCAGCAATTTTGTCGTAACCTTCTTCTTTGGCAACTTTGGCAGCATTGTTGTAGAGCAGGGTAAATTCCTCGTGCTCTCCGGCGGCTGCGGCTTCGAGGTTTTCCCAGGTGGAACCAACCGAGGCAGGGTAGTCCGCATCGACATGAATGGTTACAGCCCCGAGGTGGCGGATGATGTGATCATAAAAAACTTTGGCATGTTCACTTTCGTTGTCTGCTGTTTCAGTAAAAATCGCTGCAACGTGCAGCAAACCTTCTTTTTCGGCGACCTCTGTGTAGAACGAATAACGATTGCGCGCTTGTGACTCGCCCGCAAATGAATTCACAAGATTTTGATAGGTTCTTGAGTCTTTGAATTCCATTTTTTCCTCTTCCTTTTTTGATTGTTGACTTAAATTCTACCTTATTTAGCCGAATAGACTGCCTGACTTTTTATCGGGTCAAAAAATCTCAGTACATAGCTGCCTGAACATCGGGATTGAGAAGAACCTCCCCGAGGAATTTTGTTTTTCGGCTTTTTTTCTTTAGAATATGAGTGAGGCAACTATGTTTGAAGTCAAAGGAATCTACGGCACAGCAAAAGTCTTCTCTGAGATTCGCGATGAGAAGGCGGTCGAGCAAATCCAGGTTTTGATGGATCAGCCTTTTGTCGAAGGGTCCAAAGTGAGAATTATGCCGGATTATCACTGGGGCGCTGGCTGTACGATCGGCTTTACAGCTCTTTTGCGGGACTGCGTCGTGCCGAACCTGGTTGGCGTGGATATTGGCTGCGGCATGTATGTGGAAAGCCTTGGCAAGCAGGATCTTGACCTCAGATCTTTTGATCGATTAGTGCACGAAATTCCCGCGGGCTTCAACTCCTGGAGGCAACCCTTGGAATACGCTGATTTCATGAACAAGCTGCTGTGTTTCAACGAGATCAAGAACTCAGTCATCGACAGGCAAGTGGGCACGCTCGGTGGGGGAAATCACTTCATCGAACTGGACATGGATGAACAAACCGGTGAAATTTTCCTTGTAATCCACTCCGGCAGCCGCAATGTAGGCAAGCAGGTTGCGGATCACTTTCAAAAATTAGCTGAAAGAACCTGCAAAGCCGATGTTCCAAGGCAATTGAAGTACCTGAAAGGCGAGTTGGCGCAGAGATACCTGCACGATATGCGTTTGTGCCAGGAATACGCCAGTCTGAACCGCCAAACCATGGGCAAATATATAAACAGACGCTTCGGCGTCGGAGGATCGACCTTTCAGACCATCCACAACTACATCAACGCGTCGGATAACATCATCCGCAAAGGCGCGGTTTCGGCAAGAAAAGGGGAAAAGCTCATCATCCCCTTGAACATGCGCGACGGCTCGCTGGTTTGCGTGGGTAAAGGGAACAGTGATTGGAACAATTCCGCGCCCCATGGAGCAGGTCGTTTATATGGCAGAAAAGAGGCTATGCGAAGCTTAAATCTGCAAGACTTCAAAGCATCCATGAAAAACGTATTTTCAACAACTATCGGTAGTGAAACCCTCGACGAAGCCCCGATGGCTTACAAACCGACTGAAGAAATCATCAACGCGATCCAGGAGACGGTTACAATCGAAACACACCTCAAACCAATTTACAACTTCAAAGCCGGGCGAGAATAGCTAAGCGATCCCTCCACCAGGATTCAACCGCGGCTAACCTCCCGCTCTGGTCAGTTGTTACGTTTTTACATAGCCGCCCCCCGCGCGACTTGGACCAGATGGAGACAGAAACCAATGTTAGCGCTTCTTCTCGTGGACTGGCAAATCGCCCAGCAACAGCGTGGGTGTGATGCCCTTATCTGTCAAGATCACCTTGGCATTATCTTTCAACGAGGTTTCCACCATTTCGATCTGCTTCAACGCCTGGGCATTGCCGACAAAGTATTTCTCTGCCGATTCATTGACCAGTCTGATGGCCTCGGCGCGTCCTTCAGCAACTTTGATAGCTGCTTCGCGTTCGCCTTCAGCCCGCTGGATTGCGGCCAGTTTTTGCTGCTCAGCCGCCTCGAACTCACCGGTTGCCAGCAACCGCATTGAGCGCCGTTCCTGCTCGGCAGTTTTCTGTTTGTGCATCGCCTTTTTGATATCTTCAGGCGGGTCAATCAGGCGGATTTCCACCTTGCTTACCGTCAGGCCCCATTCCACTGCGAAGTTACCCAAAACAGATTTGAGGTTCGTAGCGATTTTCTCCCTGGCAACCAGACTCTCATCAAGGGTGAGATCGCCGAACTCCTGGCGCAGGTTGGTCATCGCCAGCTGGATGACAGCCCGCTTCCAATCATCGATATTGTAAAATGTGCGCTTGATGGCTTCTTCATCGGCAGAAGGGCGCACCCACATGACGCCGTCAACCGAGATCTCCACATTGTCCTTGGTGATGACGTTTTGGGGCATGATGTCCATGGTGTGCTCGCGGATATCGCGGACCCGCACTAATTGCAGGAAAGGCAACTGCAAGCCCAAGCCCGGAAGCACAAAGCCGGTGTACTTACCCAGCGTTTCCTGGATACCGCGTTCGTAGGGTCTTAATGTAAAAATAGGGGTTACTATCGTTCTCATAATTGCTCCTTGTTCTCAAATTTTGAAGTGTTCATTTGTTTGCAGCTGTTCAGACTTTAGGCTTGCATGCAATCTGTGTGTTTAGCATAGCAAAGCTAACCGTTGATGTCAAACCCTGTATGTCCACGCACAACATGATTATTGATAGGCTAAACTTTCATTTTTACTAATTCATAAAAACCAACATCGATGTAAAAACCCAGTAAAAGCCATTATAAAGCCCAATTATTTGAATATGGGCCATTTTTTCCTTCACTCCCCTTTCGTCTCTGAGCGAAGGTTAGATCTTTGCCACTAAAACAAACAATTATGGATTGAATCTAAAATAATTCTATTCTTACTCGCCATACTGAAGAACCAATTTCTACTTAACAATAGCCGGCAGGTAGGTATCAAAAACAAGTCCTGGAATGGCTGCCAAGGTTCTTCCAAATTGATCATCAGCCTCTGCCAAATCACGGATTCCGCCAGAATCTTGGTGCCAGACTTGAACGCTCACATGGGTTAGTACTACAAAAGCTCCAAAAAAGACCTGCACGGCACCAGCATCTGAGATCGTGCCAATGTCCTCATAAGGAACTCCCACTGCCAGGTCGTCATAACGATCACCATTAAAATTACCGGCAGCTAAAGCATATCCAAATCGATCATCCACTTCTTGCGCGCCGCCATTGTCACCGCCTTGGTTCAAGACCTGACCATCATTCCAGTAGAGCCGATTAACTTTATTACCATAAAAAACGTCAACTTCACCTGCGCTGAAAACAGTTGTGGGTGTCTCTCCTGGGGCACCCACAGCCAGGTCATCACAGCTGTGGCCATTGAAGTCACCGACTGCCAGCGAAAATCCAAAAAAATCGTTGTCTTCTGATTCGCCAATATAAAACTGGGTGATCAATTCGTTAGTCTCATAATCAATGCCTGTGTCGTCACCATAGAAAACCTGCACTGCACCTGCAAATGAGATCGTCCCAATAGCTTCAGCAGGCAATCCCAAAACCAGGTCATCATGATAATCGCAATTAAAATCACCGACGGCCAGAATTGCACCAAAGGAGTCCAGAAGTTCAGGCTTTTCATCACCTGTGCCTTCAAAGTCCTGGTGGATCAGTTCCGAACCGGCAACCCCCAGACCACTCGCATGTCCGTATACAATATGAGCTGCTCCTGCATTTGTAACAACAGGTGGCCCAGATAGGCCTTCACCTTGAACGCCTATCACCAGGTCATCTTTGCCATCATTGTTAAAATCACCCGCTGTCAACGCGCGTCCAAAATAATCATATGCTTCCGCAACCTCGCCCCCAGCCAGGAAATCCTGGTAAAAGCTCTGAGTGAAATCAAAATTCAGGCCTTCCCAACTACCGTAGATGACATGCACAATACCCGCTGATTCGATATCGACCGTGCTGATTGTCAAATCTTCATTAGGTACTGAAATGGCCAGGTCATCATACCCATCCCCGTTAAAGTCCCCACTGGCAAGATAGCTGCCAAACGCATCATTGCTTTCAGCAGGAGATCCTATGGACGTGAAATCATCCTGGGTAAGGAAGTCGACCTGACTGACATCCAATCCCACATTCGTTTTGCCGTAAATAACCTGGACTACTCCCGCGATCGTGAGACCACTCCAACCTTCATTGGGCACACCCACGGCTGCATCATAAATACCATCATTGTTAAAATCACCCACAGCCAGAACAGACCCAAATGCATCCCCTAATTCGTTGATCTCCTGTGCGTCACCCTGGAAGATTAATTGGTCAGCACCGGTCAAGCCTAGATCTTTTGCTCCCCGGAGCGTAGCAACTGCACCTGCATTGACGATCCCATCTTCGGAAGCTTCATGTGGTACGCCGATGATCAGATCCGACACACCATCCCCCGTAATATCCGCTGCCCGGATCGGATTGTAAACTGCGCTGAATAGTAGTATTACACAAAGCCAGCCAAATAACCTGACGCGTAATAAATGTTGTTTTTTCATGAGACCCCTTTCTTAGTTAGTACTAAGTCAGTAAATATGACCAAAAAGTTGGATCACTCTCTGGGGCTACGTTGAATTTTTTCAACAGTAATATTTTTTGTCTTTTGGTTTGATGATTAATTCAATTAAACAACAAAATCTTGTAAAGTCAAGCAATTTAAGGACAATTGGTTAGTCTGATGTAGTTGTGACCTTCGCCTTCATCGTAATATCTGTGTTTAGCATAGCAAAGCTAACCGTTGATTTTATACAAATAAATGTATAAGTTGCACCAAAATTCAGTTACAGGCTGTAAAATCAAGCCCATGACTTTTGATGGACAACCTGAACCAAAAAGACCTCTGCTTTCACCTGTAATGCGTTTGTTCCTGGTGACGATGATCCTGGCTAACGTTGCGGGGGCGATGTACGGTGGTTTTCTGCCGCTTTATTTGAAGTCTTTGGGCGCGGATATTGCTCAAATTGGGGTCTTCTTCACGATTACGCAAATTATTCCCCTGGCGCTGCAGATCCTGGGCGGGTGGATTTCCGACAGCCTCGGACGGCTGAAAAGCATAGCGGCTGGCAGCATTTCTGGGGTCATTTCTTACATCGCCCTGATTTTAGCTCCAACCTGGGCATGGGTCTTCCTGGGAGAAGGCTTGAACGCCATCACCCGCTCGCTGGTTGGACCCAGTTTCGGCGCGTTTATTGCTGAGGAATCGAAAGAGGATAGCAGGGCAAAGGTGTATGGACTGGTCGACACATTTTACACGATCGTCGCAATCGTTGGTCCGCCCTTCGGAGGGTTCCTGGTTGATCGCTATGGGTTTAAAGTCATGTTGATGGTGGCAGCTTCGATTTACACTGCAGCAACGATTATGAGAGTCCGCATGGCGAGCATGGCGCGCCATCACGGACAGGAAGACGGCAAAAAAACCCGTCTCGAGTTGGGAGCTCTGAAAGTCAACCTGTCCGCGATTTTTGGCTTGTTAGTTGCCGGCGGCGTCATGACCTGGATCATTATCACAGACGGAGTGCGCGATATTTCCTTCTCTCTTTCAGGCAATTTGATCCCGGTGTACCTGGAAGATATAGCTAAATTGAACGCGCAAAAAATCGGCTGGTTGAGCTCCATCATGGGGATAGCGATGATGATCACTTCCTTCCCTGCCGGTCACCTGGCTGACAAGCGCGGCGAGCGCCTGGCGATCGCCCTGGGTTTTGCCCTGCAATCGGTGGCCTTTTTTATCTTCATTAAAGCTGAAACCTTCATTACTTATGCTGTCAGTTACTTCTTGATTGGAGTCGGTTCAAGCCTGATGAGTCCGGCTTACCAATCCCTGCTCAGTAAAGTTTTGCCACAAAAACTGCGTGGGACGGGTTTTGGGTTGGTTCACTCAGGCCTGGGGCTCTTCTCTCTGCCAGCACCGGCAATTGGGGCGAAACTTTACGAAAATATCTCGCCGACCACTCCGCTTTGGATCACAGCCATAGCATCCGTACTGTCAATTATCCCGGCGATCTTCAAATTTAAATTGACAGACAAGGATCGTCAGCAAATCGATAAAGCAGAAGCAAAGATCCTCGATGCGGAAGAAAAAAATAAGCCAGGGCAATGACCCTGGCTTATTGTGAACTCTTTGCGTAAAGCCCTATCCCTTGATGAGGGTAAAGGACTGACCGCGTACTTTGTACTTGC
>DAISYV010000062.1:0-11991 GCA_036825115.1 Anaerolineaceae bacterium | reverse complement strand
CGGGCTTGCAGGTTGCGCTCTGCAGATTCAAACTGAACAGTTTGCAGTTTGGCGTTTTGATCGATCAGGATATCCACTAATCCATTGGCGATCACAGCTGCTTTGTAAGGGTCAGTGTCCTTGACTGTTAGGACAACAAATTGGGTTTCCCCAACTTGGGAAGCGGTTGCCTGTCCTTTCATGACCGGGAAGCCCAGTTTATTGGAGGCTTCATAGAGTAAATCTTCAGTAGTCAGCAGTTGTGTATAGGTGCTGATAATGTTTAGATTGTTCAAGTATGAGTAATAGTCGTAGGTTGTTTGTGCAGCAGGCAGGATTACAAATCTGGCTTGTGCCTGATAGACTGGAGCCTGGCGGCTGCTAAGATAATAGCCAAGCGAGCCGCCAATGATTGTTCCCAAAACTACCAGCCAAAGCCAGCGCTTGAAAGTTGAAAACAATTGTTTAATATCCATTCTTACTCCCAAACTAAACGAAAGGAAGATATATCAATCCTTTAGGATACCATAAGTTGGGAAAATGCGGGAATATGCGAATATCACAGGGGCGCGGACCAAGCACGGATTAAATTGGATGTTACAATACTAACACACCCACGCCAATCGGAGAGGCTATGAACACTTCTTTCACCCTATTTCGTCTTCAGACCCAGGACACCCTGCGGATGAAAATGAATGCCCGCCTCAAGGAGATCGACCGCATCATCGCTGCCGATAAAGAAGTCAGCCAGGCTAACGCCAGCCTGGTGGAAGCCCAAGGGATTAACAAATCTGCTGAGTCCGTTTTGAAAGGCTTGCTTGATCAAGTGAAAGAGAAGAAGCTCAAGCGCGAACTTACCCAGGCAAATCTCTTTTCCGGCAAGGTCCGCAATCCGAAGGAACTGCAGGATTTACAAGCAGAAACCCAGGCTCTGGATCGGGCAATTGCCAAACTCGAAGATGAACAACTTCAGGCGATGATGGCGTTTGAGGAAACAACAAATGCCTTACATCAGGCTGAAAAGGAACTTCAGCAGGTCCTGGATCGAAAAGCCTCGCAAAACTCCCTGCTGATTGGCGAAAAACACAAAATTGAGTCTGAAATACCCTCGGTGGATGCCCAAAGACAAGCCTTGATCGCGCAATTGGATAAAGAGATTTTCATGGTCTACCGCAATCTTCTGAAGAGCAAAGCCGGCATCGCTGTTGCTGAAGTCACCGATGGCACTTGCAGCGCCTGCGGCGTGACGGTCCCTCCCGCGGACGTCCAGGCAGCCAAGTCGCCTAACATCATTGCCTACTGCAAGAATTGCGGCAGAATACTGGTTAAATCTTAATTATCGAATCGCCAAGGGGAGTAAAAATCGGCGAATTAAAGATTCAACACCCATTAAGATCAGGTAAACTATCAGGGGTGTAAAATCAATACCTGCGACTGGCTTAATGACCTTCCGAAAAGGACGTAGAACGGGGTCGATAATCCGTGCGATGCCAATGCGGAGCGCGTTGTCCGCTGGCAGGATCAAAAGCAGTAGCGTACCAAGCACCAGGAAGATTTGCATTCCCTGCAAAAGGAAGAAAATAACATTAAATAAAAATCCCATTTCATTTTTCCTTTGAGTGGATCCGCGGACCAAGCAGCGCCGTTCCGATTCGAATAATAGTCGCGCCTTCTTCCACTGCAACTGGGTAGTCGGACGAGGTGCCCATAGAAAGTTCGGTCAGTTCTAAATCCGGTATTTGTTGGTTCAGATAATCGCGTGCCTGCCGCAATCTCTGAAAGAATGGTCGGGCACGCTCCGCATCATCGAACAAAGGAGGCATCGTCATCAAGCCGGTCAAACGCAAGTATCCGAGCGAGAGAATTTCCCTGACAATTGGCAGAAGGTCTTTCCATTGGTCCTTTTCCCAAGCCGGCAAACCCTCTTTTGAGGCCTCCGCGCTAACATTGAGCTGCAACAAAACCTCCAACGGTTGGGGTGATTCCTGGTTTGCCCGGGCAGAATCGAGCCTTCGAGCCAGTTTAAGGGAATCCAGTGAATGCACTCGCGAGAAGTCCGCCGCAACCAACGCAGATTTGCGGCTTTGGACATGCCCAACCATTTCCCAGCGGATTTCAGTAAGATGCGCAAGCTGGCTAATTTTTTTCTGGGCTTCCTCTACGTAATTTTCGCCAAAACAGCGCACGCCACAGGCATAAGCCGCCTCGATAATACTCACAGGCTGGCGTTTGCTGACAGCCAGGATCAAAACGTCGCTGGCAATTCTTTTGCTCTTTTCAGTCGCAAGAGTAACATTGGATTCAATGATTTCAAGCCGCTGCTTGATGGTCTGAATGAGTTCAGGATTAGGTTCCGACATCTTATTTTAGGGCAATCACCACCGCAAACCGACCGGTGATACCTTTTTCCTTGCGATAAGAATACCACGCATCCAGATTTTCAGCGGTGCAGTAGCGTGAATTTTCTATCTGCGTCACACCTGCCTGCCTTAGAATCCACTCATTTGCTTCCCATAGATCCAGAAAAAGACTGTTTTCCTGTTTCGTAAAGAAGTGTTCGGCTTCTGCACCCCAGGCTTTCAGGAACTGCTTCCGCACTTCTTCTCCCACCTGGTAGCACTTCCCGCAGATAGATGGGCCAAGCCCCACGCGCAAATCGGATGCCACAGATCCATAACGCTTAGCAATCGCGCTGACAGCTTCAGCACCTATGCGCAGCAGTGTTCCCTGCCAGCCTGCGTGCACAATTCCAACCACTTTTTGGACTGGATCATGAAACACAAGCGGAACACAATCCGCAAAGCGCATGATCAAAGTGACTTCAGGCTTATCGGTGAAAATTCCATCCGCCGGGGGATGTTTTTTCTCAGGAGGGCGTGGAGCCTCGCCAAACACAATGGTCTTCCCATGCACTTGCCACACATCAAACCGACTGGAATAAGGACGCCCAAAAACCCTGAATAATTTTTCATGATTGGCAAGCACCGCGCTTGGGTCATCTCCATTGGTCCCGCCAAGATTTAAGCTGGCATACGGTCCCTGCGAGCTGCCCCCCTTGCGGCTGAAGATTGCGTGATCTAAGGCGTCATCATCAAAATTATCAAACTTGTAATAGACGAGTCCTTCCTTTTGGAACTGTCGCATAACTCAGCACGTTTGCCTTTCTATGGCCGCCTTGGCTTCCAGGCGCAACCGCTCCTCCCGAACACTCTCCTCGATGGTTGGAATACCAAACCACGCGGTAAACCAACCGAAGGCAGCCCCAGTCGCCACCCGCAAAAATGGCGTACTCTCCCGCGCGGGCAGCCAGTTTAAAAATGAAAACTGCATCTGGCTCACAAGCTGCCAGACGCCGTCCAACCCCAGCGGTCCGATTGCCAACACGACCCAAAGCCCCCACGGCAGAGGTTTGAATTTCCGTCCAGTCAAGCCAAAAATGACTCCAAAAAGCAGGAGCGAACCGTAGATGGCGATGTCGCGCTGGCATATTGCAATCTTGTATCCAACATGCTCGTTGCCAATAAATTCGCTGGCAAGTTGCATATCCTCCCTTGAGTTACCAGAGACTTGCTGATAAGTCAGCCTGTCTGATCCGGCTGGCACATCCAGGGGATAGGCGGCTTGCTCACCAAAAAGAAAAAATGACCGATAGGCCAATTGGTGGCAGAGCGGTCGGTAAAGTCGGTAAATGGTAGTGGCGTGATCCGTGTAGCCGATCTTCATCATCACCGGCGCGAGGATTGGCAGGAATACGTACAAAGCCAGGATGACATTGATCAAAGCCAGGTAGTGCCTTGAAAACCACAGGGAGAAGCGTTCTCTGCCATTGAGGCGATCCTTGGCAGTCACAGGGCGATAATCAGGGGAATTCGCGTTCATGTGAGCTTCGCTCAAGGCAAGCCTGATGGTCTCAAAATCCTCAGGATTGGTTACCTGCTTTTCGTCGATCCGAACCATCACCGTTTCTTCAGCGCGCTTTCTGAAAAATGCTTGCTGACGAAGATCGACCAGTTGGAGTTTATGTGGATAGGTTGCCTGAAGAGCTGAAAGCCAGGCTTTGATCTTCCCGACTTTGTCGCTGGTTTGATCGGTGGTGAGCAGGAAGACTTCAACCATTGCATCTCACCAGCGCTTGATTAGCTTTCAATTACCTGGACGTAGGTCGAATTGTTTGCGTTGGTGACTGTGAGCTCACCCGGATAGTACGCCACGACAGGATTCGTCCAGCGCCAGATCCATTTGGCATCATCCGGCAAACAGTTTATGCAGCCATGCGAAAGGGCAATTCCAAAATTGTTGTGCCAGTAAACAGCGTGAATCGCCTGACCATCGGAATGATAAAGCGTTGTCCAGGCAATCCCCGGTGAATCGTACTGCGAGACGCCTCCAGCGCTCATGTGGAGCGAGATCAGCTTTCGCCACACGGGTGTGGTTTCAGGAGGTGTGAGCCACTCACCATCCTTGATATATCCGGTTGACACTTCGCAGAAATAAACTTCATGCGAGCCTTCAAAACACGAGAGCGTCTGAGTCTGCAGGTTGACCAAAATGCGTTTATCACCTACATCCGGGTGGATCGGACTGACTTCTTCCGCGGTCACTGATCGGCAGGCAGTTGCATCCACCCAATAGTAGTCTGGGAGAGCGCCATACTTTTCTCCGAGCAGGTATTCCGTCCTGCCGTTCGCCTGGCGGACATCAAAAACCCAAAAAACCTGGCTGTAATAGAGCCTGGCTAAGCCCTGCGAGTCGCGTATCCAGGAAGACGCATTTGCTGGCGACTTGGTTAGTTCCATGTTGACTACGGGTTGGGTGATCTCCACCCACAAACCCGGTTTACCCTCCTGATCAAGCGGCAGACTACTTAGAGGAGCGTTTTCGATGTGTTTGACTGGCTGCACAAATGGGGCATAAATGTAGCCATTCGGGGTTTCATACCAGCGCTGATTATAGCGGTTGAAATCGAGCACGTTTGCCACGACTTCTTGCTTGATTTCAAAAACATCATCCCGCCAGGCGCGCATAACCGTAGGTGCATTCATGTTGGGCTCCGCTTTCACGTCAACCCAGGAACGATACTCCCCCACGCAAACCCGCCCCAACTTTTTCCCAATTGGATTGGCTTGTTTTTCCATATTTGCTGCTGGTTTTACCGCGGGCAGCATAGCTGCGCCAGCAACATAACCAGACAACTTGAGGAAGTCCCTTCTGCTGATAGCTCGATCTATTCTCATAGTGCTATTATATCCAGAGCGCAATCCGATGCCATAGTCTGTAGAATCAACGTTTAATAGTCACCAGACCGGCGTGAGTTCTCGCGGGCAATGTCGCGTTCCTTGATGGATTCACGTTTATCGTATTGCTTTTTGCCTTTGGCGATGCCAATTTCCAGCTTGGCTTTTCCGGCTTTCAGGTAGACTTTGATTGGGACGATCGTCATTCCCTTGATCCGCACCGCATCCCAAAGCGTTTTAATTTCCCGCTTATGCAGCAGCAGTTTCCGCTCCCGTGAAGGATCATGCTGAGTCGCACTGGCGTGCTCGTATGGAGCTACATGCGCTCCAACCAGCCAGGCTTGCTTCCCATCGGTTCGCACATACGCTTCCTGAAGGCTGATTTGCCCCATACGAATGGACTTGATCTCAGTGCCTTTTAACGCCAAACCAGCCTCGAATGTCTCCTCGATAAAGTATTCAAAGCGAGCTTTCTTATTGGTTGCTACGACCTTAACATCCATAAGGGTCTATTTTAACATACCTGATCCCCTAATACTCAATTGAATAAATTGAGTAAATTTGACACAATTGAGTAAAGTTGAGTAAAGTTGTGTAAAAGTTAATCGCGCTCGTAATCGCTCTTTGTAATCGCGCTGTGTAATCGCGCTTGATTAGGAGTTAGACTACTATGTTATAATTGCCTGCATTATCCTCATGGAATATTGGACGGAGAACAAACATTGGCTTTCATTAACCCCATAAAATGGCTGTTAGGGTTACTTTCTCAAGACCTCGGGATTGACCTTGGCACAGCTAATACATTGGTCAATGTTAGGGGCAAGGGCATTGTCATTAACGAACCTTCCTGGGTGACGATCGATAAACGCACCCGTGAACCGCTAAAGATCGGTGCTGCTGCGAAGGCGATGGTTGGGCGCACGCCAGCGAATATGGTCACGATCAGACCCCTGCGTGACGGTGTTATTTCGGAATACGACATTACCCAGGCGCTGCTTGAGTACTTCATCAGCAAAGCTCATGAAAACAGTATTGTGCTATTCCCACACTCGCGGGTTGTTATCGGTATTCCATCTGGTGCAACAGAGGTCGAAAAACGCGCAGTTTATGATGCGGCTATGTCTGCCGGAGCTCGGGAAACTTATATGCTCCTTGAACCTGCGGCGGCAGCAATCGGGGCTGGCTTGCCAATCAATTCGGAGTTTGGCACCATGGTTGTGGACATCGGTGGGGGTACCACCGAGGTGGCGGTAATCAGCACTGGCGGTATTGTCATTTCCCGTTCGCTGAGAGTGGCGGGCGACGAATTAGATCAGGACATTATTGAGTATGTTCGCAGCAAGTACAATTTGTTTATTGGTGAACAGATGGCTGAGAAGGTAAAAATTGCGATCGGATCAGCTTATCCACTTAATGAAGAGAAAACGGTCGATGTCCGCGGGCGTAATCTGATCACCGGGTTACCCGAAGCGATTGAGATTTCGTCAATCGAAATTCGTGAAGCAATTGCACCTTCAGTTCAGGTAATTGTGGACACCATCAAGGATGCTCTGGATGAATCTCCACCGGAAATACTCTCAGATCTGATGGACAATGGTATTTGCCTGACGGGTGGAACCGCCCAGCTTCAAGGACTGGCTGAGCGCCTCTCGAACGAGGTCCGTGTAAGAGTCTGGGTGGCAGAAGACCCAATGACATGTGTGGCACGCGGTTGTGGAATGGTGCTGGACGACCTGGATCTGTATGAAAACTTACTCGTAGGCGTTGAACGGGATCCTTACACAAGTACGCAGGGTTAATCTTTCCTTGCGATCTGAATAGACCAGATTCGACATGCGCAATCTATTTACTCCAAAAAACCTACGAAATTTGATTTTAATCATTATTATTGTTGGTGTTCTCACACTTGCAATCTCGGGTTATTTAACGCCGCTTTTCAGCTTTTCTGTCAGTCCGCTGATTTCCGCCCAGAGCTGGATTTCTGAACGCTACCTGGCTTTTAGCGACTTCTTTGGTTCACCGCGTGATATGGCAACTCTGCGTGAAGAGAATGCTCTACTGCGCAACGAGGTGGCACAGCTGCAAAGTGAAATTATTGCCCTGCAGGAAAACCTGGCTCAGGCTGAGATTCTCTACACTTTGTTGGATTTTGCGCGCAGCAATCCAGAGCATGAATACGTAGCCGCGACTGTAATTGGGCGCGAGATCAGCCCTTACTTGCAATATATCATTATCGACAAAGGCTCCAATGACGGCATCCGTTACGGTATGCCGGTGGTAACTCAGCAGGGTCTGGTGGGGCGGATCGACGCGGTTATTTCGGATGCCGCGCGTATTCAGTTGATCACCGATGCTGGTTCAGTTGTCAACGTGCGTCTTAAGAACGCAAATGTTGAAGGGCAGATAAGCGGCTCCATTACTGGCGAGGTAAGTCTTGATATGGTGCCAATTGATGCCCAGGTGGAAATTGGCGAGGTCATTCTCACATCCGGCTTGGGTGGAACATATCCGCCAAACATTTTTGTGGGCCAGGTTCTTTCGATGCAGTCACGTCAGAATGCGCTCTTTCAGACGGGTTCTGTCCAACCAATCGTTGATTTCTCAGTTCTAAGTGCGGTGCTTGTCATCACTAATTTTGAGGCTGTTGATATCACGCCGTTATTACCCTGAGGTTTGCCCATGTTGATTTATCTGGCGTACGGAATGAGTTTCGTGCTGGCGATGATGCTCCAATACGGCGTCTTTAGCCGCTGGATGATCCTCTCGGGCAGCCCTGATCTGGTGCTATTGCTGGTGATTGCCCTTTGCTTGCATCAGAATAACAGACATTTCTGGATTCTGGTCCTCATTATGGGTGGGGTCGTTGGACTTGTTTCGGCATTACCTTATTTCGTGCCGATGATCGTCTATATGGCTGTTTACCTCGCATCCCTGAGCCTGAAACAGCGCCTTTGGCAGACACCGCTCTTGGGGATGTTTCTGCTGACCTTCGGCGCGACTATCCTGGTAAATCTTCTTTCGATCGCCGTTCTTTTTGTGCAAAGAATTCCCTTCGTGTTCTCTGAAGCACTGGTGAATGTGGTTCTGCCAGCGGTATTCCTCAATATGTTCTTGGCAATTCCAGTACATGCCATAGTGCAGGAATTGAATGTGTGGTTGTATCCAAAAGGAGCCGAGGTATGAATAATGGCAACTATGAAAAGCCAACCATCGATTTGAAGCGTTTCCGTTGGGTCTATCTGACCATTGCGGTCGTGTTTGTCTACTACATCGCTCAACTCTTCAATTACCAAATTGTTAAGGGTGAGGAATATCAGGCACAGGCGGAAGATAATCGCACCCAGGTTATCAGTATCCCAACGGATAGAGGCATGATCTTTGATCGTAATGGCATCGTTTTAGCCCGCAACGTGGCGCAATACAACGTTACTGTTACGCCGGCAAACTTGCCAGACTCGCCTGGAAAAACCCGCGATATTTTTAACCAGCTCAGCGCTCTGATCGATATTCCTGTCAGCCAGGGAGAGGTTAACGAGCAAACAGCAAGTTCCTTTTCACCTTGCTATACCACGCTTGGAATCGAACAGGTGGTGGAGATTGCTGACAGTCTTTGGCCTTTTCAGCCGACGCGCCTGAAATGTAATATCGACAAGCAAACAGCCATGATCATCAAGGAAAAGGGGGCAGATTGGCCTGGCATTGAGGTGGAGATTGAACAGATTCGTGAATACCCCACGGGTAATCAGACTGCGGAAATCATCGGTTTTCTTGGACCCATCCCGGAAGTGCTTTTGGATTATTACACTGAACAAGGCTTTGTCTCAGGACGTGACAAGGTAGGATATATGGGCATTGAAAACTCGATGCAGGATGTGCTTGGGGGGAAAAACGGACGACGGGTGGTGGAAGTGACGGTTGGTGGTGAGATCGTGCGAGACATCGAAGAGCCTGTTGACCCTGTGCCCGGTGAGAACATCTATCTTTCGATCGACTACCGTTTGCAGCAAGCTGCGCGGGCTGCCTTGGTAAACCAGCTCGATTACTGGAATCAACGCTATATGCTCTGGCAGAATGAAATCCTGAGTACGATGGGGGTTGTTGTGGCGATGGATGCCAAGACCGGCGAGATCCTGACGATGGTCTCTTATCCGAGTTATGATAACAATCGCATGTCCCCATTTATCCCGGCTGACTACTATGAGCAACTTAGCATCGACGAACACAAACCTTTGCTCAACAAAGCCATCAGTTCTGAATTGCCGCCAGGTTCTGTTTATAAGATGGTTTCTGCCCTGGGGGTCTTGAACGAAGATGTGGTCACACCCCATCAGACAATTGAATGTCCAGGGATGATCACTCTCCGCCAGCAATTCTATGAGACCGACATTGGTTCTTTACAGAACTACTATTGCTGGGATCGTGCCGGACATGGTCAGGTGGATTATTTGCACGGTATTGCTTATTCCTGTAATATTTATTGGTACAAGGTAGGCGGCGGTTATGAGGGCGAAGTGGCTGACGGCGGGTTGGGCATCTGGCGTATGGATGAGTATGCTGCGGCGCTCGGCTATGGAGAAACGACAGGACTTGAACTTCCAGGTGAAGCGGATGGATTGCTGCCTAACCCAACATGGAAGCGTTTGAACATCGGCGAAAACTGGGCAACTGGTGACACCTATCTGGCAGCAGTCGGGCAGGGTTATGTGTTGGCGACACCAGTGCAGGTGTTGAATTCGATCAACACGATCATCAATGATGGCAAACACTATCAACTGACCATCATCGATAGAATCACGGACTTTGATGGTAATGTTACCTATCAATCCGAACCTGAAATCCTTTGGGATATTACCAAAGATCCGATGATCGCTACTTATGAAGGCAATAACCGCACCACCGAGTTGAAAACTGTTGAACAATCGGTGATTGACCTCGCTAAACTCGGCATGGAAATGGTGACCCGGGATGATGGCACTGCATCGTACGAATTCGAGGATAATCCCTGGAAAGTGGCTGGCAAGACCGGAACTGCTGAGTTCTGTGATGATTGGGCAAACCGTGAGGGGTTATGTGTGCCTGGTTCGTGGCCGGCACATGCCTGGTTTGTTGGGTACGCTCCTTATGACGATCCGGAAATTGTCGTAGCTGTCTTTGTCTACCATGGCGCTGAAGGTTCCACTGTTGCTGCTCCTATCGCCAAAGCCACAATTGATGCTTATTTCCAATTGAAACAGGTCGATCAGGAGCTGCAGCAAAACGAGTATGCTCCGGCGATACCATAGGCTGCTAATTATGGACGAGATGACTGTTCGTGGAATGAAAGGCGGAGTTCTGATCAGCCTGCCCGAAAAACCCTGGTATCAACAGCGGGATTTATTGATCTCACGCATTCAGACCCAGGAGCGCTTCTTCAAAGGTGGGCGATTCGCTCTGGATGTGGGTGGCGCTGAGTGGTCACAGGATCAGCTTTTCAAGCTTCTGGGCGACTTATCCAATGAAGGCGTCTGCCTTTGGGCTGTTTTGACCACTTCAGGTGTAACCCAGGCTTCAGCCCAAAATTTCGAACTTCAGACGAGTATCTCAGCGGAAAATGCTGCTGAAAAGTCCGAAAATCTGCAATTGCCAAAGGATGGGCATATTGTTGAATTGCGCACAAAACCGCTGAAAAAGAGCGGAAAAGTCGCTTTCAAGGCAAATGGAGTGATGATTGGAGATGTGCCTGAGGAGGCTGAGGTTGTTGCGGCTGGCAGCTTGGTGATTTGGGGCACGGTCAGAGGCTGCATCAAAGTTGGCTGTGGCAGGGATTTTTCATCGCGATTGTGCGTTTTGCGTTATTCTGGTCCGGGGTTAAGTTTGTGCGGGCAGTTGGTGGAAGAGCCCAAAAGAATGTTTAATACTGCACCGCTTGAGATCCGCTATGATGATGGGACTGTCCATTTGCAGGCAGCGGTTGCGAGGAAGTTTAAACTTTTATGAACACGCGTGAGATTTGGAAACGGTTTGACATCCCGCTTTTTGCGGTGGTGTTGCTGTTATGTGTTTTTGGCGTGGCGCTGATCTCTTCAGCGATTGCTGGAAATCCCACCCTGGTTGACCATCCCAAGCGCCAGGCAACTTTCCTGATCATCGGATTGGTGATATTGTTTTTGAGTGCCTCGTTTGATTACCACATCTGGAAGACACTCAGCAAACCTTTTTATGTTATGGTGGCACTGCTGCTACTATTGGTATACGTGTTTGGTGGGGCAAGGTTTGGCGCCGCCAGGTGGCTTGAGACAGGCTTGGTGACGATCCAGCCGGCGGAACTGGCAAAAATCGCCATTATCCTGGCGCTTGCCAGCTTCTTTTCGAGCAACATTGATCGCATCAATAATTGGATGACGATCGGTAGGAGTTTGGTTTTAACGGGTGGAATTGTGATCTGGATTTTGCTGCAGCCTAACCTCAGCACCAGCATTGTGATTTTCGTCATCTGGGCAACTATGCTTTGGATCTGCGGGTTGAAAACAAAGTACATCCTGATCATGCTTGGAGCAGCCGCGATCTTTATGGGAATTTCGTTTTTGTTGGACTTTCCCTACCTGGCGGATTACCAAAAAGCCCGCATTACAAATTTTCTCGCTCCGGCTGAAGATGCACGCTATGGTGACACCTACAACGTTGACCAGGCATTGATCAGCATCGGTTCGGGAGGATGGTTTGGCAAGGGGTACGGCCAGGGCTCGCAGGTGCAATTGCGTTTTCTGAAGATCCGCCATAGCGACTTTATCTTTTCGGT
>DAISYV010000061.1:0-12226 GCA_036825115.1 Anaerolineaceae bacterium | reverse complement strand
CTATGGCATCCCAGGCAGTGAGATCATGGTGCTCAACGGCAACAGCGCCGAAGCAAGTGAAGTTTACATCGGCCAGGTGCTGCTGATCCGCAGGGCAAACACCCCTACCCCAACCAGCAACATCACGCCCACCCCCATCCCCACCACCCCACGGCCAACCGTTTTTGTCCCCAGCCGCACGCCTATCCCAACCAAGACCCCCCTGCCAACCGCAACCCCCACCCTGCCGCCATCCACCGCCCAGCTGCTCTTCGGAGACAGCCAAAAAGTGGGGCTGACAATGACCGTGATCAGTGGAGTGGGCCTGCTGCTCGTAATCGTCTTTGGCTTCATCAAGAAACCACGTTAGTACCGCATAGGCATGTCAACTGACCAGCGCATCGTCATTCTCGCCGATACCCATGTTGGAGATCGCACACCAGCGATTGAGCCTGCGCTATTACGCGCGATAGAAACGGAACGACCAGACCGAATCTTTCATGCCGGGGATGTCTGCAAGCCTGAAGCAATCGAAAGGTTAGCCCAAATCGCACCGACCGACGCAGTGCAGGGCAACCGCGATTGGTTCATGGGCTATCGCCTGCCGTTGGAATGTCATCATCAGATCAATGGCGTCAGGATCACTTTGGCGCATGGGCACATCAGCATCTGGCAGTGGTTCCTGAACTACGTGGTGCTCTTTCTATTTGGGACGATGAGCGGACATCGCCATTTCCAAGCCAAACTCGCTCAAAAGTACCCTGACGCGAATGTGATCATTTATGGGCACATTCACGCCCGCCAGGATGAGGTGATGGGCGGCATCCGCTTCCTGAACCCCGGCGTCAGCTATCCGGAAAGGCGCAATCAGTACAAATCCCAGTATGCGGTCCTGACGATCAGCAGCCAGGGGGAATTGCGGGCAGAATTCAAATCAGTCCAGCCGGATCCGCCAGCATCGGTATAATAAAGGCATGCCTGGCGAAATATTAACTTCATCCAAAAACCCGAATATCCAACTAGCGCGCAGCTTGCTTGAACAAAGTAAAGCCCGCCGCAAGCACAATGCCTTCGTCGCGGAAGGCGCGCGCGTGTTGGAAGACGGGCTGGCTTCGGCTGTGCCGCTGCGTTTCATCCTCTACAAAACCAGTCTCACACCCCGAGCCAAAATCCTGCTTGAGCAGATCAAATCTGACCAACCTGCTTTTGAAGTGGAAGATCGCCTGTTTGACAGCCTGAGCGACACCGAATCTTCCCAGGGTATCCTGGGCATCTTTGAAATTCCTGAGCACGCTCAACCCGCCAAACCCGGCTTTGTGGTGATCCTCGACCAACTGCGGGATCCCGGTAACCTTGGCGCCATCCTGCGCTCGGCTGAAGCGGCTGGCGTGCAGGCAATCTGCCTGCCACCTGGCACCACGGATGTTTGGGCGCCAAAGGTGGTTCGCTCCGCGATGGGCGCGCATTTCAGGCTGCCGCTGCTGCAATGGCCATGGGAAGCGATCACTGCTTACATGGAAGGACTGGCGGTATTCCACGCGGATATGAACGGGCAGGAGAGCCTTTGGCAGGCGGATTTCCGCGGACGCACGGCGCTGCTGATCGGCGGTGAAGCGGAAGGTATCAGCCCTGAGGGGCGGCTGTTGGCGACGCACAGCGTGCGCATTCCCATGGCAGGCAAGACAGAATCACTCAATGCGGCAACTTCTGCCAGTATACTGATGTTCGAAGTGCTGCGCCAACGCAGCCAGAAAGTTACCTCATGAAAATACGCTCAATCACAGTCTTTTGCGAACCGGGTTACCCGATTAACCGGTTAATGCTGCAGCAGGTGGGGATTTTCGCAAATCACGCCCGCAAGTTATTCCAGGATGCCGGCTTTGAGGTTCAATCTCTGCGCCTGGCAACCCCGCCTTTCGGTCAATACGTTGCACCGATCGACTTAACGGATGCTGCCCAGAGCTATGCCGTTGAAGCCCACGGAGATGGTTTTGAATACATCTCGCTTGGTCCTGCAGGGTCTGACCCTGCCGAATGGGCGGCGATCCCAAATGCCCTGATGAGCAGTGGCCGCATCTTTCTCTCCGGCTCGCTGACAACCCCAAAAGGTGAACTCGACCTGGCAAACGCGGCGCGCGCCGCAGAAACAATTGTGGCGCTCTCAAAACTGGAGCGGGATGGTTTCGCGAATTTGCGCTTCTGCGCATTGGCAAACGTGCCGGCCTATACGCCCTTCTTCCCCGCCGCCTACGCGCAGCGAGAAAACCCGGCTTTCGCGCTGGCGCTTCAATCCGCTGACCTGGCGCTTGATTGCTTCAAGCAAGCCAAGAGCCTCGATGAAGCCCGGCAGTGCCTGGTGGATAGCGTCAACGCAAATGCTGCGAGGCTGGAAGCGGTTGGCGAAAAAATGGAGAAAATGTACGGCTACCAGTTCAAGGGCTTGGACTTCACGCTCGCGCCCCACCCGGATCAGTCGGCTTCCATTGGCGGCGCGCTCGAGGCTTTGGGGCTAACCGCCTTCGGTCCGCACGGCAGCCTGTTTGCCAGTACTTTTCTCACCAGCAGCCTGCAGCAAGCCCAATATAAGAAAACCGGTTTCAACAGCTTGATGCTTCCAGTCCTGGAAGACAGCACGCTCGCGCTGCGCGCGGCTGAAGGCAGCCTGAGCGTGACGGATTTATTGATGTTCTCGGCGGTTTGCGGGGCTGGACTGGACGTTATCCCTCTGCCGGGCGACGCCACCCCCGAAGAAATCTATCCTATCCTCCTGGATCTCGGAGCGCTGGCTTTGCGGCTCAACAAGCCACTCACCGCCCGGCTGATGCCTGTGCCAGGCAAGCATGCGGGAGATCCGACTACCTTCAACTTCGGCTATTTTGCCAACAGCCGCGTGATGCCCTTGCGCACGCAAAAGCTGGCAGGTTTGATGTTGGGAAAAGAGAAGATCAGATTGCCACAGCGGGAAGATCAGGGCTGAATTTCGCGAACCTGCTTGTAATTAACGATCACCAGGTTGCTGTCGCAGTTGCCTGTGATGCTCAAATAGGTTAGGGCTGATAACGCCTCACCGTTTTCATCGAACAACTGAATAGTAATGCCGCTTTCCCGGATGCGCTTATTTTCAATCGCAAAGCCAAAGCCCGATTCCCCATACACCGTAACATCTCCTGATACGCTGGTCAGGTCAACCAGGCTGCCCCCGTAAGTGCCGCCGAGTTTGACTGTCAGATCGAAGACGGGGGCTTCACGCAGGTCCAGGACTTCGCCACCAATAAAGAGGTACTCCTCGCAGCTGTATTGAGGGAAGAGCATTCCGTTCGGGTTCGCGCTTGGGGTGCCCCTGATCACAAATGGCATCGGCTTTTCAGTTGGCGTGGGGGTAAAGGTGAGGGTTGGCTCAGGGGTATTGGTTGCGATTGGCTCGGACGTATGGGTAAGGGTTGAGGTGACGCCCTGGGTTGGCGTGATCTCAATCATTCCGGTGGGCTCGTCCGTGATCCCTACCGGTCGACTTGTGGCAGTGGGTTGTGCTTCCAGCGGGTTAGGCAGGATGCCCATCATCATCAATAAAACTACCAGCACCAAAGCCAGCAACAAGACGCCAACTCCGATGCTGCCGCAACCGGCCGATTTTTTGGGCGGCTCGATCGGCACTGCCATCGGGCGGACGGCAGGGCTGGATCGTCGGGCTGGTTGGCGGTTACGAGTGCTCACGGGATTTGGAGGACTATCTGAGAATTAGCGATTGCATTGGCAAGCCAATCCTGGAGGGCTTTAGTTTGCAAGGCAATGCGCGCGTCAGTGGTGAGGGGGTGGGCAGACTCATGCGCCTGCACTTCGATGATGTGATAGCCGATTTCGGATTGAATGATGTCCGAGCGACCGCCAACCTCAAGGCTAAAAGCGGCTGCCTCGACTTCAGGGTAGAGCAGGTAGCCGCGCGGGAACCAACCCAGCTCGCCGCCGGATTCGGGGCTGTATTCCCAGGCAAGGGCACCAAAGTCACTGCCGCTGTTGAGGCTTACGAGAGCACGCCGGGCGCCTTCGGAGGTCAGGGCGAAGATCTGCCTTGCCCGCACCTGTTCGACCGCGTCGGGGATGGTGGCAGAGATCTGATCGCGCTGCCATGCCGCTTCTGAGGCAAGGGTGAGTGCCATGCGGAATTCAGCATCGTCGTAGTGGTTATTGGTCATCCAGTCTGTGAAAGCGCTTCCTGAGCCCAAACCGGCGACCAGGTTATCGATCTTCGTTTGCAGGTCTTCCTCGCTGAGGGTGAAGCCGTTTTTATGGGCTTCTTGTGCCAGCAGTTGCTGCTCGATGAGATAATTGATAACCGCTTGATTGATCGCTGCGTCATCGGGCTTGACTTCCTGATCAGCCAGAGAATCGCGGTAGCGCCAGACCTCATTGTTGAAGTAGTTCAAGGGGATGGGTTCGCCGTTGACAATTGCCGCGGCGGGAAATTCTGTGGGCGTGGGCTCGAGGGTGGCAGTGGCTGTGGTGGAAACCACGGTGGGGATAATTGGCTCAGGGCTGGGGTTGGCAGGTGGGGTTTGGGTCCGGTCGCAGCCGGCAGACAAAAGAAGCGCCGTGGTTAGTACCACCAGCGCGATTGAGGTTACAGGTTTTCGCAGAAACATGCGCTTATTATACTCATTCTTGGTTTAAGGTTTAGAAAAGATTGAGGCGGTCAAATAAGCCAGACTCTGACTATGCACGATTTTTGAACCTTTGGTTCATATTTTTATTACAACTTTTAGACAAGTTGTTATGAACAGCAATTGTGGATTAGTAGACCACAATTTGTCTTCTGCAATGCCGGGAATCAGTCATAGGGAAAAGTACTATAACCCGGATTCCACGTCGCCAAATCAGTCAAATTGCAGAATTTGGTTTATTCACCCACTATTGGTAAATATAAAGGCTTTTTGAATTAAAATTACTTGAATTTACAGCCAAAATAACCACTTATCACCCACTTTCGATGGTATTTTTGGTTTTTCGGCATTCGCAGGATTTCACTAAAAAAGTGAATTGGATATTTTGGGTAGAGATACCATGTTAATATTATTAGGATAAGAAAACCTGCCGTGAGGATATTGCCGTGATCAATAAAATCGAATTCACTGCCAAAAATCTTACTTCCAATGCCGGATTATTTTTACTGCTCGAACATGCTAACAAGAACGGGATTTTTGACCTGATTGATCATGATCTTGTTTTTGAAAATGCCTCTACCAACAAAATCAAAATGAACCACATCAAGACCATGCTGTGCGGCAACTTTATTGGGATTGATAAACTGGAACGATTGAAATTGCTGCAAAGTGATCCCCTGATCAAGGAATTTGCCATCTCGATCAAAGAGCCAGAAACTGTATCAAGGTTTTTGGGGAACTTCAGTTACAAAACAACCCACGAACTGAGAGGAATCAACTTCAAGGTCTTCAAAAAGCTGCTGCGAAAGAGCAAGCTCAAAGTCATCACTATTGATATTGACAGCAGTGTAATCAATGTAGAAGGCCACCAGGAAGGGGCTGTCAGAGGGTACAATCCCAAAAAGCCTGGGAGCAACTGTTACAACATCCAATTCGCTTTTTGTGATGAATTAAAATCCTATATCACCGGATTTGTACGAAGTGGAAACACATATACTGCCAATGGCGCAGCTGAAATGATCAAAGAAATCATTGCCCATGTCAAAACCGATGATTTGGAAATCCTGTTCCGCATGGACAGCGGCTATTTCGACGAGGAAATTATTGAAGTGATCGAATCAGCCGGTTGCAAGTATTTGATCAAGGGAAAAGAGTATCCAACGCTCGCTTCTCAAGTTACGGCTCCATCTATTTCATTCACGAAAGGTGATGAAGGCAGAGAAACAACAGAACTGGTTACTAAACTGGATACCTGGGACAAAAACCGAAAGTTTGTTGTCTCTCGCGTACTGAAACCAGAAAAAGACAGGTTGCAATTATCCCTGCTGGAAGGTGATGAATACGAGTACTTTTACTTTGTGACCAATACCGAACTGCCTTCAGAAAAAGTGGTCTTTACTTACGAAAAACGCGGCAATGCCGAAAATTACATCAAAGAAGCCAAGTATGATATGGCGGTTGGACATCTCCTGCTTCAATCTTTTTGGGCCAATGAAGCCATTTTTCAGCTGATGATGCTGGCCTACAATTTGTTTTTGTTGTTCAAGATAGACTTTGCAAATGGAACGGAATACCGGCAGCAAATAAAGACCTTTCGTTTGAAGTACATATTTCTGGCAGGAAAGATCATCAGAATGGCAAGAAGTGTCGTGTTGAAACTCTCAAAAAATTATCCTTTTCAAGAGATATATGCAAAAAGCCTTCCCTGAAAAAACTCCCGTTTTTTTATCTCAAACCGATATTTCCATTTAAAATGGACTTGAAATAACCATTTCTAATGCCCAAATTTATAAAATGGATCCCTGAAAATGCTGTATAATAAAGGAAATCATGCGAAATTTAAGTGCGTTCAACCACAACCATCACCCCTCCAGGATGAAAATGGTGGCAAAATTCATCAGACGTGGAATTTCGGTTATAGTATTTTTATGGAAAAGGTTAATCTACTATATTATGATAAAATTTTTCAAAAAATATCAAAATATGTGAGGCAATAAGATGACCGTTAGCATGACAATTGTAATGATTTTGATTGGTATATTCACAGGCATAGTAATTGGTTTGACAGGCGCATCGGGAGTGATGGTTGTTGTGCCTTTAGTTAGTATGTTCTTAGATTTTTCAATTCATGAATCTATAGGAACGAGTTTAATGGTGGACATCATAGCTCCTTTAGCAATATCCTACACATATTATAAGCATGGAAATGTAGATTTAAAATCTGGAATTTGGATCGCCATAGGCTCAGTTCTCGGAGCACAGTTGGGAGCAACTTTCGCTACTGGCATGCCCGAAGTGGGCTTGGGCGGAGCCTTTGGGGTTTTTTTGGTTATTATGGGTGTAGTGATATGGAAGAGAGGGTTAAATCATGCTTCTACAGCAAAATCAAGGAAGAAAGTAGTAAAATTTGAGACTCAGACCCAGAAAATATGGGTGGCTCTCATTCTAGGTTTTGCCGTTGGTCTTATGACAGGAATTCTTGGTGCAGGTGGGGGAGGAGTGGTATTGCTAATCTTGATTTTTGTTCTAAATTTTCCTCTTCACATAGCAATTGGGACTTCATCCCTTATCATGGCAATAACAGCTTGTTCGGGTACAATTGGATACGCTTTACACGGTAACATAAGACCACTTGCTGGATTGATCTTGGGCTTTAGTGCTGCAGGTAGCGGTATGGTTAGTGCTAGATTTGCTAATAGGGCCAATGAACAGATTTTAGCTAAGGCTGTTGGAATAATCTTCATAATCCTTGGGATAATTATGTCTTGGATTCAATTCGTAGGTGCAATAGACTGATGACAGAACACCGAAATAGATGACAGGAAATCAAGGCGTTTTTCATTCCAAGCCCAAGCACGCCCATTAGGTGAGCAGCCATAAAGGTGAAGAATGAAACTTCCCGCTTCATCCATTTCTTGTAAACAATACTCCGTTTTGAGCAGGATCTGTAACCAGGATGCCCTCATCGGTCTGTTGGTAGGGCAGTTCGATCGCTACGATGCGCACTAGAAGTTGATCCCTTGCCGCGCGGTCGGGCAGGACGAACGAGATATTTTTCAGCCCCAATGCGTCCTCGGGAGGTGGCGGGGCGCCCTCCCCCTGCCAGGTGTTGTAGCCGATGTGATGATGATAGCCACCCGCTGAGACCATGCCCATCCGAAAGTTGCGCGCCATACCCATATCGTCGAAGCCGAGCAGGTCGTGATAGAAGCGTCGTGTTTCATTCAGATTAGCAACGTAAAGGTGGAAATGCCCCATGCGTACCTCGGGTGGGACGGGTTCATCCAGGCGGCCATCTTCGCTTAAATGGGAGAAGAGCGAGTCCAGATCCAGGGCTTCGCGCCCATCGCTGATGGATCCGTCGGCACGGCGGACATGAAACTGTCCATTAGTGATCTCGTTTACCCCGTCTTCAGGTGATTCGCAGTACAGTTCGATATTGTTTCCTTCCGGATCGTCGAGGTATGTGGTCTTGGTCATGATGTGGTCGGTGGGGTAGTTGGTCCAGCGCAGGGTAAAGAGGTGTGAGATAGCCCGTGCTAGTTGGCGCCTGTCAGGGAAAAGGATGGCGAAGTGGTAGATGCCGGTCACGCCGCGATAGCGTTTGCCATTGGGGATTTGTGTCAGTCGTACGATATCCCCGCTGCCAGTCCCCAGACCGGCGCTATTCCCATCCTGCCAGTGAAGACGTAAGCCCAGCACCTGCTGGTAAAAGACCAGTTGGTTCTCCAGGTTGGCGACCTTGAGATGGACGTAGCCCGGACGGGTGTGCGGGTGAATGCGGTGCGGGGCAATGGCAACCGGTTGAGGCAGGGGAATGACGTTCATTTTTCTCCTATATTTTCAACAGAAAGGACTTCTTTGGGCTGCAAACTGCTCCCGCTGACGAAGTTGTAAGAATCCAGGATTAACCCGAACACCACATTCAGTTCATCCATATCCAGCGGGGTGTAGAGCATCACCATGCCTTCATTGCCCAAGAAATGAGCTATGGGGTGAGGCTCGGCCCACCCTTTTTCCACCGCTTCGCTCGCGCGCTCGGGTGGCAGCGAGACGTGCAGGCTCCCATCCGGATGGATATGGGCAAATTCGCGCCCGGCGGCGATCGCCTCGGGGTGAGCCAGCGGCAAATCCTCCCGCAACCAAAGGGCTCGTGCACCCGGGACGGATATCACCGTGGGGCGATTTTGAACATAGGGTAGAGAATAACAACGCCTGAAAAGCTCAGTGTGGATTTCTGGTATAATATGAAAATTAAGAGGTATTTCAGTTACTAATGATGAATGAAGAACGATTAAAGCAAATATTAAAAGCTGAAGAGCAGGCACAGTCACTGTACGAAATGGCTGCGAAGAAAGCCGGATCGCTGCCCGAACAAGCAGAACACGCCGTCCAAGCCTTGCTGGATGAAACCAGGCAGAAGGCTGAGCTTGATAGCGCGCGCCTGACAGAAGAAATCATCAATCCAAAAATCATTGAGGATATCGTCAATCAATACGCCCAAAGAACCACTCAAAGAGATGCTCTGGCTGAAGTGAACATGTCAAAAGCTATTGATTATGTCATCCAAACTTTACTTGGAACAAAACAAATCGCATGACTCTTAGCAGCGTAAGTGCTTACGCCAATGTCCACACACGGGTTCGTGGCATGATTGGCAATTTACTGAGTGATGAAACAATCGCCAGGCTAAGTGCCTGCCCCGATCTCGGCACCCTGATCGCGAAACTGGATGAAACCAGTTATGCTTCTTGCCTGGCTGCCTCAGAAGAGACAATCAAATCTTCCCGAAGGGCAGCCTATGAAATCCGCAAAAAACTGACGCGCGACTATAAAATCATCATCGAACACGCGCCATCTTTCGCGCGCCAACTGCTGGTGCAACTCTTTAGACTTTACGAGGTGGATAATCTGAAAGCCGTCCTGCGTGGCATTGAGGTTGGGGAAGACTGGGAGAAAATCCGCTACACCTTATTTCCCGTCGAAGATTACCCTACCCTGCCTTTTGCAGACATGGTTCAATCGGGGACGGTTGAATCCGCAATTGCTTTGCTTCACAACACTGATTATGAAGTGGATTTAAAACCCGCATTAACGCGTTACCATGACGAAGAGAGCTTATTCCCAGTTGAGGTGGCAATCGATTTGAACTATTGGCAAAGACTCTGGGATCAAATTGACACTTTACCCAAGCAGGACCAAAAGATCACTCGGAAATTAATCGGAATGATGGTTGACAAGAACAATCTCACCTGGGCAGCTCGCTACAGGGTTTTTCACCGTTTTTCAGAGAGCGAGATCATCAATTACACCCTGCCATTTGGCTATAAAATCGATGATAGTGTGATCAGAGCCATCGCAGCGGATAGAGACCCTTATCAACTGTTGGCAGAAATCTATCCAGCAATAGCCAAAGAAGGAAATTTGGACAGCAAAAACACAAGCAAGTGGCAGCTGAACGAAACTATCTTCACGCGAATGATATATTCAACATGCAGAAATGCTTTTTCGGATGGGTCCTTCTCTATCGGCTTGCCACTGGCTTACTTGCTTGTATTAGAATTTGAGATACAGGATCTAACCTTGCTATTCGAGGCAAAATCGCTTGAAATGCCGGTGGACGAATATGCCCCCTACCTCATTCGCAAATTACCACATTTGACAAAAAACTTAACCAAGGATTACTAATATGAAATGGTATCCCGAACGCATGACGGAAGTTGAAATTGAAGTTCCTAATCACTTTGCCAGGAAGGTGACAGAACTTCTGGCTGATGAAGGCTTTCTGCAAATGGAGGATATCAGTTACTTGCATGCGGAGGGAAGTGATGTCCATGGATCAAATTGGCAGGTCAAATCCAGCCAGTTTGCTAACCTTGAAAAACAGCTTCTCGAAACGATGCAATCCCTGAATATTGACACAGGGCACTCAACTGACGAGCGCATCAAGATGATTTCAGAACCTGAAGACATTAGGCCTTTCATAGATCAGTTGGAGCAGGAGATACAAGCCAAATCAAAGGACCTGATGGCTGCCCAGCAGGAAATTAACCTGCGTAATGGTTATATCCGTTTGCTCACTCCCCTTTCTGACTTAGACATCCCTTTCGAAAGGATCCGCAACCGGCGTTACATCTATTCGGTTCTTGGCACAATGCCATCTGACAAAATTGACCGGTTTAAGACCAGCATGACTAACATCCCTTTCGTGCTGCTGGAATTAAAAAAAGAGGGTGACCAGGCAATAGTGCTGCTGTTAGGGTCACGTCAAAACAAAGAATACCTCCATAGAGCAGCCCGCAACGCATACCTGGTGGGTGTTGATTTGCCGGATAGTTACCGTGGAACTCCCTCGGAAATAATTGCCCTACTGAACAAAGAAGTCGAGACTCTTCAATCCAAGTTAGAGAGCAGCTCTCATGAAATTGAAAATATCCGGGACAGTCGCTCAAATCGCTTGCGAGAACTCTATTGGCGGGTACGGTATAGCCGCTTGCTGTCTGAATCATTAATGCGCTATGGGAAATTGAAGCATAGTTACCTGGTGGCAGGCTGGTTGCCGAGCAATAAACTGGAAAAACTTTCGAGCGATCTACAGGCCATCTCCACCTCTATCATCATTGACATCAAAGAAAGCGGTAAGGATTCTGAAACAAGAAACGCCCCTATCATGATTGAAAAGAAGGGGTTTGAGCAGGGTTTTCAGAAGTTGGTAACGACTTATGGAATGCCCTCCTACAATGAGCTAAACCCAACATTGCTATTACTACTGACTTTTCCGTTAATTTTCGGAGCCATGTTCGGAGATGTAGGACACGGACTGATTCTCACAATCGCAGGATTGGTTTTAATGCTTAAAAAAATCAAAAAACTGGAGCGTTTAGCCAGCCTGGGTTCAGTGGTTCTGCTGTGTGGCATCTCGGCAATTGTATTTGGTTTCCTTTTCGGAAGCATATTTGGTATAGAAGATCTGCTGCCAGCTATTTGGATGCATCCGATGCACAACATAATGAATTTGCTCTTAATTACAGCTGGGTTTGGTGCAATCTTGCTTTCAATGGCAAATATCCTTGCCTTGGTTAATGACTTTCACCAGCGGCACTGGGTGCATTTCTTTTTCAATAGTAAAGGCTTGGCGGGCTTGCTGCTTTATTGGTCGCTATTAGGGTTGATTCTAAGTCTATTTATCGAGAATTTTCCGGTGGAGAAGGCTGTTTTCATTGTGATTGTGATCGCGAGTATCGTGATGATTTTCCTCTCTGGATTCCTCGAGCGCTATTTCGAGAAGAAAAAACCGTACTTTGAAGGCGGTTTGCCGCTTTACTTCATCCAATCTTTCTTCGAGCTCTTTGAAACATTGATAGGCTACCTGAGCAATTCTCTATCCTATGTTCGAATCGGTGCTTTTGCTGTCGCGCATGCAGGCTTGAGCTCAGTGTTCTTTATTCTGGCTAATATTGTCGACCCTGGCAAAGGGGTCGGTTATTGGCTGGTCGTTGCCTTTGGCAACATTTTTGTGATCGGTTTTGAGGGGATGATTGTCAGCATTCAAACGCTGCGATTGGAATACTACGAATTTTTCAGCAAGT
>DAISYV010000060.1:0-12276 GCA_036825115.1 Anaerolineaceae bacterium | reverse complement strand
GCGGAAGGCGGCAAGTTGCAGATCGAGTATGTGAACGATTGGCGCGGTGATGAATGAGCGCATCCGCCTTCCTTATCCGCATCCCGGTCAAATACTGGTTCGGAAAGAAGCGAGGCGATTCAACTGGCTGTCGGCTGGGAGACGCTGGCGAAAGACGACTTTGACAATGGCGATTGCAGTGGAAAACGCGGTGCAGGGCAAGGCGATTATTTGGGGCGCGCCGACTTATGATCAGGTGCGGATCGGATTTGAGGAAACGCAAAAGGCGGCTGTCGGCATTGCAGAATTCAACCAATCACGCATGGAGGCTATATTCCCCAACGGCGGCAAGGTTATTTATCGCAGTTTGGATAAAGCCAATAACGTTCGCGGTCACACTGCCGATGGGGTTGTAATGGATGAAGCCGCGTATGTTGATAAAGAGGCTTGGAATAAAGTGTTGAGACCGATGCTGATTGACACAGGTGGCTGGTCGTGGGCGATTGGGTCTCCTAACGGGCGGAACTGGTACTGGGAAGAGCATGTAAAGGCGGCGGATGATCCTGACAGTATGGCGTGGCAAGTGCCCACTTTGGGCGTGAGGATAACTGATGACGGATTAGTCCGAGAGCCGCATCCTTACGAAAACCCTGATATTCCTTTTGACGAGATTGAGAAGTTGTTTCAATCGTCTCCGAGAAAAGAATTCGAGCAGGAAATACTTGGGCAATTTGTTGACTTATCCGGCGGTGTATTCCGGCGCGTGCAAGAGGCGGCGATCCTCGACCCGCGCGAGCCTGAGAATGGCAAGCAGTACGTGGCTGGCGTGGATGTGGCGGCGAGCGTGGATTATACGGTTGTGACGGTGCTGGATGCGGAGAGCAAAGAGATGGTCTACATGGACCGCTTCAACCGCGTGGATTATCCGGTGCTGATTGACCGGTTGGAAGCGGTCTACAAGCGCTATCACCTGACTTCGATGGTTGTGGAATCGAACTCCATCGGCAGACCGGTGATTGACGAGTTGGTGGCGCGTGGATTGAATATTGTGCCGTTCACGACCACCAGCGCGACAAAGCAAGCAATTATTCAAAACCTGCAGGCAGCCTTTGAAAACGGGCAGATTTTAGTCTTAAACAACCAAATACTGGTTGGGGAATTATTGAGTTTTGAGAGTAAGCGCAATGCTTCCGGTGGGTTTAGTTATTCAGCACCTGACGGGATGCACGATGACTGCGTTTTATCGTTAGCAATCGCATGGCACGGAGCAAACAGCGCTGGCGTTATTTTGTGGATGGATTAACAGGAGTATCTATGGCAGAAACTTACAAGGCAATAACAAACATTCCTGGCTGGGTAGACCTCCTGACAAGTGACGGCGTGCCTGATTCTATTGCGGCGTTGTATTCGCGTGTGCCGATCCTCTACCGCGCCATCCAGTTGCGCTGTGACGCTTTATCGACCGTTCCGTTCCGGCTGGTGAAAGGCGAGAGTGAGATCGAGTGGCAGTACCCGACTTCGCTGTCACGTTTGCTTTGGCAGTGGGAAGCTGGCTTGCTATTGCGAGGGGCAGCGTACGGCGAAATCATTGCGAACAAGAGCGGGATCAGGAAAGACATCCAGTATCGCAATCCGTTTGACATGAACGTGCAATACATGAAAAACGGCGAGCTGGTGTTCAAGCAGAACAGCAGTGGGGCGACATGGACGAACGACCTGCGTGCTGGCAAGTATGAAATGCTCTACATTGCCGAATATGACCCGACTCAGGACATTCTGCCGGGTGTGGGTGCTGGTAGGGCTTCCACGATTGACGCGAAGTTGCTCTATGCTTTGAGCAAGTTTCCGGAAGTGTACTTTGAGGGTGGGGCAATGCCGGTCACGCTGTTAGGTGTTGACACGAACGACAGGAACGAGATCGAGCGCATTCAGGACTGGTTCAGGCGTTCTGCTACCACAATCCGCAATGCGTTCCGGGTGTTAGGCGTGAGAGCGGGTTCTATCCAGCCTACGACATTGACTCCGCTATTGAAAGACCTGGCATTCAGCGACTTATCCGAGATAAGCAAAAAGAACATCGCAATGGCATTCGGCATCAAGCAGACCATGCTTGACAGTGAAGCGGCAAACTACGCAACCGCACAGGAAGACAGATTGAGTTTCTACGAAGAAACGATCAAGCCGCGTTTACAGCTTTACGAAGACGCGTTGAACGAGCAGTTATTTGCGCGTGACAAGATAAAACTTGAATTCCAGTTGAACGAACTTGACATCTTCCAGGAAGACGAGAACGAGCGAGCCGATGTGCTGAACAAATTGACGGCATCCGGCTTACCGACCCGCCTTGCGCTTGACCTGGCTGGGTTTGTGTTGAGCGAAGAGCAGGAAGCCTTATTCAGCGAGCAGGAAGCGGAAACACAGCCGGAAGACGAGCAGGTGGCAGAACTCCGCAAGTGGCAGCGAATGGCAGAGAAACGCGTCAAGGAAGGCAAGCCTATCCGTGAGTTTGAAAGCACGATTATCGAACCGAGTTTGCATGGAGCAATAAGTGGAGCGTTGGAAGGTGTGAAGACGGTCGAGGATGTCAAAAGAGTCTTCGAGTGGAGCGTGTACCCGTGAGCCTTGACCGCTTTGAGATCGAGCGCAAGTTAGGGCGGGTGCTCTCGCGTGAATTTCAGTCTGAACTCGATAAGCTGATGGGTTATTTAGGCGACCCGCCGGACTTGAATAACGTGCCGCGTTCCTACTGGCAGAACGGCTGGAAACGCATTCAGAACCAGGTCGAGCCGATTCTGGTTGACACGTTCGTTCAGAGTGCGCTGGAATTACCGCTTGTTGGGATCACGATTGATTGGGACTTGATCAATGCCGATGCGGTGAATTGGGCGCGAACCAGTTTAGTACCGACATTGCAGAAAATGTTCGACAAAACTTATGTGGGCGTGAATGAGTTAGTCCCACGTTATTTTGAGGAGCAGTGGAGCAGGGCTGATTTGGCACGGCATCTTGAAAAATATTACTCACCTGTGAGAGCAGAAATGATAGCAATCACCGAAACGACCCGCGCAAAGGTTGAGGGCGAGCGGGCGGCGGTTGCAGAAATCAACCAGCGCGGCGTGATCTTGGTGCCAACCTGGATGACGCAGGAAGATGAGAGGGTTTGTCCTATTTGTGGTCCGAGACATAAGCAGCGGATTACAGGCGATTACCCACCAGCACATCCGAGATGCCGATGTTATGTGGATTACGACTATCCGAAGGAAGGCAACTAATGGCAGGCGGAACGTATATCCGAGTTGAGGGCATAGAAAAACTGCTTGCTGGTTTGACAAAGTTAGAACAAATGCAACGCGTGAAAGATGAAGTTCAGGCAGGCGGAATCTTGCTTCAGAGCAAGTTGCAGCATTACCCGAAGAAGGCGAAAGTTGGTAATCCGCTTATTCGCAGTAATGACCGGGTACGGCGCGGTTTCTTCTACCACCTGAAACACGGGAATATCAGTGTGCCTTACAACCGATCGTACACATTGCAGAGTAAGTGGACATCTCAACCGCGCAAGGGTGGCTGGGAGGCAGTGGTTGGAAACAACGCACCGGATTACAAGCATCTTGTTCAGGGTTCACGGCAAACTTTCCAGCACAGAGCGAGCGGCTGGTTGACGGTTGCAGGTGCAGTGGAAACATATGGTCCGCAGATACAAGCAAGAATCAGGGCGGCATTAGAGAAAGAGGTGGCAAGTGTCTGATAAATTGACGTTGAAAATCGCAAGCAATGAAAACATCGAGCGTGACGCGGTTGAAACAAAACGCTTGAAAGCAGATGTGGATTACAGCCTGATTGATTGGCGCGTTTTGGGCGTTCCGTTTGGCGGTCCGATAAAAGGGCGCGACATGGACGGCGAATGTTTCACCGAGCAGACCGACATTGTGCTGAAGATTGGCGACAAACGACCTGTGACCTACTATCACGGCTTTGGACCTGATGACCCGCAAGAGAAGCAAACCCCGCCTGTGATTATTGGTGAAGCGACCTACACCGGCAAAGACGCACGCGGTCACTGGTTCGACCTGGCTTTGGACGATGAAGAAGAACTGGCATTGCGTTTACTGGCTGCGGGCGTGGATGGCGTGAAAGCGTCAAGTGGGGCGGTATCTCATTTAGTGAGAAAAAGTGCGGGTGGAATTATTGACGTGTGGCCGGTTGGGGAACTGGCTTTATTTGACGTAAACGAATGGCGAAAACCGGCGAATGAGTTTGCCGTTATCGAAGCGAAAGCAGAAGTCTTTACAGAGGCGATCCCGGAGGTCGAAGAGACGGTGGATGCGGTTGAGGACGAAGCGGAAGCAATCACAATCAAAACACTATTACCAGATCAAGAGGAGATCAAAATGGAAGACATGGAAAAAGAGGTTGTTACTGAACAGCCTGTTGAAGAAAAAATTGACTTGAAAGCCGAGATGGATAAGGTTCGCAAGTCGATTGTTGACGAACTGAGAAGCGAGCGCGGGGAAGCCAAAGGCTCATTTACCGTTGTTTCCAGTGTTGGTGAAAAAGACGAGATGAAGGGCTTTATGCACTACATCCGCACCGGGCAGGAAAACAGCACCATGCGGGCTTTGAAAGCATCCAACGATACCGACATGAACATCGGTACAGCCGAAGACGGACAGTATCTCGTGCCAACTGGTCACTATCAGAACGTGATCACCCGGCGCGATGAAAGTGCTCTATGGTCGCGCTTAGGTGTGACCGAGATCCCAGGCGTTGGTACAACCGTGAACGTGCCCTACGACGACGAAGGCGACGGCGAATTCGTGGTTGCGACTGAAACGCAGGAATTCGATGATGACGCTCCGGCAACCGGGCGCAAGCAGATGACCCTCAAGAAATACGCGAAAATCATCCGTATTTCACACGAACTGCTTCGTGACGAAGACAGCCGCCTTGAATCCTTCCTGGCAAACTGGGTTGGACGCGGCATGGCAAAGACCCACAATGATCTGCTGATTACCGAAGTTGAAACTAACGGTACGGCTTTGAAGACCTTTGCTTCTGCCACAGCAGTTGCATTGGGTGAAATGGAAGATATGGTCTTCCAGTCCGACATGGTGAGCTACCTTGACGGTGGTTCGGCTGCCTGGGTCATGAGCGGTCCTTCCTACGCCAAACTTATTGCGCTGAAAGGCGATGCGCTGACCTACTCACAAACACCTGCTGGTGTCTATCGCGAGAGCATTCTCGGTTTCCCGGTGTACTTCACCAATAAGGCTGACACTATCGCCGCAAGCAAGAAATCGCTGTTCTTCGGTGACTGGTCGCAGGTGGGCGTTCGCAACGGTGCCGGACTGCAGTTGATCCGCGATCCTTACACCCGTGCCCGCTACGGACAAATTGAACTGGTTTACCTGTTCGATGTGGTCTACGGCGTGCTAAACGCAGAGGCTATCGGCTACGGTACTCATCCGTCTGCCTAACAACTAACGATTCATTGATGGAGCGTATATGAGCGAGCAAAGAGTGTTGATCTTCATGCCAACCTACGAGGAAGGCGGGATTATTCAGGCGTTCCCTGAATCAGTGGAATCCTTCTACGACCTGGATGTGCCGGAAGGCTGGAAAGCCGACTGGGTGATCGGGTTGGACAATCCTTACGGGCGTGAAGGCCGACATAAGAATACGCTCCATCAATACCAACAAATTCAACGGCGCGTGCTGGACGAAGGTTATGACGCGCTGGTCACCTTCGAGCATGACATGCTTGTTCCGAAAGACGGGCTGGTCAAACTGCTTGAAGTGGACGCGCCGATTGTGTACGGGCTTTACATGCTCAGGCACGGGGCGCATTGTGTAAACGCGTTCCTGTACATCGAAAAGAATCCAAGTTTCAGCCGGTCGTTTACCCACCTTCCGAAGCGCTATGCAGCCGCAGAAAGAGACGGCATGGCACGCGTGACGGGGCTGGGGATGGGCTTCACGTTATTCAGGCGGAAGGTGCTGGAACTATTCAATTTCAGGGCAACCGAAAAGAGTTATCCGCCTGACTGGGCGATTGCCTACGATTCCGCAAAATACGGATTGAAACAGATCTGCCGGTTCGATGTGAAATGCGGGCACATTGGCACGGACGGCAGGGCGATCTATCCGAGATTGGCAGGTTACGAAAACATGGCAGAGGTCAAAGTATTACAGCAGTTCTACTACAAACAGCCGTACAAGCCGGGCACGATTGCCAAAGTACCCGATGAGAAACTGGACGACTTATTGCGGGCTGGGTTTGTGGAACTTATCTCATTTCCGGAAGAAGCTCCGGCGGTGAAGATCACAAACAAGCCGACCAAAAAATCCTCCAACGCTATCAAAAACAAGATGTCTGAAAAGCAGAGCGTGAAATGAGCTACGCAGAACTGATACAAGTGAAAGACTACATGGGCATTAACACCGACACGGATGACGTGCTGCTCATGCAGTTACTTGACAGTGCGAGCGGCATCATAGACGCGTCTACAGGGCGAAATTTCAGCGCAAAAACCGCCTCTTACACATTTGATGCAGAGAATATCAAAGGCAAGATACTGCTCCTGGATTCGTACGATCTGCTGACTGTGACGAAGCTCACAAATGGGGACGGTGACGAAATCGCATCCGCAAACTACGTTCTGTTACCGCGCAACACCACACCGAAATGGCAGGTGAAATTGAAGTCCGGCTACGACTGGAAATTCGATGATGAGGATTCGGTCATTACGGTTGCGGGAACGTGGGGTTATTCTGCCACACCGCCCGATGACATTGTGCATGCCTGTATCAGGTTGACGAGTTTCTTGTATCGGCAGAAGGATAACAGTGGGGACGTTGACAGACCGCTCGTAACTGGTGACGGCGTGACCATCATGCCAAGCGCATTACCGGCGGATGTAAAGAACCTGCTGAAACGTTATCAGGTGCGGATATGAGCAACATATTGACTGCTTATGACAATCTGGCAAAAGTGACGGTCACGACCACCAGCGGGAAAACGCCAAAGGTCTACAACCTGACAGCCTTGCCGGAATCGCTTACTACGGCGCACTTGCCTTGCCGGTTGTTATTGCCGTTAGGCGGAATGCCGGGGGAAGGGCGTGACGGTCAATTTCTGGGGATAGGCGCAAGCGCAACGATGCAATGGCAGGTGAACGATCTGATGTTCTGGCAGGCAAGCGAACAGGGCGTTGGTGTGAGGGAGTTTGCGGGAGAACTGGTTGATTATTGCGGCAAGTATGCGGAGGCAATGAAAGGCTACAAATGCCCGGCGACTGACATGGTGCTGGACGGCTGGAGTGTCACACCGGGTGAATTTGAATATCCGCTGGGGAGTGGGCGGTACTACGCCGCTGTGAGGTGCCAGTTGATGATCACGGAGGCAATATGAGCAAAGTATTGTTTCTCGGGGGCGGTTATTTCATCGGCTTACCCGCAAGGGATTTGACCGAAGAAGAATGGGCGGCTATCCCGAAGAAAGAGCAACGAATGATCCTGAAATCAGGGATTTACGGAATTGAAATCGAAGAGAAAAAGGCAGAGGTAAAAGACAATGCTGGATAAATTAAATGTACTACAACTGGGTTGGCAGTCTGCCTTTGGCACTGCTCAAGGGACTGCGACAAAGAAGCTGTCTCGCGTTTCCAGTTTCAGTTTGAAGCCGGAACTTGAAACACGGGCGCTTGACCAATTACGGGGAACGCTTGTAACCCATCAAACAGCGCTTGACCATTACGCGTCCAGCGCAACCTTTGAAAGTGCTGACACCACCTTTGAAGAGATCAACTATTTTCTGGAAATGCTGTTTGGCACAGACGCGTCTGTCACAGGCACAGCCGCGCCTTATGTGCGTGATTATGCCGCGCCGACCACAGCACAGCCGACCCCACACTTTGCGACCTTGCACTTCGGGCAATCGGGCGCTGTCTACCAGATGCAGGACGCCTCAATAGCGAGCCTGACATTGAGCGGCACAACCAACAGCGGTATCCAGGTGGGCGGTTCGTTGATAGGCGGGAAGGTTGGGGCTGGTACACTGGCCTCCTTATCCGATTCGGACACTGAAACACGACCGACCGGCTGTATGTCGGCTGTGGCTGTTTCAGCTTGGGACGCGGCAGATCCCGGAACTTCGGTGTTGGCTTCGAGCGCGTTTGCGTGGGAGTTGAGTATCAATTCCAACCGCGAATATCGAACCTATTTAGGCTCATGTACGCCGACCGCTTATTCTGATGACGCTTGGACTGGGCAATTGCGCTTATCACTGGAATACAACACTTCCACCGATGATTTTGTGAACGCGATCCTGGCTGCATCCAACACAATCTTGGAAAAGCAGATCGAGATCGAGTACAAGACCGGAACGGCTGGATCAGAACGAATCGTCAATATCCAGTTTGCCGGACATACCATGCAAGCGCCCGAACTGTTCCAGAGCCGTAATGGCGTGTTGAGCGTGGACTTGGTATTTGACGGCGTTTACAACCCGACCATGAGCAACTGGCTGAAGATCAGTACATCCTCTGCTCTGGCAACGGTATAGGAGTTTTATGGAATTCGAGCACAAGAAATTTGGCAAGTGTGAGCTGGTAGATGTAAACCAAAAAGAACTCGAAGACTTCATGCGTGAGATGAAGGGCAAAGAGAACGAGCCGCTTTCTGTGTGGCGGGGGGAAAGCGTGAGAGCATCGGCTCGACTGGGGATACTGGTTGAGCCTGCTCTCACGGAGGCGGACGTGAACGCTTCGAAACCCGGCTTGGTACGCTGGCTTTCCGACTGCATCAACGAGATGCTTGCGGAGGCAATGTCGATTGACCCTTTATCCTGATCGAGACTGCCGATTATGCGTTGGGTGATGGGGCGCCGCCGGACTTGTTACTGCTTGCGCTGGACTGCGAGAAGTACCAGGCGCTTCCGATAAGCGGAGGCGTGTGGGAACAACCGGCGGGCTTGCTGTCAAAAATGCGCAAAGTCGTGAATGTCTACCGGGCGTATCAGGTCTGGCAGAATCAGGGCAACCAGCCGGGCGGAACGGCAAAGTGGAAACGGGAAAATAAGGCGATATGGGACATCATCGAGTGGGTGGAAGAATTGAGAGATAGCAATGGCTGATCTGAGAATCATAATCAGTGCGCTGAATAAGGCAAGCGGTGACCTTTCCAAAGTCAAGAAAGACGTTGAAGGTCTTGGTACTGCTGGAAAGAATGCCGAAGGCGGCTTGAAAGCAGTCGGTGCTGGCTTATCGGCAGCATGGCAGGTTGGCTTGAGCGCGGCTGCGGCAATTGGAGCGGCTGCCGGTGCCGTTAAGTTGCTATCGGACGCAGCACAGGAAGGCGCGGCTTTTCAGCGAATGGAAGAGGCTTCTGGCTCACTTGCTGATTCGTTGGGCGCTGATATGGACACCATCATGGAAGCCTTGCGCGGCGCAAGTCAGGGAATGGTAAGCGACTTTGACTTGATGCAAGCGGCTTCACGGGCGATGATGTTAGGCGTGAGCGCAGACGCAGGGCAACTCTCGCAATTAATGGAAGTTGCTGCTATTCGCGGTCGGGCAATGGGGCTGTCCACCACGCAAGCCTTCAATGACATTGTGACTGGTATCGGGCGCGCTTCACCTCTCATTCTTGATAATTTGGGCATCGTGGTTGATGCAGAGGCACGTTATGAGGCTTACGCAGACTCGATCGGCAAAACGTCCGAAGAGCTATCGAAAGCTGAAAAGACGCAGGCGTTATTGAACGGCGTACTGGAAAGCTCGAAAGGATTATTGGAAGCAACGGGCGGTTTGGCGGTTGATAACGCGGGCAAGTGGGAACAATTGAGCGCGGCACAAAAGAACTACTTTGACGCGGTGAAGTCCGATATTGCCGATGGAATGAGTTGGTGGGCAGAATATTGGGCGGCTGTGTTCAATGATAAGGCAGATGTAAAAAAGAGTCGTGAAATCTGGGAACAGGCGCGGGATATGATGCTCATTACAGCCGATATGCAGGCAGCATATGACGCGGCTGTGAGGGGCGGACAAAGCGATTACACCTTCTTCCTGGATAACGCCGCGATGATAGCCACACTTGAGAATCAGATCAAGCGGGCTACTGAAGGAACGGATGATTTTGCTACCTCGAATTATGAGTTGGCAGGCGGTGCTTCAGCGGCTACGGCGGCAATAGCTAAACAGGTCGCAGAGCAAAACGCGCTGAATGCCGAGATGGAACGTCAAGCCAAAATCCGGGCGGAACTTGCGGACGTTACCAGCCTGACAAAAAACTTTTCCGGGATGATTTCGCTTGCGAAACAGTACGACAAAACGCTTGAAGATATTGTCGAGCAAGAAACCATTATGGCGAATAATCCCATTGGCTCTGAAAAATACGATGAGGCGAAGGCAAAAGTTGACGCGCTGAAACAGTCAATGCAGGACTTGGCAAACCAGGTCGTGCTCGATATGTTCCAAGCCACAATCTCGATTGGCGGAGTAACGGAAGCAGAGGCTAACGCTTACTTCACACTTGCAGCAGACATGAACTTGATTTCCGATGAAGCCGCCGCTTATGCAATGGCAGTCTACGGTGAAGCGATCGGTTACATCAACGACTTGGCTATTGATGATAAGACAGGCAACGTCATTCTGGAAGTGGATGATAGCGAAGTCGAAAATTATCAACCACCGAATAAAAGAGCTTATGTGGATTATCTGTTAAGGAGCGCGCCGGGCAATGGTGTGACTGCTGATTTTGGTAATGAAATCATGCAGAATGCCGTAGGCGGCAACGTTTACGCTGGCAATCCGTACGGCTGGCAGGAGTACGGCTATCGAGGCGAGTTGTTTGTTCCTTCTCAGGACGGCTACATTTTGAGCAGAGCGGAGGCAGAACGGGCATTATCCCGCGCTCTGGTGGACGGCAAAACGGGCGGAAGTGAGATCGACTATGAGCGGCTTGCCAACGTGTTGAGCCGGGTCGTGAACAATACCGGGTCGCAAAAGGGCGGCAATACCTACAACCTGAATGTACAAGGCGGAGGCAGTCCGAGCAAGGATGTGGCAGCCACTTTTGACCTGCTACGGGCTTACGGAGGCAATTTCTAATGGCAATTGACTTATACAAGTTTTACATTGTGCAACCGCAGGCTGGCAGAAACTACGTCACGAACCCGCATCCTTACGCTGCTACTACCGGGTATACGAATTACAACGGCTCTATGGCGTTGGACGACACCTACACCCGGCGCGGTTCGTCCTGTCTGAAAGTCACGCCACAAACTGGCATGGCAAGCGGCGTGTTTTACTCGACCGTGAGTGTGACAAGCGGATTGGGTTACGCGTTCAGCGTTGACGTGAAGGGCGTAGACGGTCAGGCGATGCGCATTTACATTGCTAACTCAGCAGGAACAGCGAAAGCGACTACCACCTTCACCGCAACCGGAAACTGGCAGAGAATAAGCGTCACGCATACCGCAGCCGAAACAAAGACCGATTACCGGCTCTATGTGGTCAGGGATAGCGTAGCAAGCACAAGCGCATTCTGGGTTGACGGATTCCAGTTTGAGCAGGCGGTCAAGGCGACCACCTGGATTTACGGTTACGAGCGCGGGCTGGGTTATATTGACGACTACCCGGAGTACGGCTGGGAAGGCACGGCTGGCAGTTCGGTATCATGGCGCAATCCGCTTACAAGGCACGGTGGGGCGCTGGTTGACATTGCCACTTACGCTGACATTGCGGGCGCTTTCGGCTTGGGCATGGGTCCGTTTGAGCAGGTCACAACGCCAATCGTCACAGGTGGAGCATTGTATCAAAAGCACATTCGCCAGTCACGGCAATTCAGCCTGGCTCTGCAATACTACGGTGACACGCTCGACGAGATTCAGCAGAAGCGCAAGGCGCTGCTGAACCTGCTCAGACCAGACTATACCAGTTACGACCAACCGCTGGTGATCCGGTATCAGGGCTTTGACGTGGACGGGAACGAGGCAAGCGACCCGGTTGACATCGTGTGCGTGCTGGAAACCTGCCACACCGACCCGCCTAACAGCCCGACCCATCAGGAGGACGTGCTCACGTTCACCGTGTTGGACGGGCATCTGCAGGGCGCGTTCAGGAACGGTACAACGCTGGATTACAAGGTTGAGTTTGTCGCAGATTACATAGTGCGAAGAGACCCGAACGGCTCGTGGGTAACGCACGCTGGTGGTGGCGTATATGTAAATCCGCTGGCAGGGGTGACGGGAGGACAAATTAACGATATCAAGGAAGCACCGAATGGGGATATTTATATTTG
>DAISYV010000059.1:11321-12753 GCA_036825115.1 Anaerolineaceae bacterium | reverse complement strand
TGGGGCATCAACGACCTGACCAGCATCGAGGTCTATCCTGGTTACCCAATGGTTGAAGGACCAATGGTGAGAGAGATAACCGAAGACGATATCAAACGGCTCTCTCCGGAAGCGGTCGAAAATTTCCAGGCCATTCCGGGTGTCACCCAGGTTGTCATCAAGCAATACATCCAGGGAGGCATGGAGATCTCACTGGACAAAATGGCAGCCTGGGGAAGCGCTATAGGTGTCAACCTGACCGACTTAAATGACATAGGTCTCGAAGCCAACCAGGGTGTGACCACCATCAGCAAGGGAAAAGTGGTGGTAGGTTCTGGTTTCAACAACAATTTTTATGATCCCAACCCCCGCCCGAATTCCGAACCGTTCACACCGCCCGACCTGATGGGGCAAAAACTGAAAATCAAGCTGACCCGTTGGAGTGAGGATGGTACAACCTCCACCAAGTCGTACGTGCTCGAGGTGGTGGGAGTCCTTGCGGAAACCCGCGGCGAGTCGGACTACAACATGTACATGTCACTGGATGAAGTAACCCAGTGGAATGAGTGGTTTGCAGGTAAACGCATTGACTATAAAAAAGAGGGCTACAACCAGATCTCCGTCAAGGTGGAGAGCCCAAAAATTGTGGTGGATATTGCCAACCAAATCACTGACATGGGCTACCAGGCGTATACACCTCAATCCACGGTTGAGGGCATCAACAGTTACTTCTCCACCATGCAATTGGTCTTTGGCGGGGTTGGCGCGATTGCTCTGCTGGTGGCTGCCATTGGCATTGCCAACACCATGACGATGGCGATCCTGGAACGCACGCGCGAAATCGGGATCATGAAAGCGGTAGGTGCTACCAATAACAACATCCTGACCATCTTTCTCGGGGAGGCTGCTGGGATCGGCTTTTTGGGAGGAATTGGTGGTGTGCTGGTCGGCTGGGCAATTTGCGCCGTGATCAACGCCTTGGGCGGTTCCATGCTGGCAACTGGCGGCGGGATGGGCACGCAACTGGCTGCTTCGATCCCCTTCTGGCTGCCGGTCTTCAGCATCGCCTTCGCGACCCTGATTGGTCTGATATCCGGGCTTTACCCTGCTTTAAATGCTGCCACCCTCATCCCTGTTGACGCGTTGAAATACGAATAAGCCAACACAGATTCCAAACCCCTGTCGGTAATTTACCGTCAGGGGTTTTTTGGATTCCCTCATTTACCACGGCATGTCTATACGTTGAATAAAACGGGTGAATCTCATAGGTATAATTTTTCAAAGAAACGTCAGGAGTTAATATGCTGTTTGTCGAAAATGAACCCAACAAAGACCCCCGGATAAATCTCGCAATCGAAGAATATCTGATCAAAAGCGTCGCCCCCAAGGAAGAAATTCTGATGTTCTACATCAACAAACCTTCCATCATCATCGGGCGGAACCAAAACACGAT
>DAISYV010000059.1:8727-11221 GCA_036825115.1 Anaerolineaceae bacterium | reverse complement strand
CAGGCCAAGATTGAATCCAAGGGCATCAAATCTGTTCGCTCACGCGTAGCAAATATCACCGAATATTTGCCCGAAAACCCACCCGACATCATGACCTTCCGCCAGATGATCATTGATGGGGTGAACAGCGAGACCCCTCTCGAGGAATATGTTCTGACTGAAAATGACTGGGAGAATATTCACCAGCTTTCGCAGGAACGCTATCAAACCTGGGAATGGAATTTTGGCAAATCGCCAGCTTTCGACATCCAGCGCGAGATTCGCTATGGGGGCGGTTGCGTCGAAGCCTGGCTTGATGTCAGCCGTGGAGGTGTGATCAACCAGGTCAAGTTCTATGGTGACTTTTTCGGGCAGCGGGATGTCGCGGAGCTGGAGCAAGCCCTGGCAGGTTGCCGTTATGAACCTTCAGCTATCTTGGAGCGGCTCAGCAATCTGGAAGTCAACGATTATTTCGTCAACCTGACAATTGCTGGATTGCTGGATTTGCTTTATTGACCGATAGTGGCTATTACGGCTTCATGAACATCTCGCCGGAGCAATCCTCACGTCATTTTTTAACCCACAACTAAAGGAGAAAACTTATGAACGATCAGAATAACTGGAAAGAATACTCACCAATCGAAGGTCAACCGGCGCAATCGGAACCCCACCCACTGGATGCCAAGCGGGACGATGGTCCGGATTGCGTTTCCCAGGATCACCCCGATCCGCTCGTGAGCGATTGTGATGATCTTTTGCGAAAAGACCTCAGCGAGGAACTGGAAAGGAAGCGTGCCGGAATGGATCCTGAACCTGAACCAGATTGGACAGACAAGGCAAAAAAAGAAATCGTAGCTGGGCTTGACCAGATCCGGGATGCCCTCCAGGAGGCTTATCGTGAAGGCAAGAGTGATCCGAAAGTCAAGAAATTCGGCGAGGATGTGAAAGAAACATTCCGTTCAATCGGGGATGAGATTAGCAAGATTTTCGATTAGTCCAGGCAATTCAGGGCAGGTTGGGGGGATCGCCCTGTTCTTCAATCGCTCTAAAGGGGGAACGTAACTTATCGGCTGCCGCGCGTTTGGTGTCCTCCGGGCGCTTGTCGTAGCGGCGGGTGGTATCGGCGCTGGCATGGCCGGCAATCGCGGATACGGTCAGCACGTCGATATCTGCTTCCAGCATGTCTGTAATAGTGGTTCTGCGCAAGTCGTGTGGGCTAAATGATGCTACGCCTGATTCCTTTTGACGGCATTTCAAAATGTAATATACCGCTTGGGCGGATAGGCGCTTCAGGCTGATTTTGCCCCCCTTGCTCACGCGCGTAAAAAGCGGTCCGAGCTGCCGCCCCCGGACTTGGAGCCAGGCTTCCATGGCAGGGACAGCATCCTGGGAGAGATAGACAAAGCGCTGCTTGCTGCCCTTGCCAAGGATGCGGATTTTTTGATTGTCAAGGTCCAAATCAGCCAGGTTAAGATCCACAGTTTCCTGGCGGCGCAGTCCGCAAGCGTACATCAGGGTAATGATTGCGGTATCCCGGATGCCGAGGTGGGGATTAGCATGGTCCGACTGGCAGGCGCTAACAAGTTGCTCCAGTTCTTGCATCGCCAGCGAACGCCCGCGGGGGAGTGACTCCACCCGCAAAGACCGCACACCAGCTGCCCGGTAATAATCGTTGTAATCGGAATAAAGACCAAGTCGAAATGCCTCCTCGAGCACACGGCGCAGGGCGACCAGGTGTTTGTTGACGGTCGCCTTGGCATAACCTATATCCACCATCTGCGCGCTCAAACCGCTGGTATGTTCGTAGCGCAGCAGATGCCAGGGGAAGGTGAGCGCGTTGGAACTTTTGCCGTCTGAGAAAATGTAAGCAAGATTGTTGAGGGCGGTCGACTGCGTCCTTCTGCCGGCAGGACTGAGCGTGTTCAGGTAAGCCTGCGCAGGGGAGGGAAGGCTGGGATCGAGCTTTAGTTGCTCTTCGGACAGTGTCAGCAGGGAGTGTTTTTGTTTGTTGGCCACGATTATCCTATCGAGAATATAATTCTCGTAAGTTATTATAACAAAATTCCGTCATCGCGAGCGAAGCGTGGCGATCTGAAGTGTTTGGTGTTGTCATTTTCTTTGTGTCATCATAAATATACGCGTAGGTCAGGTTGCGGGGTTCAACCTGACATCACAAGTGGTGGCAAATGACGCTCTCAACAAAAGAAGGCTTCCTACCTTTATGTTGTTTTTTCCTCTGTGACATCGTGTACATAGTCGTAGGTCAGGTTGCGCAGTTCAACCTGACATCACGAACGGTGGCTAAAAGCGTCTGTCATCGCGAGCGAAGCGTGGCGATTTGAAGTGTTTGGTGTTGTTATTTTCTTTGTGTCATCATAAATATACGCGTAGGTCAGGTTGCGGGGTTCAACCTGACATCACGAACGGTGGCTAACAACGTCCTAAAAACGGTAGGTTGCCTATGTTTTTTCGTCATCGCGAGCGAAGCGTGGCGATCTGAAGTGTTTGGTGTTGT
>DAISYV010000059.1:4622-8627 GCA_036825115.1 Anaerolineaceae bacterium | reverse complement strand
TATGTTTTTTCGTCATCGCGAGCGAAGCGTGGCGATCTGAAGTGTTTGGTGTTGTTATTTTCTTTGTGTCATCATAAATATACACGTAGGTCAGGTTGCGGGGTTCAACCTGACATCACAAATGCTGAAACATAACGTCTTTGGTAGGGCTGGGCTTTAGCCCAGCCGTTTGCATGTCCAACCAACCGTATATGAAGGGAGCAATCCTTGATTGGGCCGGTGTCTCCAGTGCGACTGCTTGCGTCCCTTTTGGGAAGCCTCCCTGTGGGACCGTGCGACGTACTCCGTTCTCGCCGGTGTCCCCACCGCGCGAGGTTTTTGACCGCAAGGTCTCCGTAATTCTCCCTCTCAGTTCTGTGTGCTGATTACCAGGCTGTCAATCAGTGAAGCAGTTTTATCAGAGCTGTTGTAGTATGCGCCAAAGCGTTCAGTCAGTTCGGTTTTGTCCAGCAGCAGGTCCTGCACAAATCGGTACGAAAGCGTCTCGTACAACAGTTCAATGCTGACGGTAAAGGGTCCCTCGTATCCACCCGTATCCACCTGGTAGCGCACCAAATCGCTCCCGCCAACAAAATTCGCATCCTGCGCAGCAAACCCGTAGACGCCGATATCCGCGGGCAGGTTTTCCTTATCCGCTCCCACCGGCAGCAAGCGGTTATCTTTGGCAAAACTCGCCGCCCTGAGCAGGGTATAGGTCACCTCTCCATCGCTGTTTTGCATGATGCCTTCGTAGATTTGCACCTGGTCTGGCTGCGTGATCAACTCGTAATGCGGCTCATAAGCCAGCGGGTCCGCATCAGCCGCGTTTCCCTGGATCGAGCCGTCAGGGTTTTGTTTGCCCGACTCAAAAATAATCTGACCGCTCGAATCGCTCACAGCAAAGTGCAGCCAGGCTCTTCTGGTTGGAATACTGGTGGGGAATTTGTGTCCGGTAAAGACCTCCACCTGGATTTCGGCTTCCAGAATTCCATCCGTCACAGAAAGATCGCTCACACTCAACGCTGCCGTATGCTCGCCCAGCTGTTCCTCGGCGCGGGTAATTGTCTCATTAAATTCTTCCTGGGTCGCGCTGACTTCCAAATCGCCGCCCCAATTTGCCAGGATCTCGAGCATAAAAGTGTTCCCGCCCACAAAATAATGCTGGAAGAAAGGTTCCCGGGCCGCCAGGCGTCCCGGCATTTGTGAGATCTTGACGGCCCCATCGGCCAGCGGCATATGGCAGCTCTGGCAGGATTGTGTTTCACTGCCAAATTCTGAATATTGCCATTCCGTGTAAGGTGTTTGTTCCGGAAACTCACCTAAAATATTCCCTTCGCTATCCACAAAGGGGGTATAGAGGTTATGGCAGGTGGCGCAGTGTTCAGCGCTGAGCATGTGCTCGCCGTAAGCCGGAGTATAACCGGTGTGATTCCGCATTTGCATGGCAACCGGGTTTGGATAAGGACCGTAGATCACACGATTTGGCGGGGTGGTGGCAGTATCAATCACATAATGTCCGCTGAAACTATCCATACTGCCAAGATTTTCATTGGTAACCTGATGGCAGAGCGTGCAAGAGACCCCATCGATAGCGGCGGCATGGTAGGAGTTTGCTGGGGTAAAAAAGCCGTCATCCAGCCCCGACACCGGCAAGCCCTCAACAAGCGCCTGGGTTGTGGCCATTGGCATATGGCAGGTCACGCATTTCGTTTCGATCACATCCTGAAGTTCAGGATTTCTGGCCACCTCGGAGCTCATCTTTGCCTGCCAGACCGGGTCGATGCCTGCGTGCGCCATCATGGTGGAGCGCCAGTCACTCGGCATCGAGACGTCCTTCCCACTTTCATCGATCAGCCCGATATGGCACAACGTGCAGACGCTCGGTCCCATAAAATCAGCCGTCTCAAAATCAGAAAACGGACCCCCCGGGGCAGGGTTAAGCGCCAATCGTATCATTTCTTCAGTCGCCCTCACGCCCGATCCGCTTGCGGTGGGGACGATGGCAGTCGCCGAACTCGAGACCCAGATTTCACTGGTAGCCGTAGAGGGTGCTTCATTTTGCCCACCTATCGGTTCGTCCGCTTGCGTCAGGCAGGAAGTCATGTAAAAGAGATAAGCAAAAATCAGAACAGTAAACAGGAAGGTAAGTTTCTTCTCTTTGGACATTTCTACCTCCAACAGGGTTAGTCCGTATTTTGCGATTGGTCGCTTTAATGAGTGTGCAAATTATCTGATCGTGTTAAGTATAGATTATCTTATTCATTTTTGATTTACTAATTCCAAAAGTATCTGATTAAAACTACCTGTGTAAGCTAAAATGACAGTATGAAAAGGATAATCGTCGCCACAGACTCATTCAAAGGCTCCCTTTCGGCTCCTGAAGCCTGCCGCGTCATTGCCGGGCAGGCGGAACGCATCTTCCCGCAAGCAGAAATAATTCAGATGCCTGTTTCGGATGGGGGAGAGGGGCTGGTGGAGGTCGCTTTCAACGCGCTGGGGGGTGAACGCGGATTGGTGCACACTCTTGACCCCCTTGGGCGCGAGATTTCCGCTGAATATCTGAGGCTAGCAGACGGATCAGCACTGATCGAGATGGCTGGGGCAGGGGGGCTGACCCTGCTCACCCCTGGCGAATATGACCCGCTGCGAACCAGCACTTTTGGGGTAGGGTTGATGATCCTGGATGCCATTAGAAAAGGCGCGGATCCGATATACATCGGTCTGGGCGGTAGCGCAACGGTCGATGGCGGCACCGGCGCGGCGACTGCTTTGGCAATGCGCTTTTTGGATGAGCACGGTGAAAGGGTAACCAGTGGTGGGGGTTTGGGGCAGATTCAAAGCATTGATCTTTCCGGGCTGCGTGAGTTGAATTATTCCGGCAAGCTCGTTTTTCTGACAGATGTCAATAACCCGCTTTGTGGTCCAAACGGTGCCGCGGAGGTTTTTGGTCCCCAAAAGGGCGCCACCCATGATCAGGTCAGGCGCTTGGATCAGGGTTTGCAGAATTTGGCGCAATTGATCGAGCGCGAGACTGGCTCTGATCTGCAGGACATCCCAGGGATGGGTGCGGCTGGCGGGTTCGCTCTGCCATTTGCGGGGTTTATGGGTGCCGAGATCCGTAGCGGCATCGAGTTTGTGCTCGATTTGCTGAAATTTAATGAAACATTGCTTGCCGCGGACCTGTTAATCACAGGAGAAGGGCGCACAGACGCTCAGAGCGCCATGGGAAAGGCCATCTCAGCGCTTGCCAAGCGCGCTCATGCCGCCGGCGTGCGCGTAGCCGTAATTTCCGGGGCCTTGGGGGAAGGGGCGGAGAAAATGCTTGAGTTGGGGGTGGATGATTTGGTCCAGGCAACTCCTGCCGGACAACCTCTTGAAGACGCGCTTGCCCACGCCGCCGAGAATCTGGCAAATGCTGCGAGCAATTACTTGATGAGATTGCAATCCTAACGTTTTTTTCATTATGCTGAAGGCATTGTGCGTAGGTCAGGTTGTGCTGTTCAACCTGACATCACGAGTGGTGGTAAACAACCTCCTTCGTAGGGCTGGGGTTCACTCCAGCCGCTGCCTCCGTCCATGCAACCTTATCCGGAGGGACTTCCTCATGTGGAAAAGAAGCGATTGCATAGGTCAGATTCTGTTTCTGAACCTGACATCACGAATGCTGGCAAACAAAGCCCTCAACAATGGTAGGTTCCCTGGCGGGATTAAAGAAGAGAGAAGACCTCCTTCGTAGGGCTGTGACTCGGTCCAGCCGTTTAACCTGCCCGGGGATATCAATACGGAGGGAGCAAGCCCCCTCCGTACGGAAAAGAAGCGATTGCGTAGGTCAGGTTCCGTTTTTGAACCTGACATCACGAGTGGTGGTAAACAACGTCCCCAACGATAACTAGCTTCCAACGTCAGGTTGCGCATACTCTTTGAGCACGATGACCTGACCTACGACTGCGCAACCTGACCTACGGCAACATTTCGTCATCGCGAGGAGCGCAGCGACGTGGCGATCTGAACTGTAGAATAGAGCAG
>DAISYV010000059.1:0-4522 GCA_036825115.1 Anaerolineaceae bacterium | reverse complement strand
AGCGGCAGGTCATTAACGCTGCAGTTGAAAGCACCAGCCAAAGCCTGGGCAATCAGCACCAGCGAGTAGCTGTCATTGCATTGTCCGGCGTCCAGAACGCGCGGGATACCGCCAATATCACCCAGACCAAGCTTATTATAGCGATACTTGGCGCAGCCAGCTGTCAGAATGATTGCGTCCTTAGGTAATGACAGGGCAATGTCGGTGTAATACTGGCGTTCCTTGTGGCGTCCGTCGCAGCCCCCCATCACGACAAAGCGCGAAATCGCGCCGCTCTTGACGGCCTCAATCACCTTGTCTGCCACGCTCAACACGGTGTGATGCGCGAAACCGATCGGAATTGTGCCAGTTTCGAGTTCTTTTGGCTCAGCGCAGGTTTTAGCGCGTTCAATTACTGCCGAGAAATCTTTATGCCCGCCTTCGGGTCGATCGGCGATATGCGGTACGCCTGGATAGCCTGTCATGCCGGTAGTGAAGATGCGATCGCGGTAGCTGTCCCGGACCGGGGTGATGCAGTTAGTGGTCATCAGGATCGGACCGCCGAAAGAGTCGAATTCCTGTGCCTGTTTCCACCACGAGCCGCCATAATTTCCAACCAGGTGCTTGTACTTCTTCAATTCAGGATAAGCATTGGTGGGCAGCATCTCGCCGTGGGTGTAAATGTTGATCCCAGTGCCTTCAGTTTGTTGGAGCAGCTCCTCGAGGTCCACCAGGTCATGCCCGCTAACCAAAATACCCTTGCCAGGCTTGACGCCAAGGAAGACCTGTGTCGGTTCCGGATTGCCGTAGCGACCAGTGTTGGAGGCATCCAGCAGTGCCATACCCTTAATGCCAAATTCACCGGTTTTCTGGATCATTGCAAGCATTTCTGCCTGGCCAAGCTTGTCATTGGTAGTGGCCTCAAGCGCTTCCTGCATGAATGCTAAAATGCTTTCGTCCCGACCCCCCACCAGGTAGGCGTGGTCCACGTAAGCCGCAATGCCTTTCAAGCCATAGATGACCAGTTCGCGCATGGATCGGATATCTTCGTTCAGATCAGGGTCATCCATCACCCCAACCGTGCGCCCTTTGGCAAGCAAGGTTCCCACTTCGAAGTTTTCGGGATGCCAGCCAGCCCAATCCGGACCACCTCCGGTGCAATTGGAGTTGTGCAGTTCGTTACAGCGAGCCTGGGCACGTTTGCGCAGGTCATCCCGCCGTTCAATGGCTTCCTTAATCAGCTCAACGAAGCGATCGGAGTCAAAGTTGGCGTTGGTGATGGTGGCAAAAAGCGCCTTGGCAACGAAGAGGTCAGTCTCATCGTCCTTGACGCCCATTGGACGAGCGCGGGTGCCCCAGAAAGAAATGCCTTTTAGTAAGTAAACCAGCAGGTCCTGCAAGCGGGCTACCTCAGCGGATTTTCCGCACATGCCGCGCCGTGTGCAACCTGAGTTTTTCATGGTTTCCTGGCATTGATAACAAAACATGTCGGTCATAAAGTTCTCCTTGAGTTAAATTTCACAATTGATCCTATTATGCCATAAATCCTACTAAATAGGTCATGTTAGGCCAGGGACCTGCCAAATCAACTTGCAAAAATAAAGAGGTTTTCAACAACAGATGCGCAGGTAATTGCCTATTCAATAAAAAAAGAGCGCCAGAAATCTGGCGCTCTTCTGACTTCTTGAATTGATTACACAAATCGATTGCGGATCTCCGAGCTGACGTAATCAAGGATAGCCACGGTAATCGCGATAAACCAGATTGCGATACCGGCAGAACGGTAATCCAACAGGCGGATCCACTGGATCAACAGGTAACCAATACCACCGCCACCAACCATACCGATAACAGTGGACATACGTACGTTAATGTCCCAGCGGTAAATCGTGAAGGACACAAAAGGCGGCACGATTTGCGGAATAACTGCGTACCAAACCGTCTGGAGCCAGTTCGCGCCGGTAGCCTGAATCGCTTCCACGGGTCCCGGGTCAATAGACTCGATTGCCTCGGAATAGAGTTTTCCCAGGGCAGCGATGGAGTGAACGGTCAGCGCCAGAATGCCCGCGAAAGGTCCCAACCCCACCGCGATGATGGCTATAACTGCCCAAACCAACGATTCGATTGAACGAATGATATTTAGGATTGTCCGTACCACCATATAAATGGTTTTGGTAAACCAGTTGGCTGACATCAGGTTGCGTGAAGCGATAAAGCTGACCGGGATGGAAAGAATGACGCCAAAGAAAGTGGACATCATGCCCAAGAAGATGGTTTCGATCATTTTTTCGACCGAGAGTTTCAGTTCCTCGCTCAATACCGGCTCGCCCACAGAGGCAACCTGGCGTGCTTCAACCTGCCAAAGGGCATAGCCTTTATCTCCAGTGGTTGGAATGACCCGGTAGGGAATGATTACATCCAGTTCAAAAGCACCGTTTTCGTCGGTGATGACCTTGACATACTCACCGCCATAACGATACCGGAACTCGTTACGCACCTGATCCACCCACCAAATCTCAGTATCATCGTTAGGCGCAAAATTGCCGCCTACCATGTGGAGCTTGGTGCCTTCCGCGCCAGCGACTACTGAAAGATCCCCACAAGTAGGCGTAACAGTTACATAAGGATCGCCTTCTTCAACCACCCGCGGTGGTACCTCCGCGTTTTCGGTACAGGGAATTACCACGTCGGCGCTGCCAACCAGTAATTCTTCAGGATAGTAGAGCGCTTTTTCCCACGGCCAGAGCACACGCATCAGCAGCGGTAGGGATTTTGCGCCGTCGCGTACCAGGACTGCTGGTCTGATTTCACCGATTTGCCAACCCAAAATGAAAAAGGAAGCCAATACGAAAACCCACAGAAGTAAGGAATTAGGCTTGGTCTTGGCAGCAGTCTTATACGCATCAAAGGCGATCAGTAAATAAAGCAAAACAATCAAAATAAGGATAACAAGGACAATCGGTTGAAGCTGGATAGCCTTTTTGAGCATATTCGCGAAGCCAATTTCACGCCTTGCCGCGTCATTGACCCGCCAGATCCACAAACCCGCCGCGGAAAGGAACACCAACAGCAACACCAAACCTTTACGGAACTGGCGCGCCAGCATATGTCCTGAACCCGGCAGGATCAGAGAAATCAAACCTGCTACAACAGGAGGAACCAGGCTGGGTTTTTCTTCTTCGGGTTGAATTTTTCCACTCATTCTGCCACCTCCTCACCAGCGGACACTTCATCTTCATCAGCAATGTCACCCGTGATGCCCCCCATTCGCTCGGCTTCTTCACCATAAATGGACTTGAACTCCGCGTCAGTCATGCGCAGGATCTGTTTTTTATTGCCCTGATAGACTACCTGACCTTCACGCAAACCGATCACACTTGTGCTGTAGCGCTGCACCAGGTCGAGGTAGTGCAGGCTGCAGATAATCGTGATGCCGTCCTCCTGATTCAGGCTTTCCAGGTGTTGCAGGATGGAATGTGCCAAAACTGGATCCAGGCTGGCAACAGGCTCATCCGCAAGGATGAGACTTGGTTCCTGCATTAGTGTCCGGGCGATGCCGACGCGCTGCTGCTGTCCACCGCTGAGTTCATCAGCACGTTTGTTTGCCTGGTCAGTAATGCCCATTCGCTTCAAAGCTAATTGGGCGCGTTGTCTGTCTGCTTCATCAAATCGGTTGGTGATGCTGCGCCATGTGGGCGAATAACCCAACCGGCCAGCCATCACGTTGGTAAGGACAGTCGAGCGTTTGACCAGGTTAAACTGTTGGAACACCATGCCGATTTTTCTGCGCATCTTTCGCAGATCATCTCCTTTGAGAGCGGTTATGTCTACGCCATCCCAAAGGATCTGTCCTTCGGTCGGATCGATCAGGCGGTTGATACAACGCAACAGGGTCGACTTTCCCGACCCACTCAACCCGATCACCACCAGGAATTCTCCATCCGGGACCGTGAAGCTTACATTACGCAGAGCCACCGTCCCGTCATCATAAATTTTTGTTAGATTGCGAACTTCGAGCATAATCACTCACCCCGGGAATTAATACGGGGGACCATTAGGTCCCCCGTTAGCTTAACAATTTACATCACCTGAAAATCTTAGAGATCTTCAGCTGTGATTCCAGCCGCGTCTAACAACTGGCGGAAAGCATCATAGAATGTGTTGTCGTGTTCTTCCAGGCCGTCCCACTCATAGGCGGCGTCCATGGCGGCATTACCTTCTTCGGTACCGATGATCTTAAGCAGTGCAGCAACAAGCTGTGCCTTGATATCTTCGGGGAAGTCTTTGGCGAATTGCACACCATCGTTGGGGATCTCAACGGAAATCTCAACCTGGAGGACTTTGTCCATAACATCCGGGAATTCGTCTTCGACGGAGGTGCGTGCGTCCACAAAGGAAGCGCCGGCATCGCAGTCGCCGTTGTAAACACCAAGCACGGCCGCGTCATGGCTGCCCGCGAAGATAACTTCCACATCGGTTTCAGGATCCACGCCGGCGGCGCGCATCATGATGCTGGGGATGATCCAGCCGCTGGTGCTGGTCT
>DAISYV010000058.1:10668-12980 GCA_036825115.1 Anaerolineaceae bacterium | reverse complement strand
TGCACGACCTGGACCAGAAGCAGAACAAAATGCGTCAGATTGGCACGGCAAACACTGTCATGATCATGAGTCAATATGACCTGCTTCCCACACGCAATTTTCAAACTGGCGGCGATCCGGAAGCAATAAAAATTTCTCCCGAGGTGTTCATCAACGACTGGTTAACCCAGGGTATCCACGACGGCTGTTGGTACGGATGCACGATGGCTTGCGCCAAGTGCGCTGAACATTTCTTACTCAAAACTGGACCCTATGCTGGTCAGCGTGTTTCGGTAGACGGACCGGAATATGAGTGCGCTGCCGGTTTGGGTGCCAACCTGGGCGTGTTTGACCCCGAGGCTATCCTTGAAGAAAACTTTTACTGTGATACCTACGGCATTGATCTGATCTCCTTTGCCACCTGCACCGCCTTTATCATGGAATGCTACCAGCGCGGGCAGATCACACAGGAACAAATGGGCGGGCTTGACTTGCGCTTTGGCAACAGCCAGGCTGTGCTCGAGTTGATGCACCAGATGTCGCGCGGGGAAGGCTTCGGAAAAATTGCCGGATTGGGCATTCGCAAGCTGAAGAAGATCTTTGTTGAGGAATTTGGCGCTGATCCGAAACTGCTCCAGGATATTGGCATGGAGGTCAAAGGTCTTGAATACTCCGAATATGCTCACAAGGAAAGCCTTGCCCAGCAGGGTGGCTTTGCGATGGCAATCAAAGGTCCGCAGCATGATGAGTCCTGGCTGATCTTTATGGATATGGTCAACAAGCAGATCCCAAGCTTTGAAGACAAGGCTAACGCTTTGTATTACTTCCCCATGTTCCGAACCTGGTTTGGGTTGGTTGGGCTGTGTAAACTCCCCTGGAATGACATTGTACCTGCCGACAACTACAAAACCGACTCCCCGGCGAAGGTGCCGGAGCATGTGCAGAATTACGTCGACATTTTCAATGCTGTGACTGGCAAGGATATCGACAAAGAAGAGCTGATTTTGCAATCCGAGCGGGTTTACCAGTTCCAGCGCGTGTTCAGCGTGCGCATGGGCAAAGGCGAAAGACAAGACGATTACCCTCCCTACCGTTCACTGGGTCCAGTTTCCCGCGGGGAATACCTTTCTCGCCAGGAGCTTTATGATAAGCAGCTGCGTGAGTTCCAGAACCTTGATCCTGAAGCAATGGAGCTGGATGAGAAAATTGCTGCCACCCGGCGCTACCGCGAAGACCAGTACGAACAACTGATGGACGCGGTCTACCGCCGCCGGGGCTGGACGGAAAACGGCATTCCAACGCCCGAACGCTTGAAGGAAATTGGCATGGATTTGCCGGAACTTTTGGAAGTGCTAGAGTCTAAACCGTGATCAAGGTCAATACCGAAGAATACCCCTGGCATTCCGGCATGACCGTGAGAGCCCTGCTGGATGAAAAGTTGTTCACCTTCAGGCATATCATCGTGCGCGTCAACGGTGATTTTGTGCCTGAAGAGGACTACGAAAAGCAGATTGTCCAGGATGAGGACGACGTTTTGGTGCTGCATTTGATGGCGGGAGGCTAAGAACAGTGGAACGCTATCTCCGTAATCATGACGCAATCAGTGAGGAAGAACAGAAAACGCTTGCTACAAAACGCGTGTTGGTGCTTGGCTGCGGGGGACTGGGAGGTATGGTGATTGAGTGCCTTGCCCGCATCGGCGTGGGGCATTTGCGCGTCGTGGACGGGGATCTTTTTGAGGCAAGCAACCTAAACCGCCAGATACTTTGCTCAACAATGAACCTGGGCAGACCCAAAACCCTGGCGGCTAAACAGCGTGTAATGGCGATTAATCCCCAGTTGGAGGTGGATGCAGTTCAGGCTGATCTTGCGCCTGAAAACGCGCTAAATCTGTTGGCGAATTGTGATGTGGCGGTGGATTGCCTGGACAATATTCCAGCAAGGTTAGTTTTGCAGCAAGCGGCGAAAACCGCCGGAATTCCTGTTGTGCACGGCGCGGTTGCAGGCTGGATTGGGCGGATTTGCGTAATCCAGCCCGGCGAGGACCTGCTGAGTTTGCTCTATCCCGAGGCAGAGGAGGCGCAAGGCGAGGAGCAGCAAACCGGCACCCTCTCGTTCACAGCCGCGCTGACAGCCTCCTGGCAGGCCGCTGAAACAGTCAAACTGCTGCTCGGGAAACCCGGCTTGCAAGGCGAGATCCTCGAAGTGGACCTGCTGAGTGGGTCTGCCAACCGCTTTCGCTTGGTTTAACCCGGTTAATAATTATTTTTTTGTTATCAGAGACGCTCTGACCCATGTTCGTCATCGCGAGCCTCTTTTGCGAGGCGATCTGC
>DAISYV010000058.1:0-10568 GCA_036825115.1 Anaerolineaceae bacterium | reverse complement strand
CGTCATCGCGAGCCTCTTTTGCGAGGCGATCTGCTTTTAATTTCCTACCATACCGAAAAGAGCACTGGTAGGGCGAGCTTGGAAGCACTGCAAACGTAATCATACACATATCTTGGCGTGCTTCCAATCCGCCGTTACAACATCAATCGTTCACTGGAGACCGGCACGATCAATCTTGTCATCGTGAGCGAAGCAGCCTGTGCCCGCAAAGCAGGGTATGGCGATCTGTCTTCTATCTATTCCAACCACATAAATGCTGACTGCCATGTTTCTACCGACTTTCCTCCCATCGAGGATATAAGCTTTGTAAAACATTCCCAACTTCATTTTGTTACAATGACCCCAAGATACACAGGAGGTACAAAATGGCATTTAAACTTACTTACGGCACCATGTCAAATCCCCCGCAGGAAATGCATGATAACTTTGATTCAGCATTGGAAAACCTAAAGCAACAACTTGGAAAAGAATATCCAATGATTATCAACGGCGAAAAACGCTTCGCCGAAGGAAAACACAAGGCTTATTCACCAGCAGACACCAGTTTGCACCTGGCTACCTTCCAAAAAGGGACCGCCAAGGACGCCGACGATGCAATTGCTGCGGCAAAGGCTGCCTTCCCAAACTGGAAAGCCATGAACTGGGAAGAACGCGTTTACCTGATGCGCAAATTCGCCGACCGCATCTCGGCGCGCATCTACGAAATCAGCGCGGCTGTCAGCCTGGAAGTCGGCAAAAATCGCATGGAAGCCCTGGGAGATGTGGCGGAAACGGAAGACCTTATCCGCTGGGCTGCGGACATGATGGAGCAAAATAATGGCTTCCGCAAACCGCTTGGTTCTGACCCGCTGGTTGGCATGAGCTCCACGAACGAATCCGTCCTCAAACCTTACGGTGTCTGGGTGGTGATCGTTCCCTTTAACTTCCCGGCATCCCTGGCAGGCGGGCCGGTTGGCAACGCCCTGGTTTCTGGCAACACCGTTGTGCTCAAACCCGCTTCTGACAGCAGTTGGACTGCCTCCCTGCTGATGGAATGCGCGCATGAAGCCGGCATTCCTGATGGCGTACTCAACCTGGTGACTGGGCCTGGTTCCACGCTTGGTAATGCCCTCACCGCCAATGAGGACGTGGCAGGTTTAACCTTCACAGGCTCTTTGGACGTAGGCATGGGCATCTACCGCCAATTTGCTAATCGCAAATATCCCCATCCGGTCATCCTGGAAATGGGTGGCAAGAACCCCACCATCGTCTCGAAAAACGCCGATCTAGATCTGGCGGCGGAAGGCGTAATGCGCTCGGCTTTTGGTCTGCAGGGGCAGAAGTGCTCAGCCACTTCGCGCGTGCTGGTAGAAAAGCAGGTTTATGACGCGTTTGTGACCAAGCTGGTGGCAAATACGAATGCCATCAAGATTGGTGATCCGACCCAACGCGAGAATTGGTTTGGTCCGGTGATCAACCGCAAAGCCTACGAAGACTTTGGCGGTTTTGCGGCGGAATTGGCTGATGCTGGAACGATTCTGACAGGTGGAAAGAGGCTTACTGAAGGCAAGTTTGCCAAAGGTTACTACTGCACTCCCACCGTGGTGGCTGATGTCCCGCTGGAGCACCGGCTGTGGAAGGAAGAAATGTTCCTGCCGATTGTCATGGTCACTCCGGTCGACGACCTCAAACAGGCAATGGAGCTGGCGAATGACGTCGATTATGGCTTGACGGCAGGCTTCGTGGGCGACCCGGATGAGACAGAGTGGTTCTTCGATCACATCGAAGCCGGAACGGTCTACTCCAACCGGCCGCAGGGCACCACCACGGGCGCTTGGCCTGGCTTCCAATCCTTCGGCGGCTGGAAAGGCTCCGGTTCCGCCGGAAAGAACGGTGGCGGCTACTACTACCTGCCTTTATACATGCACGAACAATCTCGAACGAGGGTAAAACGGGCTTGATACTTGCATCCGTTGTAAAATAATCCGGGTTGGTCTTCCGATCCGGACTTTACAGGAGGAATGATCCTATGATCAGATTGCTCAGCCGATTATTGATGATTGCGGGCACGATTAGCCTGCTATGGCTGGCGTACGGCTTGATCAGTGGCGAGCCCATCCCGAACTATGTGATCATTGGGGTCTTGCTCTTTGTGCTTGGCGTGCTTTTCAAGGATCGAGGACCTGCCCTGTCAAAGCCAGGAATTAATCCTCCTTCCCAACGGAAAAGTAAGGACAAGCATCAGTCCTGGATCTCAAGGAATGAGTGAAGGTCTTTTAAAAGTGCATCGTTATCAAATCTATTAAATTAGCTGAAGGGTGATAGGAAATGACAGAAGACAAAAAGTTGAGGGTTCTCAGCGCGATTTCTTTGACAGAATCTCAGGTGGAACGCATAAAAGCTGTTGATCGCAGAATTGAACTGCACTGGTACGGGAAAAAAGACGCGGCGCGGATTCCGGCAGAATTATGGCGAGATGCTGAGATCCTGCTGACCAGCGGCACGCCTTTACCCCCCGCTGATCAGACCCCAGCCTTGAAGTGGATCCAGTTTTATTTTGCCGGCGTGGATAAAGCTTTTCAACAAGACGTTTTTCAACGTGGTGGAATCCAACTCACCAGCGCCAGCGGCACGATGGTCAGCCAGATGGGTGAGTACGTGATGATGGCTCTGCTGATGCTGGGGCACAAGGCTCCGGATATGTTCCGCTTTCAGAACCAGAAAGTTTGGCACGAGCATCGCATTGAAAAACTGGAACCGGTCGAATTGCGCGGCAGCACGGTGGGAATCGTGGGCTATGGCTCAATTGGGCGCGAAGTCGCGCGGCTGCTGTATTCCTATGGCGCTAAAGTGCTGGCGACCAAACGCGACGTCATGCACCCGGAGGACGATGGCTATGTTCCGGAAGGTCTGGGCGATCCTCAGGGGAATTACTTCCACCGGCTCTATCCTAATGAAGCCCTCAATGCCATGTTGAAGGAATGCGATTTTGTGGTCGTTTCCCCGCCGTTAACCGCGGAAACCCACCAACTGATTTCCGCTGAACAGTTTGAGGCTATGAAACCCGGTGTCTTTTTGGTGAACGTGTCACGCGGACCAGTGATTGATTCAAATGCCTTGATCGAAGCTGCCAGGTCCGGAAAGTTGGGCGGTGCCGTGCTGGATGTGTTCGATGAAGAACCGCTCCTGGCAGACAGCCCGCTATGGGATGCGCCAAATGTGGTGATCACTCCTCACATCGCCGGCGTCAGCAAGCGGAGCATGGATGCCTTGGTGGACTTGTTTATCGCGAACCTCAACCGGTACATTAAGGGTCAGGAACTGTACAATCTGATCGATCCTGAACAGGGATACTAAACTTACCTCATCTGTAAAAGTGAACGATTAAGCTGTCGCAGAGATACGGCAGCTTTTAATTTGTCAATATAACAGAACATAAGTTCTAAAGGATGTGATAAAATCAGGCTATGGATTTGTTCGATCATTCCCTCGAAGAACAGCTGAAGCAGCAAGCGCCGCTGGCGGCACGCATGCGCCCGCGCACGCTGGATGATATCGTTGGGCAGGGGCACATCCTGGGGGAGGGCAGCCTGCTGCGGCGGGCAATCCAGGCCGATCGGCTTTTCAGTTCGATCATCCTTTATGGTCCTCCCGGAACGGGCAAGACTACGCTCGCGCGCGTGATCGCCAACACCACCAAGGCGCATTTTGAGAGCCTGAGCGCTGTGCTGGCGGGCGTGGGGGATCTGCGCAAGGCCATCGAGGCTGCCACCGAAAGGCGGCGGCTCTACCGCACCCGTACCATCCTGTTCATCGACGAGGTCCACCGCTGGAACAAAGCCCAGCAGGACGCGCTTTTGCCGCACGTAGAAAGCGGCTTGATCACGCTGATCGGCGCGACCACTCAGAACCCCTATTTTGATGTAATTAAAGCCCTGGTTAGTCGCTCACGGCTCTTTGAACTCAAGCCCCTTTCGCGTGAAGACATCCTTTTGCTTCTGAAACGGGCTCTGGCGGACCCACTGGTGGGCTACGGCAAGCGCCAGGTAAAGGTGGATGACGAAGCTTTGTTTCATTTGGCGGAAGTGGCTGGCGGGGATGCCCGCAACGCGCTCAACGCGCTGGAGCTGGCGGTTGAGACCACGCCGCCTGAGGGAGATCAAACGCGTATCACGCTGGAAGTCGCGCAGGAGTCGATCCAAAGGCGGGCGATCCTCTACGACAAGACCGACGATCAGCATTACGACACCATCTCGGCATTCATCAAATCCGTCCGGGGCAGCGACCCGGATGCGGCGCTCTACTGGATGACCAAAATGCTTTTAGCCGGAGAAGACCCGCGTTTCGTCCTCCGGCGCCTGATCATCCTCGCCAGTGAGGATATCGGCATGGCTGACCCCAACGCGATTTTGGTAGCCAACGCTGCCGCGCAGAACTTTGAGTATATTGGCATGCCCGAAGGCTGGTACCCAATTGCCCAGGCGGTGATCTATCTCGCCACAGCGCCAAAGTCCAACTCGGTTGGGGCATACTGGGAGGTCCAGGACGAGATCAGCCGGAATGGGGCGGGCATGGTGCCAGTGCACCTGATGGATGCCAGCCGAGACGCCAAGGGGTTTGGGCACGGGCAGGGGTATCTGTATCCCCACACTTTCGATGGTCACTGGGTTGGGCAGCAATACCTGCCAGACGAATTGGTAGGAAAGCACTTTTATCATCCCTCTGAAATTGGCTACGAAGCCCAGGTGGCTGAGCGTCTCAAGCGCTGGCGCGAGGACCAAGCCAAAGCGCTTGGGAAAACCAGCGCCGAAGACAACGAAACAGCCTCATAATCGCTTCTCAAGTCTTGGCATCAGTCCATCTTATTCATTCGTACCCCCTTCGAGCAAAAAGTCTTGAAATTCGCATTACAATATAAGTATTCACCCGCAACAACAAGACTATTTAACCGTTCCTTTTGTCTATAATGTAAATGAACATTACCAAATTGCTCCGGTGATTTCGGAAAGACGGGAACAGATCAACCGTTACAACCGTCTATTTTGCATCACTACCAAATTGTTCACCAAGTCCTGAATGAGGGCTGTCAGGAAATGTCGAGCCAATCTGACCAGGTGTCAGACTTTACCTATTGGGATTGTTCGCATGATTCCGACCCGTTCGCGTAATAGTAATTTTTTGATCGTAATTCTCAGCTTATTAGCATTGATTCTGATCACTGCGAGCAGTTCGAGCTACTGGCAACTGCTGGACGGCAAGTTAGTGCCATCTGCCATCCAAAAGGTTGGTCTACCGCAAACTTTCCTGAAGCCAAAACTGGCTGGAAACCTGGATAGTGGTGGTGACATGGAGTGCCTGGTAATTTCGGGGGAGAGCCTTCAGATAACCAATTGTGTTTCGAAAATACTTTGGGAAACTCCGGCAGATTGGCGTGTCACTGAAGCCCAAATGGGTGACATGAACCATGATGGTGTGGATGAAGCCATATTGTTGGTTTGGCGGCCTTTCAGACCCTGGCCGGCAGATCGGTTTATGCCCTATGGCGGGCGCATTGAAAACCATCAGAATCAAGGTGGACAGAGCTGCCAGGTAATCCTGATAGGCTGGCAAAAAGGGGCTTACAAAGAGATCTGGGCTGGCTCTGCCCTGGCAAATCCTATTTCTAATGTGCAAATTGCAGATCTGGACGGTGATGGGCTGCTTGAACTGGCTGCGCTGGAAAATGACTATGACTCAAAGCAAAAAGGGGGGCGATTGACCGTTTGGCGTTGGATTGGTTTTGGTTTTTCTCTGTTGGATCGTTCTGAAAGCCGCTGGGAGCGGCTAGCCATCATGGGGGATGGTGTTCATCATTACTTATTTACTCGATAAGGAGAGTGCAAAATGCGCAAGAATCATTTTAGTGACCTACTGATAATTGTCTGGTTGGCAACCTTGTTGTTCTCTTGCACGATTACCATTAACCCCAGACCAACGGATGTAGCCCAGCCACCCGAAGCGACTGAGCCCATTGAACCCACAGTCCCTGAGCCTGAAGCTACTGATGTGGAGACTGAGACGCCGGGGGATGTAATCTCACTGCCTGCTGACCAGGTGTATGGCGCGGAATTTGCCAGTTTCCAGCAAGCCCAGGTTTCTTTGCCCCAGACCTTTCCTGGTGGATATTCCCTGCCAATCTCCCTTACTGATGTCATGAATTTGGACGAGGTTGATTTGAGCGAGAGTCAGCTGGCGTTATTGTCTCAGAATGGCTTTGTGGTTCAAGCCCCGGATAATTCGCCCAGCAGGATGCTTTCGGAGTTTTACCAGGGATACGAACGGATGCGATATGGTGAAACACCAGCGTTTATTACCACCGATTCTGTCTTTCACGTCTATCACCTCGTGTTCGACAAAATGCTGCGCGATCTGGAGCGGGAAATGTTTATTCCCATGCTAAAAGAATTAACTTCATCCATGATAGAAGCCAGTAAGGCACAGTACGATCAGCTTGTTGGGACCCCGCTGGAAGAAGCCGCACTGCGGAACCTGGCTTTTTTCAGTGTGGCTGGTTCCCTGCTGCAAACCGGCGATCCGGTGCCTGCAGAAGCTCAGTCGTTGGTCGAAGCAGAGCTGGCATTGATCATGGCAACCTCGGGCGTGGAATACTCTCCGATATTTAATTATGAGGGTCAGCCGGCTGATATGCGGTACATCGAGGATTACTCCCAATATATCCCGCGCGGGCACTACACACTTGGTCCGGAACTGGAGATGTATTTCCGAGGCATGATGTGGTACGGGCGTATGAATTACCGCTTGAAGGATCCCATGGAAGTGCAACGCGCGCTTTTGATCACCAAAGCCCTGCGCGAGACGACCACGCCTTCCGGCAATTCCGCGCTGACACTCTGGCAAAACATTTATGACCCAACTGTCTTCATTGTCGGCAAGGCGGATGACCTGGGCGTCCACGAATTTGGAGTGATTTCAGACACAGTTTTCGGCGCTACTCCGGACCTGACCCTGTTTGGGGATGAGGCCTTGCTGAACACCTTTATCGAAACCGCGCGCCAATTGCCTCCGCCCCAGGTCAACTCGATGTGGGTCTGGATCTGGCAGGACCAGGACGATGTGACCCAGGGCTTCCGCTTCATGGGGCAGCGCTTCACGCTTGACCAATACGTTTTTGGCCAGGTGATGTGGCGAAAGGTCGGAACCATGGAAAATCCGCGCGACCTGCCCAAGGCCTTGGACTTCTTCGCCGCGCAAGGCTCAGAGCTAGCGCTCGATCTCCTGCATGAGATGAGCGAAAATAATTACGAAAACTATGACACCCAGATGGCGAAGGTTACTCAGGAAGTCGCCACGCTTGAGTTGGATTCCTGGACGCAAAACCTATACTGGTCGTGGCTCTATGCTCTCAAGCCAATCTTTGAGCCAAAGGGCGAGGCTTTTCCGGCCTTCATGCGGACGGACGCCTGGGCTCGCAAGGATCTGCATACGGCGCTTAGTTCCTGGACCGAATTGAAACACGACACCATTCTCTATGCCAAGCAAGTGATGGCAGAGATGGGCGGTGGACCTGGCGAACCACCACCCCACGGTTACGTGGAACCCAACCCCGAAGCCTACGCGCGTTTGCTTGCGCTGGCGGAGATGACCTACCAGGGGCTGGAGGTCCGAGGGCTGCTTGGCCAAAATACGATGGTTAACCTGAACAACCTCATCGATGAACTGCAATTTCTGCTGGATATATCGCAAAGAGAATTAACCGGAGCGGCAATTACCGAAGATGACTATTGGCGCATAAAGTACTACGGTGGCTGGCTCGAGGCGATGACTGTGGCAGCAGCAGATCCCGCGGATGATGGATTTCCTGCCGTATTAGAGGATCAGAAAGCTGCCCTGGTAGCGGACGTTGCCACTGGTATGGACCGGGTGCTGGAAGAAGGCGTTGGCTATCCAACTTACATATATGTTGTCCTTCCGGATGAACCCTACCGGGTGGGCATTGGCGTGGTTTATACCTACTATGAATTCATAGTACCGCCAGGTGATCGCATGACAGATGAAACCTGGCAGGCTTTGCTCGAATCCGGGCAAGCTCCCGAGCAACCCGAATGGACCCAGGCGTTCATTTCGGAATGAGATTGAAGTTTCTTGCCCTTGGAGGAGTGTTATTGCTCACACTTCTCCAAGGGACACAATGTCAGGCGGAGCCAACCCTGATAATCACCTTGGGCGGTGACGTCATCCTGGGGCGGGATGGTCAGGCGATTTTTATGGATGACCCCTGGGGCGGACTGACACCAGAAGAATTAGCGGCAGACGGCAGTCGGAATTGGTTCCTGGTCAACCTCGAATCGCCCCTTGGCAGTTTGGCAAAATCACCGGCAGACAGCGATGGCTACAATCTCTGCGCGCCATCCGAAGCCGCGGAAATTCTGAAAATGGGCGGCGTGGACCTGGTTTCCACGGCGAATAATCATCAAGGCGATTGCCTGGAAGTCGATGACCCGTCAAAAGTATTGAGAGGGATAACCCCAATTATTAATGGGCAACCGGTGGTTCTGGAGAGTTCTGGCGGCACTATTACTATTTTGGCAGCTGATGCAGTTTCAAAACCAATGGACATGGATTCTCTCCTGGTAAGCGTGGCTGAATTAAAAGTAAAATCAGATGTCCTGATTGTTTCGCTGCACTGGGGTGTGGAGTATGCTGGCGAACCTACACCATTGCAGCGGGATCAGGCGAAGCAGCTTGCCAACGCGGGGGTGGACGTCTTGTGGGGTCATCATCCGCACGTGCTGCAGCCTGCCGAGTGGGTTGAAGCCGAGGACGGAACCCACCGCATGCTGGCACTCTATAGCCTCGGTAATTTGCTCACGGACCAAATGATGACTTATGAAACGCGCCACTCCGCGCTAGTTCAACTGCAATTCAGCGAAGGGGAAATCAGCCGGATCGACTTTCAACCGTTGGTCCTGACACAGAAGGATGGACGGTTGGGGCTTGCTTGCCCAAGTGAGGAAGAGGTATACCAGATCAGCAAACGACTGGGCTGGGCAGAAATATTGGTAAGTTTTATTAAAAATTGAGCAAATGAGATTTTTACAGGTGAGTTTCAGTAAGTATTATCCAAACGAGTAATTTACCGCTTTTTCCGTCACATCGTGCCCGTAGGGTATTGCGAACCTCTTTTGTGAAGCAATCTAAACAATTCGCAGACCAAGAACAGGTGAGGAAGCAAACTCTAGCATCTATAAATAAACTTATTTGTCTGTGGAATGGTTGTGAATGGCTAACAATCTTTCAGATTTGGAGTTTAGATTGCTTCGTCTCTTGCAATAACAGACAGAATTCTTGCAGCGATAACGCGTGAGAACTGAAATTCTGGGAACCATCGCTTAAAAAAGGCGGGACCGGTTAAGATCCCGCCAAGTTTAGTTATCTTTGGATTAATTGACAGCCCTGTCATCCGGGTAATTGGCGAGGGCGTCGTCGATGCGGTCAAGCACATCATCCGTGAGTTTGTCCACCACATCCAGCGCTTTGAAGTTTTCCTCGAGCTGTTCAAGCCGGCTGGCGCCGGTAATGACCGTGCTGACGTTGGGGTTTTTGAGCAGCCAGGCAATGGACATCTGCGCCAGGCTCACGCCCAGGTCGTCGGCGATGAGAGCAAGGTTCTCGACTGCCTGCATGCGCGCAGGGTCGCTGAACATTTTCTTTAGCCAATCATAGCCGGGCAGGTTGGCGCGCGTACCCTCGGGGAAGACCCCTCCGCGGTACTTACCGGTTAGCATGCCCGATTTTAATGGGCTCCAGGTGGTCGTGCCAAGCCCGAGCTTCTTGTAGAGGATGGCATATTCCTCTTCAAAGCGAGTGCGGTGCAGCAAGTTGTACTCCGGCTGTTCCATGGTCGGTCCAATCAGGTAGTTTTCTTCTGCGAATTTTGCCGCTTCCAGGATGCGGTCGGCAGGCCACTCGGAGGTACCCCAATAGAAAGCTTTGCCCTGTTGGATGACGTGGTTGAACGCCCGGACGGTCTCGCTGACCGGGGTTTCAAAATCAGGGCGATGCGCGAAGACCAGGTCCACATGATCAAGTTGGAAGTTTCGCAGCGAGCGATTTACGCCTTCGACGATGTGTTTGAAGGACAGACCTTTCTCGTTGGGGGTCTGACCGCCCCAGAAGATCTTGGTGGAGACCACGTATTGCTCCCGTGCCCAGCCAAGTTCCTTAAGTGCCTTGCCCATCACGCGCTCGGACTCACCGTGGGCGTAAGCTTCGGCGTTGTCAAAGAAGTTGACACCTCGATCCCATGCGGCGCTCATCAGCGTCTTGGCGAGCTCAACATCCACCTGGTTGGCGTAGGTCACCCAGGAACCGAATGATAATTCAGATACTTTTAATCCAGATTTTCCCAAATTTCGATAGTTCATATTTTTCTCCTCGCCTTAATTATAGGGAAATGAGGATGGGATGCAAATATTGGTAGAGGAAGTTAACCAAGTCTTGTGCTGACCCTCGCACAAAAAGCCGTAAACAACGCATGAGCAAGTTCAAACACATATGAGACGATAGGGCTTTACAAAAAAGCACATTGG
>DAISYV010000057.1:0-13095 GCA_036825115.1 Anaerolineaceae bacterium | reverse complement strand
ATCGCCGTCCAGCTCGGTGACTGGAGTGGATACCATCTGCTGGCTCAGTACCAAATTTAATCCGATTTATCTTATTTGTACACAGGCAGCACAACCTGCGAAACCTCAAACCCTTCTCCCGGGCGATCTAAGCCAGTCGGAGATATGGAAAGTGGAAATGTCAAGAAAATGATAGCTTACAAGTTGTTTAGGGTAATAGTTTACATTTTTTGCCATCAATCAGATCATCTCAAACCGTAGACCAAACCCCGTTCTTTCCTTGCAGACGGGACACCATACCTTTCGGGACTTGAGGGAGAGGTGGCTATCGTAGGGGCAGATCCACGTGTCTGGCCTAAAGCTGTAAACAATCACCCTGGATAAAGTGTAAACAATCACCCTGGATAATGTGTAAACAATCATACTTATCTGAACTGCAAACCTTGGTACTTATCGCTATAAATCCTCTGATTAATCGCGGAAATTTTGCTTTCAGACCCCTTTTGCGCCTTTCTCGTTTATACTGAAGCCCTGCAAACCCGTCACTCACACTATTCACTATGATGGAAAAGGAGGACACTTTGAAACAATTGATCACTGGCGACGAAGCTGTCGCTCGCGGAGCCTGGGAAGCTGGCGTGCGTTTTGCCTCGGCTTACCCGGGCACGCCCAGCACTGAGATCCTTGAGAATATTGCCACTTACGAAGAAATCCACCCGGAGTGGGCTCCCAACGAGAAAACCGCGCTGGAATCTATTATCGGCGCATCGTTGGCTGGCGCACGGGCGATAGCCTCGATGAAGCACGTCGGTCTGAATGTGGCGGCGGATCCCTTCTTCACCTTTGCTTACATAGGCGTCAACGCTGGCGCGGTGGTGGTCACTGCTGACGAACCGGGGCAGTTCTCGTCCCAAAACGAGCAGGATAACCGCAACTACGCCAAAGCGGCTATGACGCCGATGTTCGAGCCCTCCGACAGCCAGGAATGCAAGGATATGCTGATCGAGGCTTTTGAGATCAGCGAGAAGTACGACATCCCGGTGCTTTTCAGAATGACCACGCGCGTGTGCCATTCCAAGAGCCTGGTGGAATTGGGCGAGCGCCAGGATGTGCCCATCAAGCCGTACGTTAAGAACATCAAGAAGTACGTGGCTGTTCCTGCTAATGCCCGCCCGATGAAGGTCAAAGTTCAAGAAAACCAAGCATTATTACATGTCTATTCGAACAACTGCCAGTGGAATCGCATCGAGATGCATGAACCAGGCATCGGAATTATCTGCTCTGGCGACTGTTACCTCTACGCCCGTGAAGTCTTTGGGGATGGTGCTTCCTACCTCAAGCTGGGTTTCACCAATCCTCTGCCAGACAACTTGATCCGCGAGTTTGCGTCAAAGGTTGAGAAGATCTACATCATCGAAGAGAACGACCCCTACATCGAGGAGCATGTGCGGGCTTTGGGCGTCGCATGTGATGGTAAAAACATCTTCCCGCGCAATGGTGAAATGAAGCCGGAAGTGATCCGCGCGGTGATGTATGGAGAGGAATACTCAGTTGACGATGAGGTTCACGCGGCTGTTATCGCGCGTCCCCCGACGCTTTGCGCTGGCTGTCCGCATCGCGGTTTCTTCTACGAGCTTGGTCGCCGCAAAAATGTTATGGTTTCGGGTGACATCGGCTGTTACACGCTCGCGTCCGGCGCGCCATACCACGCGATGGAGACTACCGTCTGCATGGGCGCCAGCATCAGCCTGGGGCATGGAGCGCAGCAGGTCTTCGATACCATCGAGGGCAACAAAATGCGCGTAGTTTCGGTTTTGGGCGACTCGACCTTCTTCCACACCGGCATCAACTCGCTGCTGGACGTTGCCTACAACAAAAGCAACCTGGTCACCGTCGTGCTCGATAATCGCATCACCGCCATGACCGGGCAGCAGGACAACCCAGGCAGCGGGCTGACGATCCAGGGTGAGATTACCGAATCGGTCAGCATCGAGGCGATTGCCCGGGCTTTTGGATTCAAAAATGTGCGGGTTATTGACCCCAACCAGCTGAGCGAGGTCAAAGACGCGCTGGACTGGGCGTTGGGTATGAAGGAGCCCTCGGTGATCATCACCCGCTGGCCTTGCGCGCTCAAAAAGCAGACTGCTCTCGACAAAGAAGAGTTCAAAGGGTCCTTCACCTCGGTTTACTGGGTGAACGAAGAGATCTGTATCGGCTGCAAGAAGTGCACGCGCACCGGTTGCCCGGCAATTGTCTTCCAGTTTGCAAAGAAAAAATCATCCATCGACCCTGAAAAATGCGTTGGCTGCAGCGTGTGCGCCCAGGTGTGTCCGGTGCAGGCCATTCAGAAAGTGGAGGCGTGATGACCACAAAAAACATTCTTTTGACGGGTGTGGGCGGGCAGGGCACTATTCTTGCCAGCAAATTGCTGACGGAAGGGCTGCTTTCACAGGGTTATGACGTGAAAATGAGCGAAGTCCACGGCATGTCGCAGCGTGAAGGTCCCGTGCTGACCCACGTGCGCTTTGGTGAAAAGGTCTTTTCTCCGATTGTGGAGGCTAAAAAGGCGGATGTGATCATTGGTTTTGAGGAGCTTGAGGTGCTGCGCAACCTGGAATACCTGCGGGAAGACGGAAAAGGGATCGTGATCCTCAACAAAGTTCGTGTCAACCCGATCGGAGTGCAAAACGGCAGCGACAAGTACCCCGAAAATGTGGCTGAGTTGATTAGCGCGCGTGCCGGCAAGGTGATCGCGATGGATGCCAGCGAAGAAGCCCGCAAACTTGGCAATCTGCGCGTGATGAACATCATTCTGCTGGGCGCCAGCGTGCACCAGCTTAGGCTTGAGGATATCGACTGGGGTAAGGTTATCGCCGAAAACGTCAAGCCACAATACGTGGCACTCAACCAACAGGCGTTTGAGCTTGGGAAAAGCCTGAGTTAACTTCATCTTTAACACAAAAGCTGGCTCACGTTACTTGAGCCAGCTTTATCTTTTTAAATTACAAGTAAATTAACGATTTACATTCATTGGCATGATGATGTGCCTGAAGCTGTCGTCCCCAACGGGGCGAAGCATGCCAGGAGTGTTGGCGGCGTTGGTCTCCAGCAGCACGTTGGCGGTCTTGATCACTTCCAGGGCTTCGCGCAGGAAGCGGATATTGAAGGAGATCAACAGCGGCACACCGTCCACCGAGGCATCCACGATCACTTCGGATGAGCCAGTTTGCTCGGAGGTGGCCGAAATTTCCATTTGCGCACCGCTGCCAGTGCTGCCGGCTTCGGGCTGGATGTCCAGCCGGCCGATATAGCTACCCTCGCGGGCGATAATTTCGGTTTGCTTGCAGGCTTTCAGGAGTTGTGCAGTGTTGAGCACCGTACGGGTTTTGAAAGTGGATGGAATGATGGCCGTATAGTTCGGGAAGTTGCCTTCAATCAGCTGTGAAACCAGTTCGGCATCCTTTAGATGGAAGATTACCTGCCCACGCGCGGCCGGGAACGACATCAGCAGGGTCTCGTCGCCGTTGACCGCGATGCGTGAAAGCTCGCTGAGTGCCCTGGCGGGGATCAGTGCTTCGAGGTTTTGGGGAGGCTTGTGCCCAATGGCGGCTTTGCTGATGGAGATGCGATAGCCATCCGTGGCAGCCATTTCCAGTACGTCTCCCTGGAAACTCATGTGTACACCGGTCAGATTGGGGCGGGTATCTTCCGTGGAAGCGGCAAATGCCACGCGCTGGATCATTTCTTTAAAGTTCTCAACATTAAGTGGGATGGCAGATTCATCATCGGGCGTGGGCATGGGCGGGAATTCTTCCGCGCTGATACCTTTAATGTCCGTATTGAGCGTGCCGCATTTCACGTTGAGAGATTGGGTGCGTTCGTCCAAGGTCATTATCACGTCTTCGTTGGGGAGGTTGCTCACGAGGTCCACGAAGGTGCGTGCCGGCACGGTCAGCCCGCCTTCCTGGCTGACTTTTGCTCCGATCCATGCGCTGATGCCAAGCTCGAGGTTGGTGGCAGAGAGTCGCAGGCGGCCCTCATCGGTCTTGATCAGGATGTTCGAGAGTACAGGGAGAGTGCTGCGGGAAGTAACAGCGCGGGAAACCACATTTACGCCGTGGGCAAGCTGCTGCTGTTGAACGATGACTTTCATGAGATCCTCCACGATTGGCTTTGATTATTCGATTAAGTATACCTTAAGAGGTGATTTTTTCCATAATTGGATGTTCTCTGTATTCCAGGGTGAGGGGTTTACTCTGCACTGTGTTTTCCCGGAATGCGTATAGTAAGGAACCTGAATGATATAATCCAGCCAGATGTTGCCTGCCTGGCGCGTGCGGCATCTGGATCACCGTAAAAAGGAAAACATGCCATGCCTTCAACTGCAGCACAGGATCCAAATCAGCCCAATCCCCTTGAAGAAATCCTGAAAGGCGTCCCGCTCTGCCCGACCCCCAGCCAGGCACCTGAAATGGACCAGGATGAAGCCCTGCGCATCATTGACCTGTCAGAAATTGCCGGCATCCCAGTCGTCATTGACGGAGGTTGGTCGGTTGACGCGCACCTGGGCTGGCAGACTCGCACCCATTCCGACCTGGATATTGCCATCAACCAGCAATACCTACCCCGTTTTCTGGGTATCCTCAGCCGCCTGGGCTATGGGCATGTGCCGCGGGACGACCAGTGGGAACATAATTTCGTGCTCCAGGACGGCAGCGGCCACCAGGTGGACATCCACTCCTATATCCGTAACGACCAGGGGCAGATTGTTGGGGGTGTCGAATACCCCGGTGATTCGCTTACCGGTCAGGGCAAGATTGGTCATGCCAGGGTTCGCTGTATCAAAGTGGATTGGCTGGTGGATTTTCACCTGGGCTATCCCTTCGACGAGAATGACTACAATGACGTGAAATACCTCTGCAACCTTCATCGTCTTCCATTGCCGCCCGAATACCAGGCCTACGAAGACGCCCTCTATGCCGGCAAGGCGCAGGATCCCTGGACGGTTCCGCCGCAGTTTTCCGCGCGCTTGCCCCAAGCAACCACCGAATATCTTGCGCTCATCAACTTGCTGGATAAAACCCAAACCGAAAAACTGACTTCCGAGACAAAAGCAAAATTCCTGGAAGTACAGGAAGCACAATCAGGGGCTCAGAACGTGAGCGTGGAGCATTTGTTCAGGGCGGGATTGAGGTCCGGGGTGCTTCTGCTCGAAGATGGGCAGGGAGTTGGCGCTTGTGAGTTGATTCCGATGGTAAACCAATTGGCGGAAGAGGCAGCTGCACCAGGGAATGGTCAGTGGCAGATCCGGCAGCTGAGCCTGGCAAAATGGGCTGATCATCCTTCGGTCTTTATGTTTCTCTTAAAGGCCAGCATCCAGGGAGCCTGGCGTGCAGGCGCCAGGGAATTGCTCGTTTCGCCGTTGGATGATATCACCCAACCTCGCCCTGCTTTGCCAAAACGCTATGACCCTGCGGATATCGGTTATGCAAGTTTTTACGCCCGAGCTGGTTTTAAACGCCTTGAACCAGTTCCCGGAAGCCGTTGGGGCATCCATTACAATCATGCGTGACGACAGAAAGTACTGACATGTATACCATCTCTCTCACCCCGGAAATGCAAGCCAGCGCACTCGTGTTGGGCTGTATGCGCCTGACGCGTCTCACAGGAGCCGAGTTGGACCTGCACCTAAAGACCGCTCTTGATTTGGGCGTCAACTTCTTTGACCACGCGGATATTTATGGGGGCTTTGGTGCCTGCGAACGCCACTTTGGCGAGTGGCTGCGCGCAAACGCGAGTTTACGCCCCCAAATGCTGATCCAATCGAAGTGCGGCATCGTGCAGAATGAAGCCCGCCAAAACGTTTCCTTTGACTTTTCGTACGGTCACATCCTCAAATCAGTTGATAACTCCCTGCAAAACCTTGGCATTGAGCAACTTGACGTGCTGCTTCTGCATCGTCCGGATGCGCTTTTTGAGCCCGAAGAGGTGGCAGCCGCCTTTGACGAGCTCACTGCCAGTGGAAAGGTGCGCGCTTTTGGCGTCAGCAACATGCATTCCGGTCAGATTGAGCTCTTGCAGAGTGCTACCAGCCACAAACTGATTGCCAATCAACTTCAGTTTGGTCCCGGTCACACAGGTATGATCAACCACGCCATCCGGATGAACACGAATCTGCCTTATTCCGAAGATCGCGATTCGGTTACACTGGATTACTGCCGTCTGCACGGTATGACCATCCAAGCCTGGTCGCCTTATCAGTATGGATTGGTAAAAGGAACCTACATGGATAATCCCGATTACCCAGGGTTGAATGCGGCTTTGGAAGAGGTTGGACGGAGATATGGTATTAGCAAGAATGGCGCGGTGGCGGCCTGGATCGCGCGCCATCCGGCAAAGATGCAGATCATAGTTGGTACAATGAACACCCAGCGTCTGCGTGAGATTGCCGCCGGGATGGACATCCCGCTCAGCCGGGAGGATTGGTATCGCATCTATACCAGCGAAGGGCGCGACCTGCCTTAGTCTTTAGGATGATATGGCACCGCAGGTTTTAGAAAACCGGCGCGATAAGATTGCTTAGATACAATAAGTGAAGGAAAAAACTGCACGAGAATTGCAAAATCAAGCAAATAAAACGCTCAGAATATGAAAGTGCTTTCAAAGCTCAATTAACGAGGAGAGACCATGATCACGGCTAAAGAATATCAAACCATGCTGGAAGGCAATCTGGAGATCATCAAGGAACAGATCCAGGGAGTTAGTAACTCAGAGATGCTTATCCAACCACCAAACGGCGGCAACTGCATGCTTTGGACTTTGGGACATCTGACTGAGAGCCTGATCTCGATCCTGGGCTTTCTGGGTGGCGAAAAGCCGGAAGGCTTAGACGATCTGAACCGCTATAAAAGGGGATCTGAGCCAATTTTGGGTCCGGAACCTGGATTAATGATGGCTTCGGAGTTGATGGACGCTTATGCTGAGTTGCACCAGGCGGTGCTGGAGAGGATTTCGCCAATGACTGATGCTGACTTCGACGAAGAGATCCCTGGCTTTGGCCGACCCGCGAGGCGCGGTTGGATGCTGTTTTTCATGGAGTTTCACCATGCCTATCACATCGGGCAATTGGAACTGCTGCGCAACCTGGCCGGCCACACCGAAAAGATCATTTAATGTGTTTCTACCAGTCAGATAATGCTTTTAACCCGTTCAGTCTAACGCGAGCGCCTCTTCATCCGCGATAACCATCACGTTTTGGTGCAACTGTAAAATCGAAGCAGGTAATTGCGGGTCAACAGGTCCGTTGATCATCTGCGCGATTGCTTCAGCTTTCTTCGATCCGCTAGCCAGGAGTAAGATCTGTTTTGCGCTCAAGATTGAACGCATTCCCATAGTGATGGCCTGCCGCGGCACTTCATCTTCGCTCTCGAAGAAGCGCGCGTTGGCTTTGATGGTTTCTTCGTTCAGGTCCACCAGGTGAGTTTGGGCAAAGAAGAAAGCGTGGGGCTCGTTGAAGGCGATATGACCGTTGTCGCCGATCCCCAAAAGTTGGATGTCTGTACCGCCGAGTGAGGCAACCAGAGTGTCGTAATCCACGCAAGTTCTGGCAGTATCACTGGTGAGCCCATTGGGCACGTGGGTGTTCTCGAGGGGGATGTTGATGTGGTCAAAAAGGTTGTGCTGCATGAAGTAACGGTAACTCTGCTCATGCTCCGGGGCTAAGCCGTAATACTCGTCCAGGTTGACAGTGATCACCTTTGAAAAATCAAGATCCTCATCCTTGTGGAAGCGGATGAGCTCCTGGTACGCGCCGACCGGGGTTGAACCTGTAGCGAGCCCCAGCACACTATGCGGCTTGAGCCGCACCTGGTCAGCAATAATGCGGGCAGCCTTGTGGCTCATCTCAGAATAATCAACACATGAAATAATTTGCATGGCAGGCTCCCAAAATGATAAATCGACACAAGTATTATATACCGATACGGGTTGAATCAGGCGCGAAGCCTTTAAGCACGGGTATAATTTGAGTAACGAACATAGAAAGAGGAGAGCATGACGGATAGATTAGCCTGGATCGATGAAGAACTAGCAAATTTGAAGGAAACCGGTTTTTACAACACCATTCCCACGATGGATTCTCCGCAAGGACCCTCCGTGGTGATCAATGGCAAGCGGGTGCTCAATTTTTGTGCCAATAATTACCTTGGTCTGGCTAACCACCCTAGGCTGGTTGAAGCCGCTACCCAAGCCATGCAGAAGTATGGCGTTGGTCCTGGTGCGGTGCGGTCGATTGCCGGCACCATGAGCCTACACCTCGAACTTGAGAAGCGCATGGCAGCATTTAAGCATGTCGAAGCAGCGGTGACTTTCCAGTCTGGATTTGCTGCCAACGGCGCCACCATCCCAGCCCTGGTCGGCAAGGAAGACGCCATTTTCTCTGATGAACTCAACCACGCTTCGATCATTGATGGATCCCGCCTCTCCGGCGCTAAAATTATCCGCTACGCGCACTGCAACCCAGATGACCTCAGGCGGGTTATCCGGGAAGCCGCCGGCACCTACCGCCGAGGTTTGGTCATCAGTGATGGTGTGTTTTCCATGGATGGTGATTACGCTCCCCTCGACAAGCTCGTTGAGGTGGCAAAAGAATTTGACGTGATGACTATGGTCGATGACGCGCATGGCGAGGGCGTTTTGGGGGAAGGCGGTCGCGGCATCGTGGACCACTTCAAGCTGCATGGTCAGGTGGATGTGGAAGTAGGCACTTTCAGCAAGGCTTTCGGAGTAGTCGGCGGTGTGGTTGTGGGTAATGCCAAAATCATCGAGTGGCTGCGTCAGCGTGGGCGCCCATTCCTCTTCTCTTCGGCAGTAACGGTACCGGATACAGCCGCCTGCCTGGCAGCGGTGGATTTGCTCGAAGAATCCACCGAACTCGTGGACAGGCTTTGGGCGAACGCACGCTTCTTCCAGGCTGAAATGAAGAAACTGGGCTTCAATACAGGTGTGACTCAGACCCCGATCACGCCCGTGATGCTGGGTGAGGTGCAGTTGGCGCGCCAGTTCAGCCGTGAACTGCTCGCTGAGGGCATCTTTGCAGGCTCACTAGGCTTCCCGACGGTGCCAGTGGGCAAAGCACGCATCCGCGTGATGATCTCCGCGGCCCACAGCCAGGACGACCTCGAGCAGGCGCTTGATGCCTTCGATCAGGTTGGCAAACGACTGGGAAAAGGTGGGTAAGACCCCCCGATTATTCTGGAATCTAAAAATAACCCCTCTTCACAGTTTGCACGAAGAGGGGTTTTTGTTTTATTGCGGCAGCTTAAGGATAAGCCAGTGTACAAATCAGATTTATTTCGAAAGATCAGGGATTAATTGAGATACTCCCTGACCGGAATGCCTTACCCCTCGGGAATCACCCTGCGCAGGGCTTCCAACGCCGCCAGAATCTCGTTGCGCTCGCCTTGCATGGCCAGGTTCTCACCGCTGACATAAGAACCAATCGATTCGAGGGTATCTTGCTCGAAGGCAACGACATTGTTCAGGATCGAAGCGGTCTAAAAGCCACGCAAACTGCCAATAGTGAATAGAGCCGCTGTTTCCATATCCGCGCCAAGCACACCCTGCCGTGACCAATAAGCGTCGATTTCGGCTTCCTGGTCCGTGTAAAAACTATCATGGCTGCGAGCAATCCCAACATGGTGGGCAAAGCCCTGCTCTTTGGCGGCCTGGATACAAGCGAACATTAGCTCCGCGTCGGGAACAGCGGGGAAAATTGCCTGGCTGTAGGTTTTTGACGCGCCGTCGTCCTTGACTGCGCCGTTGACAATCACCAGATCGCCCAGTTTCACCTTTGGCTGGAGCGCGCCGCAGCTTCCGATTCGGATCATAGCCCTGACGCCGATGTTGTGCAGCTCTTCCGCAGCAATTCCAGCCGAAGCCCCGCCAATACCAGTGGAGACTGCCAGCACAGGCAGACCCTTATAGGTGCCGCGCAAGCTGCGAAATTCACGATTGTATGCCAGTTCGCTTACGTCGCTCAGAAAAGGTGCGATGCGGTCGAGCCGGGCAGGGTCGCCGGGCAATAACGCGCAGCGGGCATTCACGGTTTCGTCGAGTTGAATGTGGGGTTGCAGCATAGGTCCTCTTTTCAATTTTGGCAGTCATCTACCAGTATAATTGTCTCAATCGCGAAAATCAATCAAAAGGACTTCTTATGCCAATTCTCAATTTCGGCTCCCTCAATATTGATCACGTCTACCGCGTAGACAATTTCGTTCAACCGGGTGAAACCAAACTTATCAAGTCTTACACACTTAACAGTGGCGGTAAGGGACTCAACCAATCCATCGCAGCATCCAGGGCTGGCAGCCAGGTGTTCCATGCTGGTATTGCTGGCAGAGATGGCGGGTTCTTGGTCGAGATGCTGCAAGCAGCCGGAGTGAACACCTCCTTCATGTTGAATTACAACGAAGTCAGCGGGCATGCCATCATCCAGGTGTCGGATTCCGGACAGAATTGTATCCTGCTGTATGGAGGCACGAATCAAATGCTGACTGAAGACTATGTGGACCGAACGTTGGACGAATTTGGCAGTGATGGTTTTGTGCTGCTGCAGAATGAGACCAATCTGGTCGGTGAGATTATCGAAAAAGCCGCCAAAAAGGGCTTGAAGGTAGTTCTGAATGCTGCTCCATACTCTGATAATGTGAATACGTACCCTATCACTCTGCTCGATTGGCTGATTGTCAACGAAGTTGAAGGGGCTGGAATCGTCGGTGATGCGGCGGACGGATCCATACTCCAGCGGTTGGCTGAGCGATTCCCTCAAACTGGTATTCTGCTCACGCTCGGGTCGCGCGGCGCGCAGTGTTTTCGGGACGGTCATTACGCCAGTATCAGCAGCTGCAAGGTGCAGGCGGTCGATACCACGGCTGCTGGGGACACCTTCAGCGGCTATTTCTTAGCCGGTGTAATGCAAGGCTTAAGCCTGGCCGAGATTTTGCGCCTGGCGACTGTTGCTTCAGCGTTATGCGTACAGCGACTGGGAGCGGCGAATTCCATTCCCACCCGGGCTGAAGTGGATCAGGTGCTAAAAGAAGGCATATTGCAGGTTCCCGAGGTGCTTGAATGGTAAAAGTCCTCTACATAGATTGTTGCATCCGGCGGGAACAGTCACGAACGCGCATCCTTGCAGAAGCCTTTCTGGCAGCTCTGCAAGCCAGGGGAGCATACCAGGTGGAAAGATTATGCCTGATGGATGAGCCATTAAAGGCCTTGAGTGAAGGGTTCTTTGCCCAGCGTGAAAGCTTGCTGGCAGAAAACAAGCGCCTGCATCCGCGATTTCGTTATGCCCATCAATTCAGCCAGGCAGACCGGGTGGTTGTGGCGGCTCCGTTTTGGGACCTCGGTTTTCCAGCTTTGCTGAAGCTTTACATCGAGAACATCAGCGTGGAAGGCATCACCTTCGGCGTGGACGAGCACGGCACGCATGGCTTGTGCAAGGCGGAAAGGTTGCTCTTTCTGACTACTCGCGGCGGGAGCTATAACAATTCCCCGCTTGAAATGGGCGCGAGATACTTGGAGGCTTTGTGCGCGTTTTGGGGCATCCCGCGTTTTGATGTTGTTGCCGCTGATGGGCTCGATTTAGGTCTGGAAGAAGTAAAGACGATTCTCGACCGGGCTATTGAAGAAGCGCTCACATTGGTGGAAAACTTTTAATAAAAGGTAGAGTATAGAACATGGCAAAGCTGATCATTAAGAATTGTGAAGTGATGACCTTTGAGGGGCAAGTGCCGCGCTTTCTTGCTGCGCAGGATATCCTGATCGAGGGCAACCAGATCACTGCCATTCAGCCAACATCTCCTATGGCGCAAGCAGATAATCAGATCATCGACGCAACAGGCATGCTGGCTGTGCCAGGCATGGTCAACACCCACGCGCACGTGCCAATGGTGCTCTTCCGCAATGCCGGACCAGACGTGAACGAGAATGACTGGTTTAACAAGGTCATCTTTCCGCTCGAAGCCAACCTGACACCAGAAGATGTCTACTGGGGCGCCATGCTGGGGCTGGCTGAGATGATCGAAGCGGGTATTACCTGCGTCGCGGATCATTACTTTGAAATGGATATGGTCGCGCGGGCGGTGGAAAAGGCGGGCACGCGCGCCAACCTGGGCTGGGCTGTCTTTGGGCATCAGGGTTACGACCAGTTGGAAGAAACCATACGCTTCGTGGAACGTTGGCAGGGCAAAGCCGATGGCCGCATCACCACCTGGCTCGCGCCGCATTCGCCTTATCTTTGCGATCCTGAGTTTCTGGCACGCTGCGCCAGGGAAGCTGCCCGGCTGGGAGTGGGCAACCACATTCATGCAGCCGAAACTTCGGGACAGGTGACTTTGTCGCTTGAACGCTACGGTAAAACGCCGCTGCAGGTGCTGGCGGACGCTGGCATTCTGGATCAGCCAACGATCATTGCGCATTGTCTCTATCCGACAGACCAGGACCTTGACCTGCTGGTGGGCAGAGAAGTTGGTATTGCCCAGGCACCTAAAACTTACCTGGCGATGGCAATGGGACTGGCTGACCTGCCAAAATATCTTGAAAGAGGAATCGCGGTCGGGTTGGCAACCGATGGCGTGGTCAGCAGCAGCACGCTCGACCTGTTTGAGCAAATGCGTCTGACCGCGCTTACCCAAAAGAATAAATCGCTGAATGCTGAAGTTCTGCCTGTTAACACAGTGCTGGACCTGGCTTTTCAAGGTGGAGCAAGGGTTTTACGGCAATCCCGATTGGGTGACTTGAAAGTTGGCAACCTGGCGGACGTGGTGCTGCTGCGCCAGGACCGCCCGGCGGTGCAGCCGGTGATCAACAAGGCGGCCAACCTGGTATATTCACTGGATGCCCGGGATGTTGACACGGTGATTTGTGACGGCAAACCGGTCTATCAGGGTGGAAAACACCTGACATTGGATTTGGATGAGATATTACGCGAGGTAAACGCCCGCCTGCCACGTCTCCTGAAAACGGACCTGTCCAGGAAAATTGCTGATTATCCGGGTTAGATAATAGGTCATAGCTGATAGCTCATAGGTGATAGCGAACCCCTGTTCTTTTATG
>DAISYV010000056.1:1928-13125 GCA_036825115.1 Anaerolineaceae bacterium | reverse complement strand
ATTGAATCACATCCCCCTTAATTTGAAAAGAGACTGACCCTTTTGGGTCAGCCTCTTTGCTTATCTATAGGATTTATTTCGTTTGGAAGAAGATTGGGTCAACCGGTTCGGTGTTGATCGATTCAGTAAAAGTTTGGGCATACCGGGTGATACTGACGTCATCCAGGAAGAAATTGCTGTTTACAGAATAATCCGTCACAACATAGAACACAATTTCCTGGGTCATTCCTGCAAAAGGAGAGAGATCGATCCCTTTATAAACGTAGCCACCCGTATTATGATCTGAACACAACCAATCAGAGAGAAGTAAATTACCTCCAACTTCAACTCTGTAGTAATCATATGCACATTCTAACTCCTCAGACGCTATCCAATAATAAAACTCCAGAGCATTGGCACCCTGGGGAATTTTCACAACCTGGGAAATAGCGGAAAACTCGTCGTAATCCCCTCCAAGCCATGCAAACCACTCCCCTTGCCGAGCTCGGGTGGGATCATTCCAGATCACATCCCATCCGTGGGAGGAATACTGATCCCAAGCCGCTGGACCCATCTCGAAATCTCCATTTAGCAGGACCGGAGGCTTGGCTATCAGTGGGAGGTAAACTGTTCTGGTCTCTACCTGAGTTTGAATAGGTAACACGACAGATACAGATTGCATTGGCAGACCCTGATAGCTCCCACCCCAGGTAATCGTAGGCCGAAAACTGGGATCTGAAGACCATGTATCGCGAATATAGATGGTTGACCCGCTATAAGCATATCCAACCACACTATGACCAGCCAGATTGATCAGGATCGGATAACCCAGATCGATATAACTCTGGAACATGGCGAGGGTAAATCCCCCGGCATTGTTATCGGTCTTCTGGTTAAAACAATGACCAATTTCATATCCACGAGTCTGGTAGAACTCGCGCACGCCTACTGAGCCATCATCCTGGATGCCATTGGCTACCATTTGATCGCAAGTAAGTTGGTCCGGCAAATTCGTCCAGGTGTAGAAAGAGGTAGCGCCGTCAACATTACCATAAACCGAACGGCTGGTTCTCATGTAGTCTCCGATTGCATCACCCCATTGGTGTTGCACCCAGCCATTTGTTATATAAGGATCATTGGCGCCGCTACCCACCACAACCCAATAGTCTTCGATTGATCCCCGCGTAGTGCGTCCATCAACGCCATTCCTGGAAGCCACCAGCGGATTGTTCGGGTATACATCTACCCCGTCGGTCCACATCCCAAAAATCGAATCTGTCAGCGGATAAACCCCAGCATTTGTTGGACCTGTATACATCGATGAAAAGCCGGTGTTATCGTAATAAGCCGCAATCATTCCAGCTGATACCGCTGAACAGCCATACATCCAGCTAAACGAGGGAAAATCCAACAGCGCGATTGCATTATCGTCGAGATCGGATGACTTATCCTGGTCAACACCCACAGGTGGTTTTGAAGGACCGTTGATGATGTTTCGGTCGATGGCGGAGCCATCCTCCAGGACCAAATGCTCGATTGAATAGTAAGGGTTTACCACTTCAAGGTCCCTGCTGAGAGTTTGGGGGCCATCATCCTGCGCGGTTGCCCTCTCAGCAGGGATGTTAAACCCTGAAAGGAGCAAAATACAGACCAATATTGAGCTGAATACTTTGACTGCCAGTAAATTACTTCGCATAAACAACCTCACTTTAATTCAAAGACAAATTTTGATAAGCACCCCCTCTGGTAATTCTAGCTAGATCAAAAACAATTTTGGATACTGCTGTAATTTTACTCTAATCCGTTTCTTATTTATGCTAAATCAAGCAAAAATTGGTTTTCAAACCGATCCAGGATTTTCATTAGATCCGGATTCAACCGCGCTCGTGCTCCCATTATGATCCACTCCGGAATTTCACCGTAATAGGCCTGAGCAATGCCGCCGGCAATGCAGGCGATAGTGTCGCTGTCACCACCGATTGAGATTGCTAACCGGATGCAGTCCTCAAAATTCGTTGATTCCAAAAAACAGGTAATCGCCTCAGGAACTGAACCCTGGCATGTGGCGTCAAATTTATTTACGATTCGAATATAATCGCAATTCCTGCTCAAGTCATAATTAAACTGCTTCGTTATCGATTCCCGAATACCGACTTTATCAATTCCGTGCCTTCCCATCCAAATGGCGAGGGCTACAGCCTGGGCGCCTTTAATTCCTTCCGGGTGATTGTGGGTCACTTCCGCGCTGCGTTTGGCTTCCGCAAGGGTGGTTTCGGCATCCGCAAACGCAAACCCAATCGGCGCCACGCGCATCGCCGAGCCATTGCCAAAGCTGTTATAGGGCTGAGGGCTCTCCTGCCACATCCATTTTCGAAAACCTCCGCCGTATCCGCGATCCGGGTATGCCCGGGCAAAAGTTTGATAGGCATAGGTGTAATCGCCTCCATCCAGTAAAACTTTGGCTGTGGCAAAAGTAAGGACACTATCGTCGGTAAAATGTGAATTCCTGTCAAAGAAATAAAAGTCCTTACTGCGATTGTTGTGACCTTCAAATACGGACCCTGAAATGTCTCCAATAATTGCCCCGATCATATTTCCTCCTCTACCTACCGCTCACCACGGCATTCCGCCTGCAGTTGTTCGAAATACTGGCGCAAAAATGCGTCGCGCTGCTCGGCGATGGTTCTGCCAGCCCTGGTCAGCAGCCGCTCGTGCACGAATTGCAGCTTGAATAAAAACTCGTGATAGGCGCTGTGCGGCTCGTCGGGTTCATGCTCGCCGCTCTCCAAAAAGCGCTGGGAAGGCTCGCGGTAGAATGGCAGGTCCGCCTGCGCCGAGAAAGCTGTGGTGCGGGCTGCCCCAATCGCCCCAAGGACGTCCAACTTGTCCGCGTCAAAGAGGCACATTGCCTCTATGGTCTGCGGGGGTTCGTCCTGCGCGCGGTAGCGGTGGCTGCGGATGCAGTGCTGCACCGCTGCGATTCGCTCCGGCTGCCAGCACATCTCCGTCAGCACTGTTTCGGCAAACTCCGCGCTGAGCAGGTGGTGTACCTCGCGTTCGTTCGCCTCGCCGCGCGGATCTGCTCCCCTGGAATCATGTAAGAGTGCAGCAGTATGGATGATCTCCACGTCCGCACCTTCTTCCCTGCCAAGCCGCTCGGCAATGCGGTAGACCCGCAAGACGTGGTCAAAACCATGCACCGGGTCATCCCCCGGATAGTACGCACGGGCTTGCTCGATGCTCAATTCCATCACAACCTCGGAAGTTGGATAATGCCCAGGATGTTCCCCAGGATCACCAGTACGATCAATATCAAGACAACTGTTCGAACAATGCGCCAGGCAAGTTTAAAGATGTCCCGCAGCACCCAAATGATTGCCGCTATCCCCATTATGAGGATTGCCAGGTTAATTAATTCTCGCGAAAGTTCAGGATCCATTTTCAGCTAACCCGCATTTGGGTAAAGTTTGCCCTTTTTGACGACCAGCGCCACCTGGTTGCTGCCATAACGGTAACTGAGGTTGCGATAATCCGGCGTGGTCAGCACGAGGAAGTCCGCCTGTTTCCCCGCCTCAATCGAGCCAACTTTGTGCTCCATGGCAATAGCCTTGGCAGCATTGATCGTGGAAGCTGCCAGCGCCTGGGTGGGCGTCAGCTTGAGGTAGCGGCAAGCCAGCGCCTGGATGAACTGCATCGATTCGTTCCAAGTGGTGCCCGGATTCAGATCGGTCGCCAGCGCCAGGTAGCCATCGGCAGCCAGGATTTCCTTTGCCGGGGTGTACTCCTGTTGTGCCAGCCCAAAGGGCGTACCCGGTAGCGACACCGCCACGGTCTCGCTCGCCGCCAGGCGGGCAATGTCCTCCAGCGATGTCTTCACCAAATGATCCGCCGAGACTGCACCAAGCTCCGCTGCCAGGCTTGCGCCCCCCAAATTTTCAAATTCATCAGCGTGCAACTTAATCGGAAATCCAAGCCCTTTTGCCACACTCAGGATCCCGCGGGTTTCTTCAATCTCAAACACGCCTGCCTCGCAGAATACGTCCACAAAGGGTAAGGGTCTGCCGTTTGCATGCTCGAGCCACCACTGTTTGGTTACAGGCAGGGCTTCTTCACACAAAAAGCGGGTATAGCCCTCGGTGTTGCCTTTATATTCCGGTGGGATGGCGTGCGCGCCCATGTAAGTGGGCACGAGGTCGATCGGCGCGGTGTGGTCCAGCTCCAGAATGGCTTCCAACTGGCGCAGTTCGGTTTCGATATCCAGCCCATAACCCGTCTTTGCCTCTATGGTGGTGGTGCCATAAGAAAACGCTGTGTCCGCCCGTCTTTTTGCTTCTTCCACCAACTGTTCAAGGCTGGCTTTCCTCGTCGCAGTCAACGTCGCCAGAATCCCCCCACCAGCTGCCATAATCTCCATGTAGCTCTTGCCCTGCAGGCGCATCTCAAACTCGCCCGCGCGGTCTCCTGCCCAGATCAAGTGGGTATGCGGGTCCACGAACCCGGGCACGACCGACCGCCCTTGCAGGTTCACGTGGTCTGCGTGGGGATAACGTTCCAGAATTTCATCCTCATTGCCAACAGCAAGGATGATTTCACCCTCACAAACGATCGCGCCCTGTTCAATCATGCCGAGTTTGCCAAGGGTTAGCCCCCTCTGGGGACCACCTTCAATGGTTATCAGTTGTGAGATGTTATGGAAAATTTTCATGCCCTAATTGTAACGGATAAGGCGGATAGCTCATAGCTCTTTGGCGATGGCTGGTAAGAAAAGACGAGATCGCTTCGCAAATGAAGCTCGCGATGACGGTTTTTCGTAGGCGATAGCTGGCAGGTAAAGACGAGATCGCTTCGCAAATGAAGCTCGCGATGACGGTTTTTCCTAGGCGATGGCTGGTAGGTAAAGACGAGATCGCTTCGCAAAGGAAGCTCGCGATGACGGTTTTTTCGCAGGGCGGAATCAGCCAATTTGCTAAGATTATATATAAAGACTTACTTACTCCAGTCAATCACTACACAGTGGTATAGGTCGGGTTCAAACATCAAACCATGGTAGGCTCTTTCCGCGTCCTCGGGTTCAATCACATGGGTGATCAGCCAGGAAACCGGGAGCTCGCGGCTCAGAATCATGCCACAAACGGTCTCAAAGTTGCGCGCCACGTTCATGCGCATGCCTTCGCTCTCAAACACCGGCTCCAGGCTGTTGAATGCCCCAGTCACGCGCAGCATGCGCATGTGAATGGCATTCAGCATGGGGGTCACATCCAGGGTGCAGGATGCGCGCGGGGTACCGAGCAATGCCACCTGGCCATATTTTTTAGTAGCCAGAATTGCCGTCTCAATCGCCCTTGCCGCGCCGGTCACGTCCACAGCCGCGTCCAGCCCGCCAAAACGCGCCTTGATCTGTGCCAGCTGCTCTTCCGGCGGGCAATCCACTATCTGTGAAATGCCCATTTGCTGCGCCTGGGCACAACGCTCCACCACGGGGTCAATCGCAACCACCTCTGCCCCGAGCTTCTTGAGCATCAGCGCCGCCAGCAGCCCGATCATCCCCATTCCAAAAACGCCTATCCGATCCCCCAGCCGCACTTCCACGCTGTTGATGCCGCTGATAGCGACCAACCCAAGGGTGATCAAGGTGGCTTCCTGCACGCCAATGCCCTCAGGCAGCTTGAAGATCATCGGTCCCTGGGTGCGCTTGCCGCGGGAAAAGCGGCAAACCGAAGTGTGTGGTCCGGTGTAGAACACGCGGTCGCCAACCTGCAAATCCGTCAGCCCCTCACCCTTCAACAACACTTTTCCCACAGCAGAGTAACCCGGGCGAACGGGGTAACTGAAGCCCTTCTTGATTTCGAACACGCGTGAGAGTTCTGTGCCAGCGCTAATCATAGTGGCTTCGGCCTGGATGATCGCTTCATTGGCTTGCAAGTCGCTGGTGTCGAGCTCTTCTTCGATTACTTCAGCGCGTCCTTTGGCGGGAATGATGACGGTTCTTGCCAGCATCCTACGCCTCGCCAAAAACATGGCGCAAGTGGCCATCGTGCCGTTCGAGTTCAACGCGCGCCTTCTCCACCGGCAGCCCGGTTTTGATAATGACCGCTGCCAGCTTCACACTACCTTTGGCGCGCGCCAGGGCATCCGCCAGCCGTTCGGTTTCCACGGCGGGAAAGATTTCCCGCAGGATGTTCAGGCAGCGTGCCTGTAATTTTTCATTGGTAGCTCTGACATCCACCATCAGGTTGCTATAGGTTTTTCCCTGCTGGATCATCGTCGCAGTTGAAAGCAGGTTCAGCACCAATTTTTGGGCTGTGCCGGCCTTCAGGCGGGTGGAGCCCGAAAGCGCTTCCGGTCCGGTTTCGACTTCGATCGCGACATCCGCGTGTTTGCCAATCTCGCTGTGCTTGTTATTGGCGACGCTGATCGTACCCGCGCCGACACTTTTGGCGTAATCCAAGCCACCAATCACATAGGGAGTGCGACCGCTGGCGGCGATGCCACAGACGACATCGTTCTGGTATAACCCAAGATCCTTTAGCTGCTCAGCGGCTGCCAGGGGGTCATCCTCTACATGTTCTACTGCTCTGCGAATCGCCACTTCACCGCCCGCGATAACCCCAACTACTCCCTCTGGAGGCATAGAGAAGGTTGGTGGGATCTCGGAGGCGTCCATCACCCCCAGCCTGCCGCTGGTGCCCGCGCCGATGTAGATCAAGCGTCCGCCGCGCAGCATGCGCTCAGTAATCAGCTCCACTGCCTCCGCGATCTGTTCAGCTTGCTCATCCACCGCGTCAGCCAGCACCCTGTTCTGATCGTTCAGCATTCGTACCATAGCCAGGGTCGGCAGAAGATCGATATCCAACGTCGCAGGATTGCGCTGTTCGGTCTTTAACTTCTTTATTTCAGAGGGTTGAACTGCCATTTTTCTCCTTTACAGGTCAAACAAACGATTAATCGCCAGGGCTACGCCATCATCATGGACACTTTCTGTGACTTCATCCGCCTCTTCTTTTACGTTTGCATGGGCGTTACCCATTGCCACGGCATAGCCAGCAATTTTCATCGCCGGCACATCGTTGCCGCTGTCGCCAAAAACTATCACATTTTCAGGGTCCAGGCCGTAGTGTTTGCAAACATTTATCAAGCCTGAAGCTTTTGTAACGCCGCCTTTGGTTACCTCGATGGTCTGATAATCAGTGACGGCAGCTTCGAAGCCAAAGTTATGCCGCACCATACGGACCGCAGCAGGCACATCTTCCTCTTTTGCCATTCTGAAACCAAACTTTGCCACTGGCTTCATGGTCTTTTCGATTTGTTCAAGGTCGTCAAGGATGGTGTAAACCCGCTGGTATTCCCGGGCTGACTTTTGCCGCTCAACTTCATTGGGCTGCAGATCCAGTAATCGTTCAAAGTCTTGCTTCATCAGGTAACCGGAGCCATCTTGAAAAGAGACATGGAAAGAATTGGTAATCGTGGGCAACCAACGCAAAAAACACAATGCTGTCTCCACATCGAAACCATCAAAATTGTAAACTTCCTTAGTGCGGATGTTGCCAATCATCGTGCCATTGGATCCAATGGCGATCTGGAAACTGGGGATATCGAATACTGCCGGTGGTAAAGTAAAAACATGACGGCCGGTCGCCACGATGGTCCCTATGCCGCTTTCAGCAAGGCGCGTTATAGTGGACTTGGTAACATCAGTGATAAAACTCTTGGTCAGAATGGTACCATCCAGGTCAAAAGCGGCCAGCTTAATATTTTCTTTAATAAAATCTCTATTCAAAACTTATCCTTTCAATACTTGTGACACTTTACCTTCCGAGACTCTTAATGACTCCCGTATACTTTTCTATCAGCGCCAGGTTGCGCTCGTGCCCGTTGGGTACGTTACCTGAGGTCAGGAGTTCGAGTTCGTAGCCTTCCGCCTCTGCCAACTCCGTCATCATGGCAGTCAGGGTATGCACAATCGCTGCCCCAGCGATTGTCGATGTTGGGGCGATCTTTATCCCCGAAGCCACTTCCACGCAGGCATCTCCCAGGTATTCGTTTGTGTATTTCATTTTCACTCTATGTCTCCTGCCATCAACCATGCCAGGTCATCCGTGATTTCTTCCGTGGCTCCCTTGGGCATGGGTGACATGATGCTTTCGTAGGTTTTGCCATACTCGCCTTCATCCGCAAGATAGCCGCCGTAATCATCAGCATAGCCCCAGATGAGCGGGAGTTTTGCCTTGCTGGCTGCTTTGATCTTTATGCCAAAGCGCGAGAACATCTCGCCGGGCTGCTTACAGATTTCAATATCGCCCAAGCGGATAATTGCCGCATCAAAAATGGCAGTTATCTCCTCTTTTTTCAATTTTAGATCGATGGCATAGTCTGAAGAGAGCAGAATTTTGTGCTTGTCGTAATTCTCTTCAGCTGCCATTTGTAGCCTGATCTGCGCCTGCAAACTCTTGAGGGCGTCTCTATCCACGGGATATCTGGTTTCCCAATGATACCCTTCGACCAGTGGCTTGCTCAGGCTGAGCGGTTTAAGCTCTTCACTCGCAAAAAGCTGTGCCAGAATGCCCTCGCCCGTGCGGGAGAGCTCCTGGTCATCGTGACCCTGGCGATAGTTGCGGTTGCTCATGTCTCCTGATGCGCCTTGCATCATCAGGGGATACACTCCCAGCCTCTCCCTGACACCCCGGCTGATGTAACCCAGCAAGTCGCTGCTGATCTGGAGATTCTGAGCGCCCAGAACTGTCGGGTGGCAGGAAATGTTTACGATTGCCGCTTCCACGGTGTTGCTATTTTTGAAAACGATCAGCGTGACGTCTTTATCTTCAGGCTTGTCCATTCCGTTGCGGTTGCCATACAATCCATCAATCTTTACGGTGCGATACCAGGCTTCAACTTCCAGCGGTTCGGATTCAAAACATGCTGAAATGGTGGAATAAATCTCTTCTTTTAGGATATCCTGATACCGCCGCCAGAAACCATCATCGCTTTCTTCGTCAAACATCGGTAAGCGCTCAGACCGGATTTCCGGTCCTGCGTGGGTGTGGGTGGTGGCAATTGTTACCATATCCGGATGGATGCCGAACGTTCGCTGCAATCTGTCCTTAACTGCGGCGACAATTTCCGGCGTGATCATCAGAATTTCCACATCGCACATCACAATTGGCGTCCCTTCAATTTCCAGAAGAATCGCGGTGCATTTCAAATCGTCAAGGACGCCCTCAGATTTCTGCCTGCGTATGCCGTAGCCGCCCATAAAACAAGGCTCCTGTGGCGTTACGTAACTTGTTGACGTGGCTACTTTGATCATTATCACCTCAATAAGTGTTTGAGCATCTGTTGGTTAAAAATCTTGTCCCCTTCAGCAGCCCGGTCGAACACCTTGCGCCCCTCAACATAAGTCTCAATCGCCTTGTAATCGTCGCTGACCACTACAAAATCAGCATCCTTGCCAATTTTGAGGGAACCCTTCTTATCGCCAAAACCATATTTTCGGGCAGGCACGAGCGCCGCCATTCTCAGGGCATCTTCTATTCCAATTCCAATGTTTTCGACCAAATTCCAGATGCCATAGAGCACCGGTTTGCTGCTGCCGCGCAAGCGGCCGCCGGGTTCACGCACAAAGCCCAAATCGTCCACGATCACTTCGCCGGAGTGTCCCAGGAAACCCCTGTAGGTGCCTGTTGGAGCGCCGGAATAACCGGTGCAATCGGAAATCAGCATAATCTTTTCGTGGGGTTTGGCCCGCATGACAATCTCGATCATCGGGTTCGAAACATGCAGACCGTCGCAAATCAACTCTGCAGAAACGCGCCCATCCAACAGTGCTGCCCCCAAGCCGCCCACGTCGCGATGGTGAATACCGGTCATGACGTTGCACAGGTGGGTTGCCACGGTGATGCCATTATCGAAAGCGGCAAAAGCCTGGGTTGAGTTGCAGTCCGAATGCGTAAACGCGGCGTTGACGCCATTTTCTGTAAGCAGATTGATCAACTCTTCCGCCTGGGGCAGTTCAGGTGCCAGCCCCATCAGCCGCAGATGTCCCCCACCTGCCTCGATTGCCTGGCGCGCAAAGTCCAGGTTAATCGTGGGCGTTTTGGGGCGGATGCCTTTTTCGCCAACCCTGTTCAGATAGGGCCCCTCAAAGTGCACACCAGCCACGTTCGCTCCATTCTGGGGCTTGCCAACGCGATTCGCTGTTCTACGCAGGACGTCCAGGGCGCCTTCACCGTCACCAGTGGCACTGAAAAGCGTCGGCAGCACGAGGGTCACGCCCTCGCTGGCCACACCTTTCAAGAAGCCGTCCAGCTGGGCTTCTATATCTCCACTCTCACCCTCGTCCCATAATGTATAGCCCTGGGTGCCATGGATGTGAGTATCAAAAATGCCGGGAATGACGCGCAGGTCGCCAAAATCGATCGCGCCTTCTTTTTCACCTTTCCCAAGTTGAATGATCTTCCCATCCTCAATGCGCATCCAACCGTCCAACAAACCATCTTCGGTATATATCCGGCTTGATCTAATCAACATTTCGTACCTCTCCTTCAAAGTAGACTCCGCCGTCCTTGCGGGCTTGCTCCAGCCACTTCATGGCACGGCAGGTCATATCCAGCAATTCGTCTCTTTTTGCCAAGTCGTTACTTCGATGCATTTCGGCAAAATCACGTAATTCATGAACGAGCATATTATTGTCTGTCTGCTCATTAAATACTTCTTCACCATTCTGGCTGACAACTGTAACCGAGATGCAGCGGCTGCTTTCCTGGGGTACTTTGATGTAGCCTTTTTCGCCCTGGATCTGCACCAGGTTCTCGCTGCGGCTGTCTTTAGCCCCAACAGCTTCCGCCAAGAAGCCCGGGTACCTCATTATCAACACGCCGGAAGTGTCAATGCCGTTTTCGGCGAGGTTGGCAAAATAACGCACCTCCTCCGGCTCACCAAACAAATCGAGCATGAAGCGCAGGTTGTAGTAGTTGATATCCATCAACGCGCCGCCAGCAAAAGCGGGATTAAAGACATTCGGATTCTTGCCTTCTAAAAATGCTTTATGTCTGCTGGAGTACTGTGAGAAGTTGAGCTGCACCAACCTGACCGGAGCGATTTTTTCGAGATGTTCACGCAGCAGCTTGAAGTTGGGCAAATGCGGGACGGTGATCGCTTCCACCAGGAACAAGCCCTTTTCCTGGGCAAGGTTGCGCAGGGTCTCACATTCCGCGTGGGTTGA
>DAISYV010000056.1:0-1828 GCA_036825115.1 Anaerolineaceae bacterium | reverse complement strand
AAAAAATTGTCAACAATAAACCCGGTTCCTACTGTTCCAATCCTCATTTCTAACCTTCCTTTTTCTTCTTTTCTTCCACCGCCTGGCGCTGCTCCGCCAGCGATTCTTTCATACTTCGGATAACCATGCCCTTGTTGTAATAGGTGTCCAGGTAGCGTATTTTCGCATTCGCTTCGATTTTGCGCACCACGGGCATCAACCCGGGCAACTGGCTGATGAGGACATTTGGCACGACAAAGATTTGGGTTGGCTTTTCAGGGTCGTAGGTGACAAAGACCGAACCATTGGGAATCTGCTGGGTGTCCACATTCATCTTTTCCCAGAATTTGACATCTGGCAGGGTTTCGAGCTCAGGGGTCACCAACTCTGCCACAAATTCATAAAGCCAGAAATTGGTGAAGGTGCTGTCGCGCATGCGCATCACGCGCTCGGAACGTTTGATGTTTGCCAGCGCCACTTTGCCGCTTTTTGCCATGCGTGTAATAACACGTTTGTCCCAACCTTCTTCCATCCACCTGAAAAAGATCAGCAAAGCCACGGAGATGATCGCGAAAAGAATTAAGTAAGTTGTCTTGAATTCAGGGTAGCGGTTGTACACAAAAAAGTAACCGCCGGCAAGCGCCAGGATGATCACGGTTAGAAGGGCAAGCAGGCTGTTGATGATTTTGGCGATTTTCAATTGCATGGCTGTTTTTCCTGTTCAATTGTTGCGTTTATAAATAGTGGTCACCCCGATTTATCGAAGTGACCACCACAGTTTTCGTAATTAAATGGGCATTCGTTCGAATGCTGCCACAAAGAGCCTAAAGGCCCGCTTTTTGCAGCAGTTCAAGGAAGTCCTGAGGTTGATAAGTGGAGACGGTCTGGGTCAGCAGTTTACCGCCTCGCAGTTCCGCAATCTTGCGATACACTTCGGCATCTTCCTTGGTTGCGGCGATCGATTTCTTTTCCACCATTACGTACTTGGTCCCGGCAATCGGGGCAGCATTTCCGACATTGACTTCGCCAACTTCAAGCCCGCTCTCAAGAATGCGCAGCGCATCAGTGGGGAATTTGGCAATTACAAAGAGCGACATATCCGGGTGCGCTTTTACATGTTCCTGGAGCTCTTCATGCGATAGCACGAGGACCTTCGCGTCTCTTGCGGCAAGGGGCAGTGCCATCTTTTGGATCCGGTCTTTGGCTACGTCATCATTAACGACAACGATGACATCCGCGTTAATGCGGCGCATCCATGTTACGGCGACCTGTCCGTGAATCAAACGATTGTCAATGCGAAGGTGCTTAATCATATTTTTACTCTCTCTCTAACACATCCCTTAAATAGTTCTGGTGGCGGAGAAGGGATTTTCTCCGCCACCACTAATTGTACTAAAGATTAGCCCAAAATGCCGAGAGCGCCCAGTACAAAAGCAATCACCGCGACGATCAAAATGACGCGTACGGGATTGACCTTCTTCTTGAGCAGCCAGTAGCAGAAGGCTACCAGGACGATCGGCAGCAATTTCGGCAGGATGCCATCAAGCGTATCCTGCAGTGCAACTGTCTTCACTACTGTCTCGCCGGTTGTTGGATCAGTTAGTGACCTGGCATAGGTGTACTTCAGCGCCAGGCCAATCATGCTCGGCACAAAACCACCAACCACGGTCAAACCGAGGATCTGGGCAGCTTTACGCAGGGTGTTGAAGTCGGTGTTGCCCTCGATGTCTTCGAGGATGGCAACAGAGCGCTTGTAGCCCCATTTGAAGAGCGGCCATCTCGCGAGGAAGAGAGCCAGAAGCGGGAGAATGATCACGGGCAGTGATAGGAAACTGCCGTCAGCTGCCAA
>DAISYV010000055.1:4042-13270 GCA_036825115.1 Anaerolineaceae bacterium | reverse complement strand
AGCGAGATTAACCCTCCAAGGGTATTGGCGACCTCCATGCAGTCGGTGATTGATGAGTACCTGCGCGAGCATCAGGCGATCAAGCGAGAGGTGGAAGGAAGACTCGTTTACCGGTAGGAATCGGGTTTTTGGGAATTCTTGTTCTTGCAAGGACTCCTGAGTGTGTAGCCTCCCTGTGGGACCTTGCAAGGGTTTTGACCGAAGGTCTCCATCCCTTGATTGGGTATTACGCAGATGGTTTTCGGATCATCGAAGTGAGAGTAGACTCCAACCGCACAGATAGACCTGTTAGTGATGAGCTTAGTCGATCCGTAGTGTCCATAGGCAAGGTAATTAGGTGTGGGAGACCTAACGGCCAACCACCTCGCACGGTGAGGACACCGGCGAGAACCAAGAACAGAACGTAGGTCAGGTTCTTCAGTTGAACCTGACGTCACAAGTGGTGAAAAAAAACGTCTTTACAAAAGCAGGCTTCTAACGTCAGGTTGAACTACGCAACCTGACCTACGATCACATTATCCTGATAAAGACGGAAGGTGTGAAAATTCTTACTCCCAGCATCACGAATTCCCCATTTAATATCATTTTTGTTGGAGACCTGAAGGTCAAATGCCTATCATGGTCGGGAGACCATAAAAGAACGAGATACCCCAACGCAACACATACAATTACGGCCATTACCACCACCCACCAAAACCTTTTCATTACTTATTTATCTCATTTTCTATCCACCTTTGCAATATCATTACTTACTTCCAATAAATAAAAACTGCATCTGGCTAAATAACTCCTCATCTCCGTTTTCAGGTTTATGAAAAAAAATTCTAAATAAAGAATCCAATTGTTCTTCTGTCAAACGATAAGTATCATCAAAGTCTGTAAGAAACTCATTAGGCCATCTTTTTTTTGTCTTATCACTCAAGGAATATAGAATTACTAAATATTCCTTTGGGGTATCATAATTGAACTCTAACAACAGCATTTCTGCCATACTTTTAGGTATAAATGTAGTGTTTAATAAAACATAATCCTCCCCACCACTTTTTTTACTAAAAATATATGACTTATTTAAGACATCCTCACCGTGCCATTTGTATAAGTAAGATCCTACCACCGGCCATTTTTCTGATTCAAATTCCATCGATCCATATTCCGCATTATATCTTGACTTAGTTAATTCAACAGTTGGACCATTATAATTTTCCAGTTTTTCATTTATTTGTTTAATATATTCTTCGTGCCAGGCGGCAAATTTGTATGGTGCGTCAATAGGGGAAGGAGCCAAAACTACATTTTTAAAATCCTCTTTACTTTGAGGATCATAAAAGATATCTCCCTGAATTAAGTTTACTTCAGTTGGCTTAGGTGTTTCTGCCATTTTCGGCTCGGCGGTCAGGGTAATGGTCGGCATTTTGATAATCACCTCTGTCTCCGAGGCTGAAGGCCATTTTTGCGTTGCCAGATTTTCTACTATCGGGGTTGATTCAACTGGTGCATCTGTTGGTAAAGCCGTTTGGGTCTGAACATTCGTGGCACACGAGCAAAGCGTACTTGCTAGCATAATGAATAAAAAGAGCCTCGCACTGAAAGAAATTATGGAATTCTGTTTTGATTGGTTTAGGTTATTCATGATCCCTCTTGCTGGTGAATAATTAGAATTATACTCCTACACGCCAGTACTGTGAGAGTCGATTAGGATATCGGAAAACTGATTTGTTGGCGTTGAGCTGGAGAACTCTGTTCTCGCAGGGATCCTGACCGAGCGAGGGTTTTGATCGTAGGTCTCCGAAGTTATGCTAAGAGATTATTGCTAATAGAAATGATTCGGTCTCGGTGATGAATTTGAGACCTAAAGGTCAAATGCCTTTCATGTGCCCTAAGGGCAGGCTTCGCACTCAGGAGACCATAAAAGAACGAGATTTCGTTTTTCCGTTATTATTGGATTAGGGCGGTGGGTGCAAGTACTGCTCGCTTTGCTCCCAGCATCATGACCCCAACGTACGAAAGGGAACCTGTGCCCGCGAAGCAGGGTATTAGTTCATCCACATTAGTGTATGTTCTGAACAATAAATGTTGGAGTTTATGTCTACAACCAAGTAATGAGTTTTCCGATGTAACGAAATTGTCCGTTGTAAATTAATCGCGGTGGGGTAAATACTGCTCGCTTTGCTCCCAGCATCATGACCCTCATCGATAATGATGGGTAGGGGCAAAGCAAACTCAAAAATACTGATCTGGTGCAGCAGAATTATTTATCGGGATGCTTCGCCCCTACGTCTGGATGATTTCTATTCTCCAGCGATGACCAATGGGATGTAGAAATCAAAGAATACCGGTTCTTCGACCTCGGCACTGGCGCAGTTGGATAGCTGCGAAAAGCAGACTGCTCCGGTTTCAGCGGCCTGGACCTTGTAAAAATAGATGTGTCCAAATACGATGTCTGTGTCTTCGTAGCTGTTGGCGGTCACCTGGGCGACCTGGGTGAAGATCCCTTCGCATGATGTGTCGCTGCGGTAGACGTTGTAAACGTCCGCGTCAACAACTCCCGGCCAGGTGAGCAAGATTGAATTGGTCAAGGGGGTGGCTGTAAGATCCGGGTCAGCAGCAAAACATCGCCCAATCGGTGCTGCCAGGCTGGCAGCCGTGCCAATCCCAGCCTGCGCGATAGAGTGGGTCACTGGGGTACTCATATGTTGAATTAGGTCAGTAGTATGATGATAGTTTGGATTTCTGTCTTGTCCTATACAGCCTAAAGGTGGATCGTTATTGTAATAATTTTCAAGTACCTCGACTGCTCCAACACCTTCATACCAAAACGGAGCGTGGTCAGAAGCGCCAGTCGCTCCATTAGTTAGGTAGTCGTAAGTCAAATTGAGCCCATAGTTGTTAATCACGTCGGTAAAACAAGTCCCAACCATGTTCGAATCTGGCAATGTACCCACATGCAGTTCGAAACAGCGGTCATCATCACTATCGTAACCAAACATGTCGAGGTTGACGACCCCGATGATGTTTGGTAATTCAGCAGAATAATCAGCCACGTAAGCCACACTGCCCAATAACCCCTGCTCTTCACCGGTAAAGAAGATGATCTTGATGGTGCGGTCAAACTGATAAAAACGGAACAGCCGGGCGGCTTCCATCAGGGCAGCCACGCCGCTGGCGTTGTCTTCCGCGCCTGGCGCGTTTGTGACGGGAGCAGTGGAGGTGCTGTCGAGATGGGCAGTCATCAGAACGATCTCATCCGCGTTGGGTCCGTGCCCCGGGATGCTGACGATTTTATTCTTCCAGGTGTAACTCTGATCAGGAAACGTGATATTTTGATCCAGAGGGAGAAGCCCGTTAGCGTCCTTGCCTATCCATTCTCTGACGATTTCCCCTTTGCTTTCAAAGATCTTTGATGAAGAAAAAGAATGATCTGTGAGAAAGGTGCCTTGCTCATAGCCAAAACTCTCAAGTTGTTCGCCAAGGTAAGGGTAAGCCATCGCGTTGACATTCATATTGAACAATTGGTAAGAGTAACGGGTGAGGATTTTTCGCTGAGATACACCGATCGGAACAAAATCCTCACCGCTGAAGTTGCGGATCCATTGAATTATCGCATCTTCCGTGACCTGGTTCAGGATTTCCTGAACGGTGGGACTGGATGGGCAGGTTGGGGTTTGGCTTGTGGCAGAGGTGGTGGGTACAGTAAATAGAAGAACAAATGTAACGACGAGCAAAGTCAGTCTTGTCTTTTTCATGCGCCTCCTTTAAGAGGAGAAACTAAATTTTGAACGAGATTTAAACCATTCCGTATGCGTAAAATGTCGGGATGAAAACGGTGGATTCCCCAGCCAGCCAGGATTCGAGCGCGCGTTTCCTCATGGCAAGGATTTCATCCACCGGAACAAAACCCCCGAGGTCGAAAGCGATAATGTCCCATTCATGATCAAAAACGTCTTTTTCGGGGTAGCGCCACTGCCCGGCAAGCAAGCCGAGTTGGACATCTTTCAGCCCGATCGTGCGGAAGATATGCCCCAGTTTGCGTCCCATACTGAGATCGATACCTTGAAAAGCCAAAGACCGATTTTGGATTGTTCCGATTTCCTGGAAGACTTGCGGATAATCAATCCGCGAGTGGTAGTCGGGTTCGGCAAAAGCGATCACGTAGCCTCCGGGCTTGGTGACGCGCGCCATCTCAGCGACCACCTGGGCAGGGTTATGGACCCACAGTAACACGTAATGTGTCACCGCGAGATCAAATTGGTGGAGTTTGAAAGGCATGCGGTGGGCATCGGCGTTAAATATGGTTGGTTTTAAAGGGTTGAGCTTTGCGTACTGGCAATTTTCAAGGTCGATATCCAAACCGGTAACTTGCAAGCCGCGACCGGTGTATTCATCCAGCAACGCCCCTGTGCCAATCCCGACATCCAGCAGGGTCTGGCCAGGCTGGGCGTTGACTTTTCCAAAAATGTAGGATCGCAAATTTTGAGTCCACGAAGATTGAAGTTGGAATCGTTCATGCCAATCAGAAATTTTCAATCAACACCTCCAGCCATCACACGCGCCCAAAGAACAGACCATTCCTCGTACAGCAAGTTGCCATAATTGTGCTGACCGCCAGCATGATTTGCCAGGTTGCCGTTTGGTTGGATAACGAAATGCTGCGCGGGCTGGGAATCCGGATCCCAGACGCTGAATAGGACCTCCGATGCATGCGGGTGATATGTGTGGGGCATGTCATCCACGAAGACGACACCGCTTTCGCTGAGTTCATGTTGTAGTTTCCCGATATGAGCATGAGAGTTTGCGTCTTCCGGGAGGAAGTTGAAGGCGTTGACACCAAGATCCTGCAGTTCGCGAACAACATCATGGTAATCACGATCCGCGTGGATCGGCAGGCGCAGGCAAGTGAAAAGATCCTGGTCGAGGATATTTGACAAATTTTGCAGGTCTTCCGGGGTTGAAGGATCCACGCAAAAAGTCAGATGGTCCAGACCAGCTTCAATCAGGGGTAACAAATTGGCAGGATTTTTAAGATTGGGGTCCGACGAAACCAGTCCACTGACAAGGCCAAGCTGTTCGGTGTAAGCCATTAACTCTTTTAGGTCGGCGCGAAGCGTGGGCTCTCCGCCAAAAAAGACCACATGTGGAATACCCGCGTTGAATAACTTCATGAGGAGAGTTTTCCATTCTTCAGTTGTCAATTCATTTGCAGTTACAAGGTGATCTTCTTCATCAGTGAAGGGGCGATAGGTGAGGCAGCAGTCTATCCGCAGGGGTGCAGTGAGGTTTTTATCAAAGGTATAAGGCTCAAAACCGATGGTGGCTGATGGCGAGAGATCATTCTGGCGACCGAGATACAGGATCTGATCAATGAATAATTGGACATCGCGCATCAGGATTTCACGTGGAGCCTCGTAACGTTCGGACATGACATCTACGATCTGAACGTTATCTTTGCCCTGGATCAGATAATACGCAAATTCCGTGGCAGTCTGGTTGAGATGCAGCACGGTGGCTGCGTTGACAACCAAAATACCTTCGCCGTCCGGTTCAACGCGCAGGTGCAGGCGAAATTGATCCGGCGATTCTGCCGAAGTATGGTAGGTATAAAAACCAGGCGATAAGCGTTCAATATCGACCTGTTTTGCGCGTAGAAAACCAACTTTTGTTGCCATAATCAGTTCCTTCTCAACACAAGATCGCGATAAATAGGTTTTGGATTTTGATGTGCACGAGCCAGCGGGCAGCCGCCACCGCATTCCGTGAAAAAATCACAGGTTTTACAAGCTTGCGGAACATCTTTGCGATGACGCAGGGAAAGTGCCAGCGGATGTTCCCAAATGGCAGACCACGGAGACTTCAAGAAATCCCCCAATGATTTGTAATAAGATTGGCAGGGGATGACCTGACCATCCGGTTCGATGCACATATTGTAGTAGGCAGCGGTACAGCCCTTGATGCCCAGTTCGAGTTGAAGCGGGTCGAAGTGGCAATATTGGGTGGGGGTGTACCAGATCAGGCGCTGACCGCTCTCCTGGGTAAAAGCTCTTGCTACTTCAAGCAGTTTTGGCAGTTCTTCTTCTTTCAGACCGGTGTTGACGGTGCTGCCTTTACCTGAGTAGATCAAAGCGTTTAATCCAACAGTCGGCACGCCAAGATCCCGCAGGAAAGTGAGGAGTTCAAGCAGATAAGATTCGTTGTTTTCGAGCAAGGTGGTGTTGGTCATCATGTAAAGCTTGCTGTCGACCGCATTTCGGATACCCTGAACAGTTTCTTCCCAGGCTCCCTGTCTGCGTACCATCTGGTCGTGCACGTTGGGACGGTTCGACTCAAGCGTGATCTGGACATGATCAAGACCAGCTTCCACGAGGCTTGCTACAAAAGCAGGATCGGATAGTTTCCGTCCGTTGGTGTTGAGACCAGCCACCAGACCGGTTTGCTGGGCATAAGCGACCAGTTCTGGTAAATCCGCACGCAAAGTAGGTTCTCCGCCGGTAAACACAACATGAGGTATTTTCAAGCTCCAAATCTTGTCCAGAATGGACTTCCAGCTTTCAGTAGGGAGTTCCGGGTAGTTACGAACGCGGGCATTATAGCAGTGGGCGCAATCGTTGTTGCAGCGATACGTTATCGCAAGGTCCATGCGATAAGGCGCGCTCAATTCCTGGCTGAAGGGCAAGTCCATTTCCAAACCAAGGTCACAGACCGGGCATAGACCTGATTTTTCATCTATCAGAGCTTCCACACGCGCGCGTGTCTCGAGGTAATCCTGCTTTAGTTGCTTTGATGGAGCATTAAACCAGGATCTAAGCGCCTTCAGGGCTGCTTTTTCCTCAACTTTTTCGAGGGTCAGGAAAGCCATGTAGAGCGCTGTAGGGTTCAGGTGGATAACACGAGAGGCGTTTACGACCAACAGTCCGCTCAAATCCGGATCGACGCGCAAGTGAATGCGCGACTTGGAGTCGGCATCGGCTATGTCGTACTGGTACATCCCTTCGCTGAGCGGTTTCATCATCAGTTGACCCAAGCGATTGAGGCTCTATCTACCGCCACCAGCGCAGGCACAGGCACAGCCAGCGCAAGCGCAGGCACAAGCGCAGGAAGATCCTCCTCCACTGCCACGGAAACCACCGCTACCACTACGGGTAGTAGTAACGGGGACCGGATTGGTGCGGTTGGTGACAGAAGAGGTGAAATCCGTGACGCTTCCGATCACACTTGCAGCCATGTTTGAAGCGCCATTTACCATGGAAGCAGCGAATTCAGAGCCTGGCAGACTGGGTAGATTGATGGAAGGGCGACTGCCACTAGATCCGGTGCTGATTGTGGTTGGGGCTGCAAGACCTCCGGCGCCGCCGCTGCTCATGACTGGTTGATAAGACGGGTCATAACGCGGCCACCACATCGGAACATAAACTGGTTGTCCAGTAAAAGTGCGCTGGGTGCGGTCGTTAAATTCTTTATCGAGCATGGTCCACTCGAGGGTGTGGTCGTACTGCGCGCTTTTGATATCAGGTGTCTGGGCGTTTTCAACTGCTTCCCAGGCACGGCGGATAATATCCTCATAATAAGCCTTGGTTTCCTTGGAACTGAAACCCTTCATCTTGTCCGAAACATCTTTGACCAGGTCAATCATGAGCGATTTGATCCCTACCCGGCGCGTCGTTTTATTTTCATCTTTGAAAGCTTCAAGGAAAGCCTCTTCATAAGGATACAGACCTTCTGGCAGTTTCTCTGCAATTTTGATCTTCAGCGGATCTCGATTGAGGACAGTAACCAGTTCTTTTTTCAGCAGCCCGAAAAGGATCATCGTGAGGACTTTATCGAGCGGTTCTTCCAGCAGAATTCCGGCTTCAACAGCAGTAAGACCGCGCTTAATGCCCTTTCCTTCAATCGAGATTTTTGGAGGAAGATATTGCATTTTGCGTTTGTCATTTTGTTTCTTACCCTGGATAATCACGAAGACAAAGAAACCAACAAAAAGCAACGGGAAAAACGCGCAACTGACAAAGCCCCACAGCCTTGAAAAGAAGCTTGGTGTAGAAGAGCCACCGGGTTCTGTATATCCACCATCAGAGGGGAAAGTATCCTTGGTTATCAGCGTCCCGGCTGGTACTGCCGAGGCAGGGAAGGCAGCACCGAAAGAGTAAATGCTGTGGACGTTGGCATTGGTGGTGTACCATGAATAATTGACACGACCATCGGTGGTGATGGTGGCTTCAGGTTCGGTTGAACCCGGCCAACCAGAAGGTTCATAATAGACGCCCTGATCCGCGCCAACTGCAGGAGGCAGGATGATGGTCATGCGGTATTCGGTGTTTTGCGAGCGATCATACTGGGAACCAAAATAGCTCGGAACAAAGAGAAAATTGGCATAATCCACGCGATCCCCACTGTCGTACGCAGATAAAACTCCCTTGACGCCATAGACCCATGCTGTAACAATGCCGGCTTCACCTGGCTGAATGGCATACTTGCCAAGGGCAAGTTCTGCTCCCTGGACTTCAGGTGAGTCATTCACATCGGGCACTTCCACGCCGTTGACTTCAGCCTTGATGTCTGAAAGTCTATATTGCGTGGTGGGTAGGCCAAGATCCACATACTCGATCGCGTCAGCATTCGGATCGTTTTGAAACTCCATGCAATAATACAGGGTTAGCGTGCCATCGGCTTCGAGGTAAGCTTCAACCTCATAAGCAGTCAGGGAGAATAAATAAGTCTGAGCTTGTGCAGATCCGAGTGGAATCAGCAACAAAACCAGGCTTAAGACTAATAAAACGCGTTTTAGTTTATTCATAAGCTTACCATTTTGGTTCTTCAGTGATCTGATAGGTTGTGCCGCAGCTATGGCACTGCACAGTAACTGCGCCATTGACAAGTTTTATATCCTCAGGAGCCAAAGGGGCGCCGCAGGATTGGCATTTGATGGTATCCATTTGCACATTGCCCGGCAGATCGATGTTATATGTGACGTTCTGAACGGTCTGTTTGGATGCTGCTGCCAGGCGCACGCCAGCAAAAATAAGCACGAAGCCCAGGATGAGCAAAATAATCCCCCAGATGATCCATGAAATGGCATTCTGACTGCCTGATCCAAGGATTAGCAGAAATCCAAATATAATAAAGATCGCCGCAAGAATGTAAGAAATAACGCTGCCAGCTTTCATAGGAACTCCTTTATTATCTGTTTTGCATTTAGCATAACATTATGCTTCGGGCAAAACCCTATATAATATGCTT
>DAISYV010000055.1:0-3942 GCA_036825115.1 Anaerolineaceae bacterium | reverse complement strand
ACACCGCGATCGATGATGTCGGAGATCAATTCGGGGGGTGTTTTTTCCAGAACCCTTCTAATTGTCGCGACTATTTCTTCCAAAGGTGGTTGCAATGCTTCGACAATTTCGTTTGTAGAGAGGCTTGCAGGCTTGGGTAGACCGGTAACCTGGTCCTGTCCCTGGATTTCCATGGTTTTTTCTTCCTGGGTGGGCGTGGCAGCGCCGATATTGAGTTTGAGTTGTTCGGCGGTTGGCTGACCGATGATCAAACCAAATTTCTTACGAACATAGTTGACGATTGCTTCATCCAGTTTTATTCCAGCGGTTCGGTTGGTTTCCGCGCTGACGATCCCAGTCATGGATATAACGGCTGCTTGCGTGGTGCCGGCTCCTATGCAGATGATCATATTGCCAGTGGGGGTGTTTATGGGAAGGTCTATCCCTATGGCTGCAGCCAGCGGCTGAGGGATGATGTTGACTTCGCGACCACCCGCGCCCAAACCAGCTTCCACCACAGCTCGTTTTTCAACACTGGTGACTCCATATGGAGCAGTAATGAGCAGCCGGGGTTTGAAAAAAAGTGTCGGTCCAGTGACTTTCTTGATCATCTCGCGCAGGTAGATCTCGGTGAGCTCGTATTCAGCAATCACTCCGTGGCGCAGGGGACGAATAACCTCGATCGATTCAGGCACACGTCCCATCATACCCAGAGCTGTTGTGCCGTATTCAACCAGTTTCATTTCGTTGACAACTATCGCCACCACGGTCGGTTCTTGCTGAAGGATCTGATTGCCTTCCGCGATTTGCGTGTTGAACGTGCCAAGGTCTATGCCTAATTCCCGAGAAAGTCCCATGTTTTTTCCAATTTTTCAAAGATATTCAATTATTAATTTTACCATCTCTATGGATAGAAAAAAGCAAACCTAGAAATGGTCAAAATACTGCAAAGCGACGCGAAGTTTTGCTTCAACGTCATCAGGAGTGTCCTTGGGGATGGTCTGCAAAGCAGTCTGAGCCTCAACCACGCTGTAACCCAGGGTGATCAGGGCATCAACCACAGCATCATCCACATCTGTAATGCTGCGAACTCCTAGTCCATCACCTTCCGGCAATTTTCCTTGCATCTGGATAATGATTTTCTGCGCAGTCTTTTTGCCAATGCCAGGCACACGGCTGAAGTAATCCGGTTTTTCACTCAAAATGGCAGAGCGAATGTTGTCGATGGAAAGGCTTGAGAGGATATTTAGCGAGAGTTTGGGGCCAATCCCGCCCACGGCCAGGAATTGAAGGAACAATTGTTTCTCCTCGAGGCTGCTAAAGCCAAACAGGGAAATGTTGTCTTCACGAACCAGCATGTAGGTGTAGAGGTACAGTAAATCACCGGCTTCAGTGTCGCCTAAAAGGGTTTTGGGAACAAAGACCTCAATCCCAAGACCATTAATGTCGATGATGACGGATTCCTTGGTCAGTTGGATGACTTTTCCGGATATCGAAGCGATCATATTTGCCTCCGTTCTTGGTGGCGGTTCTGGTATATTTGGTAAAGCATGACACCTGCGGCAACCGAGATATTCAGGGAGTCACAGGCTCCCTCCATCGGGATTCGCAGCATCTGGGAGCACAAAGAAACGTATTGGTCCGAAAGTCCTTGCCTTTCACTGCCTAGAAGCAAAAGGACGGTAGATGGGAATGTTACCTCAAAAGCAGAGGTGTCGGCTTTGTCGGAGGTTCCAATCACCTCCAGGTCTTTGCTGCGTTCCAAAAATGCTACAAAATCATTGAATTCAGCGCGAAAATGAGGAACTGTAAATATCGAGCCCATGGAGGCTTTAACAGCAGCAGGATCATAAGGATCAGTGGACTCATCCAGCAGGATCAAACCATTGACGCCTACCGCGTCGCAGGTGCGCAGGATGGTGCCTAAATTGCCCGGGTTTTGAATCGATTCAAGTGCCACCCAAAATGAACCGGGCTGGACAGAGGTCGCATTAATGTCCGACCAGTTTTGGGCAATGAGAGCCGCAATCCCCTGGGGTTTTTCTTTGCGCGCAAGCGTGGCGAATACCGAAGGGCTGAGTTCGAGAATGGGAATATTTATCCTTGTTGCGCGTTCAGCCAGGGTAAGTCCGTAGCCGCTGATGAGCAACTCGGGTGAGATCAGAAGTTCGTGAACGCGCGCACCTGAATCAAAAGCCTGCCCAACCGCTTTGAGACCCTCTGCCAGGAAATTCCCAGAGGTGCGGCGGTCTTTGGCTTGTTCCAGCTTACGCAGGGCTTTGATGTGTTCGTTGGCTGAGCTGGTAATCACGCGCTTACTCCATCAGGCTGCGCAAGTTGAGATGGCTGGCGTGGCAAAGTGCAACCGCAAGCGCGTCGGCAGCATCATCCGGTTGGGGAATCTCACTTAGATCCAGCAGCAGTTTTACCATGCTCTGCACCTGCTTTTTGTCCGCACGGCCATTTCCGGAGACGGACTGTTTGACCTCATTGGGTGTGTATTCAGCTACGGGAAGTCCAAATCTCGCGAGACAATACGTTGCCACGCCACGGGCCTCACTAACCGACATGGCGGTCGTGATATTTCGCTGGAAAAAGAGTTTTTCCATGGCAGATTCAGTCGGTTGGTAAGTCTCGATCAGAGCGGATAAATGATCATAGAGAAAAATCAAACGGCTGGAGGTTGAGCTCACAGCCGTTGAATCTATGACTTCGTAGTGAACCAATTCAGGTTCATTGCGCTGATTGAGGCGAATGAGACCGATACCCGTGCGAGTTAGACCTGGATCGATACCCAAAATCAGCATTAAGGCTTAATCTTCCTCCAACTTCTCATAGTCCTCATCAGTGTACTTGAGGTTGGTATACACATTTTGCACGTCGTCGCTTTCCTCAAGGGCAGCAATGACTTTGAGGACAGAAAGCGTCTGGTCAGGGTCGAGCTCAATTTCCTGTTGGGGGATCATGCGGACACCCGCGTCTTCAGTTTTGAGACCAGCATTAGCCAGGCTGTCATGAATGGCTTTGAAGGTTTCAGCTGGACCAACAATTTCGATATAACCATCTTCTTCGGTAACATCATCTGCCCCAGCTTCGAGAGCGGCTTCAAAGGCTTTGTCGAAATTCTTGCCATCCGATTTCACGGTGTAGATCGCTTTGCGGTCAAATTGCCAGCTGACTGAACCATTGCTTGCCAGGTCGCCGCCACCTTTGGAAAGGATGTGGCGCAAATCGGCAACGGTGCGATTGCGATTTTCGGTAACACATTCAATAATGGCTGATGCGCCTTTGCCAAGGTAGCCTTCGTAGGTGATCTCAAGCAATTCAGTACCGTCTTTGTCATCACCTGTGCCTCGTTTGATGGCACGTTCGATGCTGTCTTTGGGCATGTTGCCGGCTCTGGCACGTTCTATAGCGAGCTCCAGTGAAACGTTCATGCTGGGGTCGCCGCCGCCATTACGCGCGGCAAGGGCGATTTCGCGAGCCAGACGGGTGAACATAGCGCCTTTTTTGGCGTCTGCAGCACCCTTTTTGCGTTTAATCGTGGACCAATGGGAATGTCCTGACATAAAAATTCTCCTTAAATATGAATGAAAAGCTAAGCGATTTAGTATATCATGAAGTTATTATGTGCGGGAAAATCGGAAGGTGTGGTAGAGGTCAAAAATCATTATAAAAATTTGGCACACCATGTGTAAAAGAATTCACCAGTTGCTTTTTTTTGCTGCTTCAAAGCCAAGTAAATTTTTGATCGAATTAGCTTTGGTCAGAGTAGTTTTTTAGAATTTTCGATTCAAGGCGTGCTTTACGGTGCAGAAGGGAATGGTTTAGAGAAATATCCTCGCAAATGGATATCGCTTGGTCAGTGCAGCGCATAGCCTTCTCAAACTCACGAGATTGATGCTCGTAATACTTTGCCAGCTCAATCAAAGCCTCCAGTGAACCTGCTGAGGCTGCTTTCTG
>DAISYV010000054.1:0-13616 GCA_036825115.1 Anaerolineaceae bacterium | reverse complement strand
ATTAGGACATTTCTATTTTGCTACTTTAGGACATTATCATGTTGCTCTTACATCCAGACCGCGTTTATCATATCACCCGCTGTTTCACGCTATAATTCTCTCATGGCTGCCATTGACCTGACCCGTCTCAACAAACAGATCGAAGGATTAAAAGAAGTCTTCTCGCAACCAGTCGAATTTCGTCAACGATTGCACGAAACCCTGCAGTTTTACCACCGCTACTCCCACCGTCAGCATAAAGATGCCGTGCCAATCAGCTTCATGCGCGTTTACGACCTGCCAGAGCAAATCCTGCCGCATATTGCCTATGGGCTCAACCTGAAGGCACACCAGAACGCAGGCGAAACATTAGCTGTTGTTGACGAGCTTTGGCTGGATGATCATTATGAAGCGCGCGACCTTGCAGCCCACCTTCTGGGTCAGGTTCCCTTCTCAGCCAAAGCAGATGCTTTTGATCGCATCAAGCAGTGGTCATCAGTGCCAATGGATGTGGCTGTGGTTGGTTCGGTTTTTAGCAAAGGCAGTCAGCGCTTAAGGTCCGAAGACCCAAAGGGTTGGGCTGAGTTTGTTGGCAATTTGCTGGCCAGTCCCTTGGAGCGCCAGCAAAACCATGGGCTTTACGCGCTTTCGCTACTGGTGGAACAATCGCACTCGGACCAATTTCCACAGTTTTTCCGCTGGATCAGACCCTTCCTGCAAAGCGATCAGACACTGATTCAGCCCAACCTAAGCAAGGCAATTGCTGCTCTGGCTCGCCGTTCACCTGCTGAGACAGCCTACTTACTCAAGGAAGTCATGTCCGATACGGATGGCAGCGGCATTGAGCAACGCGTTCGGTCTTACCTGTCATATTTTGACGAGCAATTGAGCGAGAGCCTGCAAACCTCTTTAAGGCTGCATCAACGGCGCACAAAGTTGGGGTTCTAAATTTCTGATTCCAGGTGAATTAATTCCATGACCCCCAGACAAAGCTCTTCCATCACAAAGATTATCCGGGCTTCAACCATTCTGATCGCCCTTTTTAGCCTTGCTGGCTGCCTGCAAACCCAAGTCTCAACTCCCCTGGCGCTTCCAAGCCCGACTGTCGGTTTAGCAAGCCCTTCACCCACATTGCCTCCAACACCAACCACCGAGGCCACCCTTCCTCCCGAGCCTTCTCCCCAACCCAGCCCAATCGCAACTCAGAATCCCCTTCCCCCAGCCACCATGATTACCGACATCGCTGGTCACGTGCAAACTTATGAGTTGGGCTGCGAGGCAAGCGCGGCAGTGGATTGGGCGGGCTATTATGACGTCCTGATCTACGAGTCGACTTTTCAGTTCGAGCTGCCCCTCTCCGACAACCCTGAATTGGGCTTTGTCGGCAACGTTACAACCGACGGCTGGGGGCAAATCCCGCCCCACGCCTATGGCGTGCATGCTCCGCCGATTGCAGAACTGCTGAGGGAATACAGTCTGCCTGCTGTGGCGGTTAAGGACATGACCATTGAGGACGTAAAAGCCGAGCTGGCTGAAGGCGATCCCATCATCGCCTGGGTGATCGGGAATATGGTCTACAGCAGCCCGATAAAAATTTACGATAAAGAGGGCAATGCCGTTGTCGTTGCGCCTTATGAACACGTAGTGATCCTGGTCGGATATGACGAGACCACCATTACTTACATGAATAATGGATTCTTCTATTCCGTACCCACCGAAGTGTTTCTGACCTCCTGGAGCGTGCTTGGAAACATGGCTGTCATTTATGATTGACCGCTAGAAAAAGAAAAATCCGCGAAAGCTCGCGGATTTTTTAGAAGTTATTCCAGCTCTACATGTTTGCTGAACGGAACCAGCGATAGTTTAGAACGCGCAATTCCTCAGCAGTAGGCATCGGATAGTAGCGCATTTCCTCGATGTTACCAACGTAAAAGCCATTTTTAATGGCGCGATACTGCACATTTGGATTGTGCGATCGGTCTACCATTTTTGTCGTGGCATATTTCGTCATTACGTCCGTCAGGCATTGGCGCAGATGGTCCTGGTTGCCATAGGGCAGGTTGATCATAATACCCATCTCGGGATCGTCCGCGAGTTCCCCCAGATGCAATTCTGTGAAAACAAGTGCCGGCACTGTCACCAACGAAACAGGGTTGCGCACCAGTTGATCAAGGAACTGGATAGGTCCCAGTCGGCTCACCACTAATGGCGCAACCGGGGCGATTTCCTGGTAAAGGTGTAACTGACCAGTGATATTCGGGATATCTTCCGAAGGGGCAAGGTCCAGCGTGTGACCGTCCTGGGTGGTCAGAAAGAGGTGCTGGAGCGCGCTCAACTTAACATGTTCCAAAACGCGATAGACCGAAATATAGACCGAAGATTTGAGACTGCCATCATCATGTGGAACGCAACGCGAGAAGGCTTCATCGATCTTGAAATACGGATGGCGATAATTTGGATCGACCTCGAAGAAAATCGCCTGACCGCGTGATTTCTTTGCCGACCCAAGCGCGTAGTACAAACCGAAATCTTCCGGTGAAAGCATTGAAGCGATCAGAGCTTCAGGAGATAAAGATAGATACAAGTGAATAGTCATAATACTCTCCAATCTCGATTTGTATTAGCGTGTTCTTACGGAGAAAACAGACAATTAATTCAAATTCCAGTCCATTTATTTCCATGATAATTCTAACCCATTATTCACTTTTTTTGAACTATTTTGAGTGAGTGACCATGCAAAGTGGCCATTAACACAAAAGGCACCTGCCCGGTAACAGTCAGGTGCCTTCAGTCCCGATGATAATGCTATTGCTTTTTCAGCCAGTCTATAGCTTTGTCCAAACCAGTTTCAGACAATATGAAACGTCCTTGCGCGGCATTGTAAAGGATCTCCCGCAGTTGATCATCTTCTTTGCCAAAGAGCTCTTCAATCGCAATTGTCCCGCCCAAGATTTGCTCGATGTAGGCGCGCATATCCGCATCATAAGTCGTGCTGTCATCGTCCACTGGATAAGCAATTGCGGCTTCCTGGGCGACAGGCTCCAAAGGCTGATCGACAGGATAGGTATCCTGGGGCACCTGGGCCTCTGTTGCGACTGTCGGAACAGGTGTATTTTCTACTTCCATTTCCACTTCACCGCTGATCACTGGCAGGTTTACGGTGGTTTCAGTCGGTTCTTTCGAGCCGCAGCTTGCCAGAAGGAGACTTACAACAAGGAAACTGGTTAACAGTATAGTTTTTATTTTCATTAATTTCCTTTCCGTCCGCCGATTGGTTGGGACGCTGGAATGATTATACCAAGCCTGATAGTAATTACCATCCGCTTCGTTGATGTGTCCACAGTTTGGTCTACACCTCAGGAATGACCGCTGTCTCGCTGAAGTATGCTTCTGCCAGTTGTTGGGCACTCGTATCGCCTTTTACTTGAATTTTTTGGCTCAAGAGGGGGAAGTAAGGGCGGATTTGCTCCAGCATCCCCCAGCCAACCCGCTGAATGGAAAAATGAGCATTCTTCGCGCCTCGAAGTTTAATGAAGTGGAATAGTTCCCGCAAATTGGCGCGGCAGAGAACCCGTCGGTTGAAGGCGTTCGGTACCACATAAGCTGCCACCTGCGGGTTCCATGCAGCCAATTTTTCATATAAAGCTGCTGCCGCTTGCATCGCCTCGCGGTAGCGTGCCTCAAAGCCGGCTTCAGTGATGGCTTTAGGCAGCGCGTAACCAAGCCTGGTTGTCAGGTCCTGTACCGTTTGGGTCATCATGCGATGCCGCTTGAATTCAAAATACGCGCCCTGGTCCATGATCAGGCTAAAGGTCACATCGGCATACTCGAGTTCCCTAATCGGTATGTCAAAGTCGGTCATCTCAGCGAACATGGCATCCACCAGCGCTTGTTTTTCGTCATGTGCCATATTCAGCACCTGGTCCAGGCAAACCTGGTAAGAATCATCGCCAAAACGGTAGAGTACAGCTGCCAGCACCCTATCCTCTGCGTTTTCATCCACAGATTTCAGGTCGCACCAGGGTGCACCGGAGATCGTGTCGATCTGATCGGCAAAGGCGCGGGCTTTTTTTCGCAGCTGGGGCAGGAACGCGATGGGATCAGCATATTTGACCAGGGTTGGCAGCTCCTGGGTCGCGACAATCTTCATCTCCGCCCCGATCAGCCGTACCTCTTCCAGTTCGGACGAGAGCATCTTCTTTATGGCATATTCAAGCGCCCGGGCGTTGATGGTCAAACCCACATTCGCCATAGCCGCCGCGGGCAGAAGGAAGCGCGCCACATCCACAGATTTCACGCGCGCGCGATTTGCCCACGCTCTTTCAGATTCATTCTCACGTCTGGGCGTGTTGGCTTCCCCCCACGGGCGCAGCGCCTGCAAGGCTTCGGCATAAATGAGGAACAGTTTATCCATCAGAGCCTTATATTCAACCTCAAAGGGACTGCCGCTAATTTCTGGAGGAGTGACGTAAGCCTTGGGGTCCCATTCCTGGTAACGGGTGGATTTCTCAGTGTAGGATGCCAGGCGATTGGCTTCGATGGTCTCGATTGCCAGCCGTGAGACATTCTCGAGCGCCAGGTGGAGCACAGCATGCTCCGCTACGCTCGAATGGCCATAACCAACGATCCACTTTTCACTGAACTGCGCGCTCTTTTCGTCGTTCAGCTCCGCTGCAATTACATCAAAAGACTCTGGGGATCGGGAGGTTTTGGCAAAGGTGACAGCAATTGTTTCAGGGCTAAACTGGCTGGGACTGAGGCGGTACACACGGCGGTTAAGGTTCATTCTGAAAAATCCTCCTGGTCTGGGCTTCGTCATCCTCAATTTGCGCGATCAATTCTTCCACCTGCCCAAAGCGGCGCTCCGGGCGAAGGAATTCCATAAACTCGATCCGCATCGTTTCGTAATAGATTTTATCGTCAAAATCCAATATGAGGGTTTCCACATTTGGACTTGAAGTTGATTCGAAAGTAGGTCTGACGCCAACGTTTGTCACACCCATTAACACCTGGTCATCAAGTAATACGCGTGTGGCATAGACGCCAAAACGCGGTAGCAACTGCAGAGGTTCAGGATAAAAGTTTGCGGTTGGAAAGCCCAACTTGCGGCCAATTTGCTTGCCGGGCTGAATAACCCCTTCAAGGCTAAATGATCTCCCGAGCAGCCTGGCAGCCTCTCCCACTTGCCCTTCAATCAGGCAGGCACGAATACGATTGGAGGAAACAATATCATCACCAAGTAGGTATGGTGGAAAGCATTCACAGGAGATACCCTTGGACTCGCAGAAGTTCTGAATGAAGGCAAAGTCCGCCTGGCGATCCTTGCCCAGGCGAAATTTTGGTCCCACCAGCAAACCGGCTGGTCTCAAACTTCCAATCAAGCGTTCGAGGAAAGCCCCGGCGCTTAAATCCGCCAGGTTTTTTTCAAACGGCAGGGTCAGGACCAAATCAATCCCGGCAATTTTTAGCTGGCGCTCTTTTTCCTGGCGGGTAGTTAGCAGAAACCGGTCGCCAACCTGCCCAAGCACCACGCGTGGGTGTGGCCAGAAGGTCAGCACCAGGGATTGGCCTTCTTGCTCCTTTGCCTTTTCCCTTAGTCCCTGAATAAGCGACTGGTGACCCAAATGCACTCCATCGAAATTGCCAATGGTCAACCAGGCATTCTTCGGGGCGTGATCAGGCCAGCTTGTGATGAATTCAGTCATAATTTCCGTTACAAGGCAAATAAATAGCCCTTTTTGGTTTTGCCAATCGGGGCTATCGCGTTTCTATCTCATCTCTAATTGAAGAAAACTTTTCGAGGTTGCCATTCGTTTGCTTCAGCGTCGTATTCGATCAGCGCGACCAGTTCCCCTTCTTCGCTGATTGCCCGACCCCAAAGCCCCACCTCAACCACCTCGGCCGCAGGCACGCGATGTCCATGGCGGACTGCGTCTACCTGCTCATAAGTGAGCACAACGGTGTGCCAGTCACTAAGCGCTTCTGCTGCAGGGATCAGATACTTGTACCAATCGCCATTATTGAAGGCATCCTGTAGCTTGCTAAGAGAAACCGCGTCTCGCAGGCCAAATTGACCATTGCGGGTTCGGCGTAAACCGACCAGGGTTGCGCCGCAGCCAAGCTTCTGACCTAAATCGGATGCAAGAGATCGGATGTAAGTGCCCGATGAACAGTGAATATCAATAACTGCCTCAGGCGGATCCCAATCAAGCAGTTCGATCGAATGAACCGTGATCAAGCGTGGTTCAAGCTCAACAGTCTCGCCATCGCGCGCATAATCATAAGCTTTTCGCCCGCCAACTTTAATAGCGGAATAGATCGGTGGAGTCTGCTCAAATTCCCCGACAAAAGTATTGAGCGTCTCTTCCAATTCTTCATAACTGATGTCCACCGGTGCCCGGCTGGTGATCTCACCCTCAGTGTCATACGTGCTGGTGGTAACCCCAAAACGGAGCACAGCCTGGTAGCGTTTATCCGATGTGGAAACATATTCGCTCAAACGCACGGCAGGTCCGATCAGGACGACCAACACACCTGAAGCCCGGGGGTCGAGAGTGCCGGTATGCCCAGCCCGACGAATATGTGTGCCAGCGCGGACTTGCTGCACAACATCGTGAGAAGTCATCCCAACAGGTTTATCTACAACCAAAACGCCGGAAACACTATTGGCTAAATTGCTTCGATCGTTGTATTGTTTGTCAGTCATTTGCATCTCTTTCAGCCCGAGACGAACCAATTTCTTTCAGGTATCGCTCCGTGCTTTTAATTACATTTTCTTGAATTTCCTGTAGGTTCCCATCAACATCAGCCCCCGCGGCAGCTTTATGGCCTCCCCCCCCAAATTCTCTTGCGAGTTTCGAAACATCCACACCTTCCACTGATCGCCAGCTGATTTTTACTCCTCCTCCTTCTTGTTCTACAAAAAGGATCGTAACCAGCGGGCCTTTTATGGCAGAAAGGATGTTGATCAAGTCAGCATCATCATTGCCCTGATAACCAGAATTAATTCTATCATTAAGCGTCAGGGTCGACCACAAAATTCCACCATTTTGTTGAATCTTTGCCAGTCCCTGACCCCAATAAAGCGCTTCCGCCAGGGTCTTATCGCTCAGCGTTTTGAGGTAGACATCGTGAAAATCAGCGCCCTTTTCCATCAAATCCGCCGCGGCACGCAAGGCTGCTGGCTGGGTGTTACCAGTGCGGAAACCAATCGTATCCGAGAGCAAGCCCGTCAGCAGGCAGGCAGCCACATCCCGGTTGATGATCAGCCCCCATTTCGGCAGGATGTCCACCAGGATCAAGGCTGTTGCCTCGACTTCCGGCAGGACGTACTCTAATTTTCCGAAATCATCGTGAGTGTTATGGTGGTCAATCACCAGATCAGGGGCAGGAAGATTATCCAGTACATGACCGGTGCGCATCATGTCTGAACTATCAACTACGATCAGATAATCATATTCCTGGGGTACAGAAGTCAGGACTTCCGCTGAACCAGGAAGAAAAGCATATTTATCTGGCAAACCGTCTTGCAGGACGCAGTCCACCTGCTTCCCGCTGGCACGCAGGGCATGCGCCAGCCCCAGCATCGAACCAATTGCGTCACCATCCGGGCGGATGTGCCCTATTACGACAAAATTCTGTGCCGCAGCCAACTGCTGCTTTATGATAGTATCAAGCCCACTATTCATCATGTTCGTCAAAAAAAACGTCTTCGTCGTCCAATTCCAACTCGGGAAGGTCATCGTCCGATTCCCAGTCTTTGCTGGTGATCTCATCGTACAAATCCTCATCCCCATCGGAGATGAATTCTTCCATATCAGTCAGTTTTTCGTCTTCCTCATGCAACTTTGCCAACAGGGTATCAATCCGATCTGCTTTCTCCGGGGTTGGGTCCCAAAAAAACCGTAAGCGGGGCATGACGCGCAAGTCCACTTCCTGGGCAATTTCGTGCTTCAGATAACCACGCGCGTGGTTGAGCCCGGCAATCACTTCCCGCGATGATTTCGCCCCGTCCAATGAAGACACGTAAATATTGGCAAAATCCAGTTCGCGATCGACTTTTACATCCGTGACAGACACACCAGCCAGGCGGGGATCATCGATCTTGGTGATCAACAGAACCGACAAGACCTGTTTGATCCGGTCGTTAATTCTTTTCATTCTTAAAGGGGTCGGCATATCTTTTCTCCTTAATTTACAGTCGATCAGCCGCCGAACTTTTCCATAACGAAGCATTCAAGCAGATCGCCTACTTCGAAATCCTCGAAGTTCTTGAGCGTGATACCACATTCCATACCCTCACGCACTTCGCGTACGTCGTCTTTTTCACGGCGAATGCTGGAAATCTCAGTCTTCACAACTTCTTCACCTGCCCGCATCACATGCACAGAAGCATTTCGGCGTAATTCACCAGTCAACACACGGCACCCTGCCGCGGTACCACCCTTTGAAACCTTGAAGGTCGCCAGAATAGCTGCCTTTCCAATCACACGCTCTACCAATTCGGGTTCAAGCAGACCGTTAAGCGCCTTTTCAACGTCCTCGATCAGGCGATAGATGATCTTATAAAGCCGGATGGAGACACCTTCTGTGTCCGCGCTGCGGCGCGCACCCTGGTCAATGTCCACATCAAAACCAAGCACAATCGCGTTTGAAGCTGCTGCCAGCATCACGTCACTCTCTGTAACATTACCTGTTTCAGCGTGGAGGATCTTGACCGTTAGCCCTTTTTGCTTCTTGCCGAGGTCCTCGAGTTCATTCATGATTGGCTCGAGTGAGCCCTGAACGTCAGCCTTGAGGATCAGGCGCAGGTCTTTTGCCTGTCCGGACTTGTATTGGCTGAATAGCTCTTCGAGGGTGGCGCGTTTTGTGTTGCGTTTGGCTTCGCGTTCAGCCTTTCGCTGGGCAACAATCGCCCGCCCTTCGCGTTCATTCGCCACCACCTGGAAGAGGTCGCCAGCTTCGGGCAAGGCATTTAGCCCCATCACAACCACTGGTGTTGAGGGTCCAGCTTTGCTGACACGCTTGTTGCGCTGATCAAACAGAGCCTTGATCTTGCCGGTGCCTTCGCCTGCCACCACAACATCGCCAACTTTCAAAGTGCCGTTCTGCACAAGCAGGGTAGCCATGTTGCCGGTTGCCTTATCCAACTGCGCTTCCACGACTGTTCCGATGCAAGCGCCTTTTGGATTGGCTTTGATGGTCAGATTGTCAGCAACCAGCAGGATGGTTTCCAGCAGGTCTTCCAGGCCCTTTTTTGCTTTTGCTGAGACAGGCATGACGAATGTATCGCCTTCCCACTCATCAGGCTGCAGTCCAATTTCGGCCAGTTGGGTTTTTACCCGCTCTGGGTTGGCATCGCTTTTATCAATTTTGTTGAGTGCCACCACGATCGGCACCTGGGCAGCTTTGGCATGATTGGCAGCTTCACGCGTTTGCGGCTGCACGCCGTCATCGGCTGCGACTACCAACACAACAATATCAGCACCCTGGGCGCCACGGGCACGCATCGAAGAAAACGCGGCGTGGCCGGGAGTGTCGAGGAAAGTGATGGTGCGGTCCTTGTGCAGGATCTGGTAAGCCCCGATATGCTGGGTGATCCCACCCACTTCGCCGCCGGCAACATCCGTGTGGCGAATGGCATCGAGCAATGTAGTCTTTCCGTGATCAACATGCCCCAGGATGGTTACAACTGGTGGACGGGATTCCAGATTCTTGGGATCTTCGTCCAAAATAACGCGCCTCCAAAGTGGGATCACTCCCTCTTCTTCAACCACAACTTCTTCCTGCTCGAGTTGAGGTTCAAAACCAAGTTCGGTCGCAACCACCGCCGCAGTATCAAAATCGATCTGCTGGTTAATGCTCGCCATAACGCCATTGGACATCAGGATCTTAATCACAGCAACAGCGCTGGTGTCCAACATAGCAGCCAGCTCTCTTACCGATAGACTATAGGGAAGTTGAATTGTTTTTTCTTCAGTTTTGCTCATATCTACTCCGTCTCTCTTTAACGGTCACTTGCTCACAACCCCTCCGGACGCCACACACGAGCAAAACGATGTTTTTCAGGCAGTCATTGGTTCCTCATCTGAAGTCTCACCTTCCGGGAGAGTCTCCATAAAAGCCCTCAATGCTGCCAGGTCTTGCTCCTGGATGGTCGTCCGCAGGGCATGTGCCAGTGAACCCTTCAAAGCTTTGACCCAACAACTCTTCTGGTCATGAAGATAAGCTCCCCGACCAGGAAGTTTTCCGCTGGGGTCAATCACCACGCCCTCAGAGTTGCGTACGATGCGGATCAATTGTCTTTTTGACAAGACTTGCCTGCATCCAACGCATGTCCTCTGAGGAACGTGCTTAACTTTTCGTGCGGTTTTAGCTGCCACCTTTACTCTGCTTCATCAAACCAGCTTTTACCATTCACCCCAGTCATCGTCATTGCGATGTTTGTGCCTCACAAAAGTCGCATCACGATCGGGATCATATTCCACAGTATAACCTTTTCGCTTCTTGCCTTTTTTCTTTTTGTCACCAAGCAGACCATTCTCATCCTCTTCTTCAGAGGTTTCGCTTGTGCGGCGCATTGTATCCATCTGGAATAGTTCTTCAAAGGATTTATCGTCCGCAACCGGTTCTTCAACCTTCTCAGCGGCGATGGTCTCTTCCGCTTCTTCCAACTCGGCGGCAGCGACTTCGGTAACCAACTCGACAACTTCGACCGGCTCAGGTTCTTCAATCTTGACAGGCTCTTCAACCACCAGTTCAGTCTCAACCTCAGTGGAAAGCTCAGGAGTCTCCTCAGGAGTCACCACCTCAACAGGCTCGGGCTCGATAACCGGGAATTGATAGTTATGGACAACCTCGAGAATATCCTCGTGGGATTTTGGGCCAATGCCATCGATGGCAAGAATTGAATCAGAATCCAACTTCACCCGCAGCATGAGATCACCAAAGGTGTCCATTCCAGCTGACTGTAAGAGGACCTGCAAGTGCTCCTTGAGCTCAGTGACATCAAAGATGCTGAGCTGGAAGGCACGGGGATCAATCGACTCCCGCATCTCGCGGATCTCAGTCTGGCGGGCATCTTCTTCAACCTTGCGTTCCGCTTCACCGCGCTTTTCAACACGGTCCACAAAACGAGCGATCAGGTTGCTATCGTCCAGGTTGAGCACCCGACCTTCTTCTTTTTGCTGCAGCAAACCTTCAATTCTCGCCATTGTGTCAGCTTCTTCTGCTGCTAATTTAGCAAGGCTTGGGTCCTTTCGCAGTTGCCCCAGTGCCCTGGTGGCTGCTTCGGAGACACTCATGATGTCAATCCGCCAGCCAGTCAGTTTGGCTGCCAGGCGGGCGTTCTGTCCTTCGCGTCCGATAGCGAGGCTGAGTTGATCCTCAGGCACCACCACCATCGCGGTTTTGTCGTCGCCTTTACCGTGGTTCAGGTATACGCCTGAAACACGGGCTGGGCTGATGGCTTTGCTGATGTAAATTGCGGCATCAGGGTTCCACTCGATCACATCAATCTTTTCGTCGTGCAGTTCGCGCACGATCGCCTGGATGCGGACGCCCCTCTGCCCCACGCAGGCGCCAACCGGGTCAATCCCTTGCTGAGTAGCCGAAACAGCCACTTTTGCGCGTTGACCAGGCTCACGGGCGATGGAACGGATTTCAACGATGCCGTGGTAGATCTCGGGAACTTCGTTCTCGAGCAGACGGCGTAAAAAGTTGCGATGGGCGCGTGAAAGCACGATCTGCAGTCCCTTGGGCAGGTCTTTGACCTCAGCCACGTAGGAACGAATACGGTCGTGAATGCGGAAACGTTCGGAGGGGATCATATCCTTGCGCTGCATGGAGCCTTCCGCCTTCAGGTCCAACCCAATGGTTGCCTGGCGCGAATTGACCGCCTGCACGATACCGCTGACGATCTCGCCTTCCTGCTTTTTGAAGAATTCGTACTGCTGGGCGCGTTCGGCGTCCCGAATCTTCTGCTGGATTGCCTGGCGCGCGGTCTGGGCAGCAATGCGACCGAAATTTTCAGGAGTGGATTCCACCATCACCAAATCGCCAAGCTGGCAATTCGGATCAATTTTACGAGCGTCATCCAACAAGACTTCCGTCCGCAGATCATAAATCTCGTCAGTGACTTCCTTTTCGGCATAGACTGCCACGGAACCTTTTTCGAGATCGATATCGACCTTGACGTCCTGGGCAGTAGACGCGCCAACTGACTTCCGATAGGCGGACACCATGGCAGAGTTGATCGCTCCCATGATGACATCACGGGGCAAACCCTTGTCTTCCAGGATCTCGTTGAAAGCTAAGGCAAATTCGCTTTTCATGTTTCTTTCTACTCCAAAATTTCACTAAATAAAAAAGTGGACAATTGCCCACTTTTCATCGAGAAAAGTATTCATTTACGAACATGTATATTCTAACAGATTTATCCGTATTTGCAAGTTTAATTCTCTAACTGTCAGCCCAGGGGAACAGCATATGAGATCCTGATGTATTTGTAAAGATGTAAGGCAGGTGGCATCCATAAGCCCCTGATTTTTATAGATCCATCACTTTCAATCTGTCGGTGTGGATGTGATCAGGAGTGAACTCAAATTTTTCCCAGCAGTTGTTGTATATTCTTTGCTTTTCCCCTGATTCCCGTTGTAAAATTCATAATGACTAAAATACAAGTAAAAGCTATGGCAGCGCGATCGCTCTCAGTTGATCGGCATCCCAGGAGAGCCACGACCTGTGCTTTGAATCGCTTTGCATGTTAATGTCAACACTTAATCATCATTGATCAAAGATTTTTGTTAGCCAGAGGAGAAGATACAGATGACAGAGAAGAAACTATGGTGGAAGAACGGCATCATCTACCAGATCTACCCGCGTTCCTTTCAGGACACCAACGCGGACGGCATCGGCGATCTGACCGGCATCATCCAGCATCTCGATTACCTGCATGAGCTCGGCATCGATGGCATCTGGCTCTCCCCCATTACCCCTTCGCCGGATGTTGACTTTGGCTATGACGTTTCGGATTACCACACCATCGACCCGAAGTTTGGTAATCTTCAGGACTTTGACCGCCTGCTAAACGAGGCCCACAAACGCGGCATCCACATCATCATGGATTTGGTGCTCAACCACACCTCCGACCAGCATCGCTGGTTCCAGGAATCGCGCATGTCCCGCAGCAATCCTTACCACGACTGGTACATCTGGCGGGATCCTGCCCCTGATGGCGGCATGCCAAACAATTGGCGATCGTGGTTTGGCGGACCTGCCTGGGAGTTCGACGAGAAACTTGGGCAGTACTATCTCCACATTTTTGACAAACATCAGGCTGACCTCAACTGGCGCAATCCGGACGTGCGAGCCGCCATGCTGGATATCTTCCGTTACTGGCTGAATAAGGGCGTAGATGGCTTCAGGCTGGATGTGTTCAACGCCTGGTACAAAGATGCTGACCTGCGTGATAATCCCAGGCGGTCTGGCTTTCATCTCCGTAACTTTGAGAAAATTGAGCACATCTATGAGATCTCACAACCCGAAATGATCCCTGCCCTGCAGGACATCCGCAAGATTCTGGATGAACATCCAGAACGTTATGTGGTCGGCGAAACCTTCCTGGCAGATTCCGCCCA
>DAISYV010000053.1:0-13776 GCA_036825115.1 Anaerolineaceae bacterium | reverse complement strand
TCAAAAGTGTAACCCATGTCCTGTCACAAATTGTCACCTATGTGGTGTCATACACGGGCCTTTTCCCTACGGGAGAAAGACGAGCAAATCGATGCGTAAAAAGGGGGTAAATAGATGAAGGACTTGTAGGGTTGACGCCGAGCGAAGCCTCCCCCTGCGGGACGCGTCAACCGGGATGAACGATGGGGGGAACTGTAGGGTTGACACCTGCGTCAACCGGGATGGTGATGGAAAAAAAATAAGGAAAAGGCCCGCCTTTTCCCTGCTCTGATTCAACAGGGGCTGGCTTTTTCGCCAGCCCCTGTTGATTTATCTAAACCTGTTGCCAGGTTCTTCTCTGAGCCAGTTTACTTCAGGATCAAAGGCAGGAAGATGTAATTCCAATTGGTGACGTGTAAGGTCACGGGAACATTGATCGCGGCAGCCGGTGGATTCTTGACCCGGATTGAAGCGAAGTAATCGCCCTCAGCCAGACCAGTCGAGTTGTAAGTGACTGTTACATCCGTTGAGTCGTCCGCAAGGACAACGCCAGCAGTGGGATCCAGCGAGAGCCATGGCACATCACCCCCAGCTTCAAGGTTCAACTCGACATCATCAAGGAAGAAGTTAGCACCATCTACTGTTATGGAGTCAAACATGATTTCATGCGTGCCACCATCAGCAAAATCGCTAACATCTACTGTTACAAGACGATAGCCAAGCACACCGCAAGCGGGGTCAGTCCCATCAGTGCGCCAGATTTCAGTACCATCGATCACCAGAGCCATGTAATTAGATGCTCCTGCCGCGCCGCAAACATATTGCTCTGCATAGAAACTTATCTCAGCTGTACCGGGTAGTATGTCCACCTCTTGGGAGACGTAACCTGAATCACCGGTCGATGAGCCGCCGAACCAAGTCCAAACATCACCAATGTTAGGTCCAGTACCCGTACCGGTACCGCAATCAGCGACGGTGCAAAGCGGTGTTCCATAAGCTTCGGAGTATTCATCCCAGTAAGGATTGGGTGTGTATTCTTCAAAGCTCGGATCCAGAAGTAATTGATCAGCCAGGATTCCAGCAACGGGCAGTTCAAACAGCTCAAAGACGCCAACGCCAGCACCCGTGTTCACAATTGTGAGGGTCTGGGAGGTTGTGGTATCAGCGGTTTGTGTCTGTTCGAGACTGGTTGGATCAACGCTTAGGCAGGGGGCAATCAGGCGGAGTGTAAAGTCCACTGTGACAGTTTCTCCTGCAGCGAGAATAACTTCTTCAGCATATTCGGTCACAAATCCATCCATATCAAATTCGATATCATAAGTGCCGGACGGTAATGCATAAGAGTAATAACCCGCTGCGTTTGTGGTTGTTGTAGCAACTATAGTTGTGCCTTGCCAGAAGTTGACCGTGGCGCCTTCCAGTACTGCTGAATTGACGTCGCAGGCTTCCAGGCCAAAGATATGACCATTGAATGTGCCAAAGTCTCCCGGTGCAATCAGGTGCAGCACCACTGGGATATTTGGATAGGTGTAAGGTGTGTCGTGCTTCACCTTGAGTTCCGCCAGGTAATCGCCAGGTTGGCTAAGGCCGGTCGGATCGAAGATGACATCAATATCGATCGAACCTGCAGCCGGTACTGTGCCGCTGATAGGATCTTCCGATAGCCATGGGACGTCAGACTGACCGCCGGTGGCAAATGCCAACGAATCGACTTCAGCACCGCCAGGGAAGGCACCCACAAGCTGGCTTGCACCAGTGGTGGTGTCGATGATGCGAAGTTCACCGGAAGAGACATAAGCCGCCCAGTAAAGAACGCCGGACTCCTCTTCGTAGTCCATGCCCTGAGCGTAGTTGGGAGCAACACCCAGTGCACCAACTGAGGTCGTTGCCAGGGTATCAGGATCAACCCGGAAAAGACTGTCGGAGACGAGATCCACAATATAGATCATGCCATCATCAGTGTTGTAAGCCAGGTCGATACCGCAATCAATACCAGGCAGAGCACCCAGGTCAGTTGTTGCGGCGGTAGCCACATCAACGATAACCAGGTTTGTTCCAGCGCAGGTTGTGGTCAGACCATACATGGTACCATCCGGTGTGCCGGAAAGACCAGAGAAGCTTTGACCGGAAGGTGGGGTGGTGGTGCCAATCATGGTTTGGGCTGCGGTAGCTGTGTCGACACTATATAAGGTGTTACCAGTCGAGTTGACGACATAGAGTTGTGAGAAATCACCACCCACGAAGTCGCCCGCAAAGAATTCGGAGCCAGGTACTCCACCGACTATTGTCCATGTACCGGGCAGAGTTGTATCGGGGAAGTAGACCAGGTTTTCACCAGGATATGCATCCACAGCAAAGGCAGATTCACCAGCGAGGATACCCTTGAAGGGATTGTCACCAGCTGATTTTAAGGTAGCGTTAGCCAGTTCAGGCGCGCGTCCCATAGAAACAGGGCGTGTATCCTCAGGCAACTTTCCCTCGAAAGCGGGGATCATCACAGTCGGTAATTCAAAACCATCGTCCTTCTCGACCAGTTCGAACATGGCGTCCGAGGTGCCGTCGTTACTGATGGTCAGTGTTTCGGTATGGGGAGTGTCACCCATGTTCATCGTGACTTCAAACGAGGTTGGGTCAAAGCTTAATTCACCCGTACCCAGGTAGAAGTCCTGCTGGTTAATGGCATCCTGATCGACACTGACTGTTGCGTCATCACTGCCATATAGAGCTTTTGAGGCAGTAAAATCTACGTCTTCAGGATCGGTCATGGTTGGATGGAAAACCCAGAACAAGCCTTCGCTGGCAGGATCTTCAGGAATGAAGAAGGTCTGTGTTGCGACCACGTCGCTGTAGACGTCCGCACCAACAATCAGGCTATTATCGTTGTCATCATAGACATAGCCAGCCACCACGCCGCCGGGAACGACCACACAAGGCGCCGCGATCTCAACATACTCAGCAACGCTCACTGCCACATCGTCAATATACCAGCCAGAATAACTGTTGACTGAGCTGTCGGAGTGGAAGTGGAATCGGAACTGGAAATTGCTCACCGCATAAGATGGGTCCAGCTGCAGTGATTTTGCTGTCCAGGGATCTACCAATACGCCAAACTTCTGCCAGATAATATCCCAGGTTGCTCCGCCATCCTTGGAAGCTTCCACTGACCCATAATCCCAGGTATTGCTTTCGCTGTTATACCAGTGCATAAAGGAGATGGTGGGAGCTTGACCAGCGTAACTGCTCAGGTCTATTGCAGGGGAAGTGATATAAGATTCCTCGCTGTTGTTGTAGTTACCAGCCAGGTTGGTCGCCCAGACGTTGGGAGCAGAATAAGGAGCGCCAGGACCTGAAGTAGGAGCACCCCAAGCCCAGGTCGAATTTGTTCCGCTGGCGACAAATCCGCCGTTGTCGGCATCGAAGTTGGTGGTGAAGACGGTTGTAGGTGGAGGCACGGGAATGCTCACAACTCCAATATCATCCACATACCAGCCTTCGTACTGCACAGAGCTATCACTCTTGAAGTAGAAGCGGAACTGGAAATCTGCGACATTGTAAGTAGGATCCAGGACCACTGTTTGCTGGCTGTAGGCTGTATCAGTCACCCCGCCAACAGGACCCCAGGCGATATCCCATGTTACGCCGCCATCCTTGGTTACATCCAGGCGCGCCCAGTCGAACGAAGCACTTTCGATATCTTTCCAATCCCACCACTGAATGGCGGTTGAATTGGTGCCATTACCGGAGAGATCGATGACGGGCGAGGCTATCCAACCAAGTTCGCTGGCATTATAGTTACCGCCAGGATTAGTGGCAATACCCTTGGTGCCGCTGTGACCTTCTCCTGGACCGCTGGTGAAGTCCCCCCAGGCAAAGGAGGTCGTGCCGCCGGGGGTAAAGCCTTCAGCGCTGCTCTCGAAGGAGTAGAAGATGTCGTAATCCGGCTGATAGCCGGGTGCCGCGCAAACTGCACCATCCACGGGAACGTGAATATCGTGGGTGTATGCCGTGCCGGTTGCGGTGACAGCTTCCACCAGAGGATCATAACCCCCAGGAATTGGATCAGTGGTGAATGTATGTTCAGTCGCTTCTACCAGCTCGATTTCGTAGTAGCCGGTGAAGGGATCTGTGTAGATAGTCTCATCAAATCCGGGGGTTGAAACGTGAATGGAGGAATAAAGCGGATATCCATGCTCGCCCAATCCTTCCACACCGCCGTCATAAACATAACCCGAGACGAGTGACATTCCCAGTTGGGGAATTTCAAAATCTTGCATGGTAGTGGCACCTTCGGTGATGACGATGCCAGTAACCGTGTCCGATTGGTAACCATACTTGCTGGCGGTCAATGTGTAGGTGCCTTCGGGCAAGCCAGTGCTATAGCTGCCGTTGGGGGCAGAGTAGATATTCTTGGTGTAACCTGCGCCGTTATCGGCGAAGATCTTGGCACCTTCAACCGGTGTGGTTCCATCGGTTGTGACCGTGCCTTCCAACGTTCCCATCGCGCACATTCCGCTCGCATAGTTGACTGCTGCCAGGGCGTCAATCTCGCCCCAACCCGTCGCGTAGTTCGGGAAGTTGCTGGGAGTGAGGGATGAGCCGTCATCGTAGACCATGTCCACGGCGGTGGATTCGATCAGGTTTTCAGTAACAGCATAATCACCAATCAGACAGGGCGCTGCCTGCCAGATGAGGGCAACCAAACCGGTCACATGAGGGGCAGACATGGACGTGCCAGACCAGCCATCTTCGTAAGAAGTATCACTTGTTGGCACGGAAGAACGGATGCTCACACCTGGTGCCAACACCTGGGGTTTCAATTCGTCATATCCATCGGTGGGATTGACGGTATCCATATTATCAGTTGGTCCCCAGTTGGAATGGCTGGCATATAGCCCGTTTTGCTCACCAGAAGAACCAACACCAGTCACATTGCCCGAGCGGGCAGGGTTGCCGACCGTGTTAAGTCCGGGAGGAGCGGAATAGCCGCAGTTGGAGGCGTTGCCATTGGAGAAGATTGGGTAAGTACCCACAGCATGCCAGGCATCAATAACGTCTGCAAACCAGGGATCGTAGGTCTGACCGCAGTCACCCCAGGAGTTGTTGACCGCGTTCGGGCGCAGATCTGGATCAGCGTTATTGCCAGTCAAGTCAGTTGGCGCAGCGATAAATTCGGCGCAGCCCAGCAGAGCGGTGTCAGTACAGCTTCCATCCGGGCAGCCTGCGCAGGCAATCCACTCGGCTCCAGGAGCAATGCCGATCTGATTCGCGCTGCCGTCATCCCCGACCATAGTGCCCATGGTGTGGGTACCGTGACCATTGCCATCCCGGGGAACATCGTCACCGAGATCATCGGGATTGAACCAGTTGTAGTTGTGGTCAAAAGTGCCGCCAAGATTTCCGCGGTACTGACCAACCAGTGCCTGGTGCGAATAACGCACGCCGGTGTCGATGTTGGCGATCACCAAGCCCGCGCCATCAATCCCCATCGCCCAAACGTCGTCAGCATTGACATGCGTCAGGTTGGGTTCAATGGCATTGATGCCGTTGTCGAGCAGGGCTGCAGAAGTATCCGGTTCGTAAAGAATATAGGATTTACGAGCCTGGATGCTCTCGATGCCGTCAAATTTCAGGAGGTCATTCAAGACGGATTTCGAGGAGCTTGTAACCAGAATGGAGTTGTTGATCCAATAGCTCTTGAAATCAACTTTACTGCCTGTAAGATAGCTTTTAACCTGAGCTTGAGTGACGTCGGCTTGTTTTAGAAGGGTCTCATAAACAAACCAGCCTCTATCGCTCCAGTTCATAGTGTAGGCTGGGCTTAGATCCACCGAGTTCTTGAATTGGATCCAGTAGCTTGCCGAGCCATTTAACTGCATTTCGTCCAAAACAGCCTGTTCAACCGTCACAATTGAGTCTGGATCACTCGCTTTCGCGATACCAGAGGATGTAGTAAAGCTGGAGAAGGAGGTCAGGACGAATATAAAAACAATAAACAGACTAAACAGTTTTTTCTTCATGTCAGTTCCTTATTTCACTCAGATTCGAAGAAATACAAACAACAACTACTACTTCAACGACCTAGACAAACAATTTTTATGTTCACCTCCGTTAAATTCTTCGTACTCAGCTAAATTTTGATAAAGACACGCTTGAAGCGTAGACAGAAAAAGAACAATTGCGCGGATTTGCTTGGGTCAAGGTTGACCTGCTTAAATTGTCATAGAGGTTCGAAAGTAAATATGTTAGAAGGGAAACCTCTGTTCGCCTATATTATACATCCCCTGAGGTGTTAGTCAAGATAATTCGGCAAAAGGCACAGAAAGAAGTGTTAATTATCCAAAATGAAATGATCGTTGAGATGTGGTTTTTTTGAATATGGTTTGATTATTTTATGGTTGGATGGATTTCCAGGCTGGCATGACGGCTTGATTGTTTTCGTCCTTCCACCACATGCGCATGGTATCGAACATAATCGTGAGGGTTTCAGCCTTTTCGGAGGCGGTCATCAGGCGCGGTTGAACCTTATCGATGAACTGGATCGGAAACAATTCAACACCCAGATAACGCCCTTCATAGAACACGTGGCGGTCGAGAAAACCGATGTCGGTATTGGGGGCGATGCCGTATTGGTCAAAGAATAGGTTGCCAAGCCCATAATGGAGGAAGCTTTCCCCGTAAAACTCGGCGTAATGCGGCACGTGCGACTGGCTGCCGCTGACGATCACCGCGCCAGCTTCAGCGACGATATTGAAGTCTTCTACCATCGAGGCATTGGGCGACCACAAATAGCGTTCTTCGTGCTGGAAGGTGACAATCGGCAGATACCCCTCAGCTTTGAGCTCGCGCACGGCCTGCGCCATGGCTTCCATATCGCAGTGGTAGGCGCCACTCGAGGTTTCGCTTGCCCGGGCAAAATTGGGGGATTTCGCGTTGCAGCCGATGAAAGCCAGCTTGTTGCCGTTGAGCTCCAGTCTGACTTCTTTTTGGGCGTCGAAGATGTTTTTGCCCCCGCCGTAGACCGGCCAGCCTTCTTTGGCGTAGAGCCCGAGCGTGAAGAGCATACCCTCCTCGCCGTAATCCTGGAAGTGATCGCCGGTGAGTTCCACGATGTCCGTGCCAACTGAACGCAGCAGCTCCATGTAGCTTTCAGGCGTGCAGAAAACCAGGTAATCGCCAAAAGTGTGCGGAGGGCAGCCTTCAGCAAAGGGTACTTCGTTGCTGATGTGCAGCAGGTCGGCTGCTTGCATGATGTCGGCGATATGCTCGCCAGGGACGAGGATGCCGCGCTGGTCCATCCCCACCGCGGTCGCGCGCACCAGGGCGGTCACGCCAGTCAGCATCACCGTCGTGATCTTGGATGAGTCAAGGTTGGAGAAGTGCAGCGCTGCCAGTTCGGGCGGCAGAGTGAAATTTTTGTCTGGCTCCACCGGGCTGGCAGAGATCGGAGCGTTCAGCGCGTATTGATCGGCGCTGAAATCTTTGTGGATCGGGGATTGCCCGTCAATGATCAACACCTTCCAACGTGGCCCGATCTCCTCGAAGGGGATGATCGCCCAGGTGTTTTGTGTCGTCCAGGCTGTTTCGAGCAAGGTTTCTTTGGCTTGGGTCTGCACGGTTTGCCCGGGCTGACCCAGGATGTTGATGAGGGCAGGCAAATCGCCTTCCGCGACCAGCAGCGTCTGGATGGCGTCTTCCGGCTGGCCTCGCCAGAGCTTTTGCAGCCAGCTGGCGTTGACCTCGTCTGGGACGGTCGGGAAGGGCGCCACCAGGGCATAAACCCAATTGCCGACCGGATTGGCGTCACCAAATTCGAAGGTGTAGGCGCTCTCATTGGCTGCGCCTTGCGTCTGTGCGAGAGCCTGCTGCGCGACCAACTCGCTTAAGGCAAGCGGCAAATCCGGGTTGGGCTGGTAGACGTAAATTGGGGGCTCGCTCGTGGCAGTGGGTGTTGGATCCGGCGCTTCGGTTGTTTCTGCTGCAAGCGTGGCTGTTGCAAGGGCAGGTGTCTCCGTGGGGGGCATGGGCGTTGGCCCAACCTGGCAGGCAAGCAGAGTCAGGATGAAAAGGGAGATGATTATTAATAGTAGCGTGTTTGGTCTGTGCATTGAGATGCTTTCTGAGTTAACGACTCTACCCATTTTACTCAATTCTCCATTTCACAGGTCGGAATGCGACCACCTTGACCCATTTTGAATCAAGCCCTCTTACGCGGTCTCACTCCGACGTCTACATCGTTTGCGACTCTAACACTAGTAGTAGTAGAGTAAGTTGGCGTAAAACAAAGTTGACGTCCGGGTTGTTTCAAAAAGCCAACCTACCAACCATCTTTCGTAGGGAATGGGCCTTGCCCTGCGAGCAAAGCGGAGAGAGTGACCCCCTTCCGCAAACACTACAAAACGGAAGTTCGCAAGACCGTTCCCTACAACTAGAATTGATCGTGCCGGCGTCTTCGCCGAGCTCGTGAACTGACCGCCAGGTCTCCATCCAATAGATACAATACGCAGATCGCCACACTTCGCTCGCGATGACTGATTAGTCCGTCACTGCGAGAAGCCCGTCAGGGCGACGCGGCAGTCTGCAGTTTTGTTTTGTCTCTATTGTTGTTGGAACAAACTTACAGGCAGATCGCCGCGGTCGCTTCGCTCCCTCGCGATAACAAGAGTGTTCTGTTTATCATGCCGGCATCCTCGTTGGGCGAATGAGAAAGAATAGCCCTCCCCAGTGAGCGAAGCGAACGAAGGGGGAGGGTCCGCAAAGCGGGGGTGAGGGTTCTTTATGTTATCTGGAAAACAATCTCAAAAAAATCTTGTTGTCAGCTATTAAGTTGGTCGGTAGAGCCAAAAGGCAGATCGCCGCGGTCGCTGCGCTCCCTTGCGATGACGAATACATATTCTGCTCTACAGGAAAATTTTTTGTAGGGCGCGATTGAGGGCACTCTAAACTATGTGATGGACGCACGCTTTGTGCCCTCAATCCGCCGTCGACGACGATCTGTGTAGCAAAGTCTCTTGATCGATGGAAATTAGATCGCCACGCTTCGCTCGCGATGTCAGATCGAAGATAGCAGCCATCATCTCCTCTACCAATTGTTAAATCGAGGTTAAATCGTCTTTGCGGCTATTGCGACTGGAAAAAAGGGTCATATAATCAATCGTTTTCAGAAAAGGACTTATTATGATGCAAGATTGGAACATTTTCGTAGTTATCGCGGTTGGTTTGTTTGCGCTCGCTGTGCTGATATTGGGAGCCAACTATGCTGTTAAGAAGTTGATCGGGATCGCGAACTACTTTAAACTATCCAGCACTTTCATGGGGATGACGGTGCTCTCTGTTGCTACGTCGCTTCCGGAGATCACCTCCCACTTCACAGCGTCGGTCAACATTCTGCGCGGCACGCTGGATTATCAAACCGGTTCTGCCATCGTTCTGGGCGCCAACATCGGCTCGGATGTGGTTCAGCAGACCCTGATCATGGGCGTCGTCGTGTTGTTGTCCGGCACGCTTTACTTCCGCCGCTATTTCCTCTGGAAGAGCATGGTCCCGATGATCGGCACAACCATTATGTGCCTGATCCTTGGTTGGGATGGAGACTATAGCCGCATTGATGGCGCAATCTTATTTGGAACGTTTATTGCTTATACCTACTATTTATATGCAGATGAGCGCAAGCATTACAAGGAAGAAGACAACCAGCTCAACTCTTCAGAAATGGCTGAAGACGTTCCAAGCAATGGGCGGGAAGTGTTGTTCGACGGCTTGATCACATTGGTGTTACTGGTGGTCATTGTCGCATGTGCCACCTTTGTGCTTTCGGCCACAGAGATTATTGTTGATCGAACCGGTGTGGGCGGATCGCTGATCGGGGTGATCACGCTTGGCCTCGCCTCGGCATTGCCTGAGCTTACAACCGCCCTGGCAGGTATCCGTCATAAAGAAGCCGGCATTTCCTTCGGAACACTGGTGGGCAGTAACATCACGAATCCTTTGTTGGCAATCGGCGGCGGCGCCCTTATCTCGACCTATGCCGTTCCAAGACCTCTGATCATCTGGGATCTCCCGTGGGAGACTTTAACTGGCGCTTTGCTGTGGGCAATCTTGTGGTTCAATCATGGAAAACTTGGCAAAAAGTCTGCCATATACTTGATCGTTATCTACTTCATTTATATCTTTTTCCGCAGCTTCGTCTTCAATATCGATTTCTAAGCCAAGTAGATTTAATCGGCAGCACCAGTTTTTACTGGTGCTGTTTTTATTTCAGGCAATTTGCTTTTTTGGCAAAGCAAGGATAAACTAATTAGTTAGGAAACCTAACTAATTATGCAAGACTCACTAAACCTCAAATTCCAACAATTGATTTTGCGCTTTCATCGGTTGGGAGGAGAGCTCCCACCCCTGGAAACGTTCAACATTACCCCTTCCCAGGTGGTTTACCTGGATTATCTGGCCAGGCATCCGGATTGCCGTTTGAGTGAGCTCACCGAGGCTTTGCAATACAGCGCTGCCAGCGTGAGCGCGATGGTGAGCCTGTTGAACGCAAAAGGTTTGGTTGAGAAAACACAGGAGCCGTTTGACGGCAGAGCGCTTTCACTGTCCTTGACTGAAAAAGGACATCAAGCGGTTTCTGAAATCGAGCAATTTCGAAGCAAGCGTGTGGATTTGCTCCTGAAAAGCCTGAATGAAGCGGAAAAAACAAGTTTACTGAGCTTAATTGATAAAGCAACGTCAAAGAAAGAGGAAAGATAATATGCCCAACCAACTACTACTAATGAATATCATGCGTTTTTTGCACAATCTGTTTACTGCGCTTTGGATCGGCGGGATGCTCTTGATGGCAGCAGTGATTTTGCCAGGCATTCGCAAAAACTCAAAAATTAGCGAGCCCTTAATGGTTATCAATGGAATTCAGGACCGGATCAAGCCGTTTGCCCTGGTGAGCATGGCTGGGTTGGCTCTGACTGGTTTGCTGTTGGGTAGATCATCCAAGAGTTTTACCGGTCTGATGAGTTTTGGCACGCCATACATGACTGCTGTGTCAATCAAACACATTTTGATCGTGCTAATGGTCATCCTGGCTTTTGTGCGGCTTTACATCAATAAGCGGGTAAAGCTTGAAAAGAAAATGGAGCTCCAAAAAGCTTCCGCGGCAATCTTAGCCTTCAACGCGCTGCTTGGCGTCGTTGTATTGTTCCTATCATCGATGATTTGATGGCGAACTTGAGGAAAGCCAACAAAATAATTGATTGCCCGGAACGATCGATCAATAAACCGCAGATTTAGCACTGAAATTATTGCGCATAAATCTCTACATTAATTCGATTTTTTTAGAAATTGAAGATAAAACTTGTTTAACGGGTCAGGATACCCTGCTCAAAAAGGCAATTAAAGCTTGGCATTAAAAATGAAGCAAAAGATTCAGGCAGTCAGGAAAAGTTTCCTTTTAGAGTGTTTATGCAATTATCCAATCAAATTTATGTTTTGATGGCGGGGCATGATGCGCTTGCCATAGGTTATGTAATGGAAAATTAAAGGAAGAGAAAATGGAAAACATCAAGACATTTTTTGTTGCTTTTGCGGTATTTTTGGGCATAGATATGGTCTGGCTCACACTTGTTGCTCCAAAGTTTTACAAGGCGCAAATCGGGCATTTAATGGCTGACAAAGCCAAACTACTGCCGGCGGCGATCTTCTATATATTATTTGTTGCAGCAATGGTCTACTTTGTTGTCGCTCCAGCTTTGGAGCATCAGAACCTGACCCGGTTGATTGTGAGCGCGGCAATCTTCGGCTTGGTAACTTATGCTACTTATGATCTCACCAACATGGCAACTCTCAAGAATTGGCCTTTGCTTGTGACGGTTGTGGATATTGCATGGGGTACTTTTCTCTCGCTTGCAGTATCACTTATCACCTACTTGATCCGAAAATGATCCTTCAATACTTGCTCCTGATGCTGTTGGTCCCGGTGGCGGCGTTTTCACTGGTCTATGTGATTGCCAGACTAACCAGTAAGGTGACCTTTTTGGATGCCGCCTGGGGCGTTGGGTTTGCGCTGATCGCCTGGGTCAGTTATTTTGCCTTTTCTCCCAAGGAACTGCCAAATTTGCTGTTGGCGCTGGCTGTAAGCCTTTGGGGCCTGCGGCTGGCCTGGTATGTCGTTAAGCGAATTGCAAAAACCGGTGAGGATAAGCGCTACCAGGAAATACTGAGGGGCTACGGTGAGAACGCTCAGTCCAAAGCCTTCTTGCGCCTGTTCATGCTTCAGGCTGGTCTGCAATATCTCATTTCTGCGGCAATACTGCGCATAAATCACATCGATCCAAAACCCGTGGGGATAGCCACCTGGGTGGGGCTGGTCATATTTGCGATCGGATTTGTTTTTGAGGCTGTAGCCGACGCCCAATTGGCTGCCTTTAAACGCGACCCGAAAAACAAGGGCAGGATCATGCAAGCCGGATTGTGGAGAACCAGCCGCCATCCCAACTACTTTGGCGAAAGCCTGGTTTGGTTGGGGCTGGCGGTGATGAGTCTAGGCTATTCTTGGGGATGGCTGGCCTTGATCAGCCCGGCAGTCATCACTTACCTGCTTTTGTTTGTTTCGGGGATCCCGATTCAGGAGAAGGGTAAAGATCAGAACCCGGCATGGCGAGATTATGCCTCCAAAACCCCAAGGTTTGTGCCATTTATAGGATCAAAGAAGATTTAGCCAGGCTTAACAGCCAGTATTTTTTTAACCATATTAATAGAAGGTAACACCTTTATATCGAATAATCGGACGGATTGTCAGAGTGCCCGAGCAGGAAGTCAGGCGGGGATTCTGGCCTTCCGCCTGTTCATTTATGCCGTTCTAAGCCAATAGTGTGTAGGTATGGAAGGCTCATAGAAGTAAAAAGAGTCAAAAGGGGTGTAAAACTGCTCTATTCAAGCCTGATTCTGAATTCTTCAGGGGAAGATTCGCGCGAATTGGTAAATTAGAAGACGAGTTTTGGAAATTGGTCCAAAAAACCCTTGACTTAATCTTTGGTTTGCCTATAATTGGCTTTTGTGCGTCCGAACGGGCGCACGAACTTTGAAAAAATAAGCTTTCTGAACTCCAGCAGGAATGAGGCAAAACTCAAATTGGTTGGAATTCGCCCTTGACAAAGCAATTCAGGTAGTCTATACTAATTGTTCCAAGGTGCTACATTAGGATATCGCGCCTGAGGCGTGATGCTTGAAAACAGAATAGCTTGGGTCTAGATAGGATCGGGTAAGCCAGTTGCCGGCAGAGAGTTATGGCCGGCGCTTTCGTCTGAAAGAATGGCTTGACAGCGGAGAATGAATCCGTTAGAATCCGGTCTCTTGAAAGTCAGAACCTTAACAACTGAAAAGTGATAGGAAAAATGCAAGACAAGAAATAAATAGGTAAGTAATTACTACAAGCCTCGTTAATGATCTTTTCCGTAAAATGAAAACACCGCAAGGTGATAAATTTTAGCGGAGAGTTTGATCCTGGCTCAGGATGAACGTTGGCGGTGTGCCTAATACATGCAAGTCGAACGGAGCTAATAGCAATATTGGCTTAGTGGCGAACGGGTGAGTAACGCGTTGGTGATCTGCCTTGAAGTGTGGAATAACGTTCCGAAAGGATCGCTAATACCGCATGTGCTCTCGATTTTCAGAAAGTTGAGAGTAAAGGATTTATTCGCTTCAAGAGGAGCCTGCGTCCCATCAGCTGGTTGGTAGGGTAACGGCCTACCAAGGCTATGACGGGTAGGGGACCTGAGAGGGTGGCCCCCCACAATGGAACTGAAACACGGT
>DAISYV010000052.1:3782-13983 GCA_036825115.1 Anaerolineaceae bacterium | reverse complement strand
GTCTTGTACCCATCGTGGGTTCGAACCCCACTCTCTCCGCCACAAAAAATGCCGTGTGATCACGGCATTTTTGATTCCTGACGCAGTAGGAGGGGTTGGCTTTTTGTCATCGCGAGGAGCGAAGCGACGTGGCGATCTCAACTCCGACAATGTCATCCTGAGCAACGCGACGTGGCGATCATTACCCCGACAATGTCATCCTGAGCAACGCGACGTGGCGATCATTACCCCGACACTGTCATCCTGAGCGAAGCGAAGGATCTATTCACTAATAATCAGATTCTTCGCAAAAGAGGCTCAGAATGACTTGAGTGATGTCCAAATGGGTTGGCTATAACAAGATTCAGGTTGTTTTCGGCTCTGTGACGCCAATCCACCCTACATTTTTCGTCATCGCGAGGAGCGTAGCGACGTGGCGATCATTACCCCGACAATGTCATCCTGAGCAACGCGACGTGGCGATCATTACCCCGACACTGTCATCCTGAGCGAAGCGAAGGATCTATTCACTAATAATTAGATTCTTCGCAAAAGAGGCTCAGAATGACTTGAGTGATGTCCAAATGGGTTAGCTATAACAAGATTCAGGTTGTTTTCGGCTCTGTGACGCCAATCCACCCTACAATTTTTGTCATCGCGAGGAGCGTAGCGACGTGGCGATCTCACCGTCATGACCCCCACCAACCATCTTTCGTAGGGAAGGGGCTTGACCCCTTCCGCAAACACAACCAAACGAAACGGCGCGAGACTATTCCCTACGAATCAAAATCCGTCATCGCGAGGAGCGTAGCGACGTGGCGATCTCAACTCCGACAATGTCATCCTGAGCAACGCGAAGGATCTGTCTGTTAATAATCAGATTCTTCGCAAAAGAGGCTCAGAATGACTTGAGATATCCAAATGGGTTGGCTATAACAAGATTCAGGTTGTTTTCGGCTCTGTGACGCCAATCCACCCTACATTTTTCGTCATCGCGAGGAGAGTAGCGACGTGGCGATCTCAACTCCGACAATGTCATCCTGAGCAGCGCGATTGCTTGCGTCCCCTTGCGGGAAGGATCTGTCTGTTAAAAATCAGATTCTTCGCAAAAGAGGCTCAGAATGACTTGAGTGATGTCCAAATGGGTTGGCTATAACAAGATTCAGGTTGTTTTCGGCTCTGTGACGCCAATCCACCCTACATTTTTCGTCATCGCGAGGAGCGTAGCGACGTGGCGATCTCACCGTCATGACCCCCACCAACCATCTTTCGTAGGGAAGGGGCTTGACCCCTTCCGCAAACACAACCAAACGAAACGGCGCAAGACCGTTCCCTACGAATCAAAATGCGTCATCGCGAGGAGCAAAGCGACGTGGCGATCCCAACATTACGCTCCCCACTAATAAGTTGCTGCTCATAAAGCTCTTACCCCGCTTTGCAAGCAAAGGCGCAACCCTTGTAAAAAGACACAAGGGCAGGAGAGGTTCGCAATGACAAGAATCAGTCATCGCGAGGAGCGAAGCGACGTGGCGATCTCAACATCATGATCTGGGTCCTTCTGGAAACTGACCTCATTGTCGGTCTATTGCTTGTTCTTATCTCTGCATTTGTCATCCTGAACGCAGTGAAGGATCTGATCTTTACTGAATAGATTCTTCGCTAAAGATGCTCAGAATGACACTTTGTAGGTGAATCGGCGTGCAATCCGAATCTGTTTTAAATTAATGGAGCAGTGCTCCGGGGCTCAAACTCTGCTTCAATCCGCCCAATTTTCATTTTCTCAAAGAGCAGCGGGCTGAGGCAGGAGATCCATACCCCAATTAAAAAGTAGCGGAAGTAGCGCAAAAACGCGCTGATCAGCCCCGGGTCATCCGGGAAAAGCGAGCCAAGCCCAGCGTAAAGGGCGACAACGCCAGCGATCCCAACCAGATAGCGGGCAACGCGCTGCCATGAGCCAAAATTGCTCTGGATCACGCCCCGGCGTGCCCTCAGCCAGGCAAAGCCACCCAGCATGCCAAACCACAACCCGCCGCTTGTGAGCGCACCCTCAAGCGAAAGCGGGTCCACCTCTCCGGCGCGGGCAGCCCAATCCGCTGGCATCTGCCAGTCACTGGAAAGCGCGATAACCATAGCGGAGAGCCCGATAATAAACAACGAGCTGAAAAATGCCAGCAGGATCTGGTTCTTCAGGCTCTGCTTATCCAACCAGGCGCCAACCGGTTTCTGCAGTTTGCTGAATGCCAGCAGCAGCAAAAGCCCCAAAAGCAGCCCCAGCAGCACATCGCTCAGGAAGTGCACCCCCAAAACCAGGCGCGAAACGGCAATCAGCAGCACCATCACACCTGCAGCTAAAGACGCCTTGCGGTTTTTGGTCTCGAGCGCGCTCTGACCCCAAACAGCGGTGGAGTTCATGGTGTGGCCGGAAGGGATGCCGAAGGAAGACTCATGCCCACCTGGAACGATCTTGTCGCTGATCCAGTAGGGGCGCGGTCCTTTCAGCAGCACTTTGAAGAAGCTGTTGAAGGCAGCGCTGGAGAGCAGCATCACCCCAATGCGCAAGCCAGCCCAGGCATCCACGCACCAGTAAATCGTAGGCATGAAGAGAATGTAGAAAATTTGCCCGCCAAGCTCCGTGATGATGCTCATAAAACTCTGCAGCATGGAGCCAAAGGATTGCAAAAAAAGATTAACGACTAATTCGGCTTGATTAACAATGTCCATAAAGAACTCCTGTCATATTCACCCAATAAACCCCAAAAACCCTGCTAAGTTGTGTTGTCCTCTTCGAATTTGTGAGTCTGTCAAAAAAGAGCCCGAAGGCTCTTTTTCCTCTTGTGAGGTAACTAAACTAATTGTTCAGATGGCACAACCATCCCCTCAAGGATCAATTCCATTCCCATCGTGTGCGCGCACACGCCGTGCCCCTGGAAGTAATTGCAAGTGCAATTCCACTTGCCATGGTCGTAAGTGACGATATGGTCGTTGTTTTCCCCACGGATTTTGGCTTCAAATGTGTTGAAAGTGATGCGATCTTTTTCTTCTGCGTAACGTTTTGCCTTCTCGACTTTACCGATTAAACCGCTGTCCATCATTTCTTCGCTGCTCCGTTTCAGTCATTTTTTAAAAGAAAAACACGCGCCGTTAATAGTTGGCGTGTGCTTCTGTCCACAACACAAGCATGGTATTGATCATTGTATCAGGCTAACTCCTGCATGCTTTGATTATAGCCGATGATGACCATTATTTCAATTCAAAAATGGTGGATTGCGCAGGAATTTACGCATTTACAGGAAAAAAGAAGTTGCAACTGGCCTTCTACGGAGGGTCCATAAGGTATACTTCTATTAATCAGTTTTGCTTTCATTCAGGAGGAGCTATGAAAAACAATAGCCGAAATTATCGATTTTCTCTCCCAGCTATTTTGCTTCTGACGTTGATGCCTGTAGGTTTGACTGCCTGCACCCAAACGACCAATCCCGCAGATTCGAGCGGGCGTTGGGTCTCAATTGTTATGGGTATTGTGCTCCTGCTGGCTTACCTGGGCTTAATGATTTACCTATGGCGCGTTGGTAAGCTCAGCACCTGGTTTAATGCGGGTATCACTGCTTTCCGCCTGAAGACCCAGGGCGCGCGCCTCAAGGGCGAACTGAGAAGCCTGGACCGCGATAAGGCCGATCTGCTGGACGAACTCGGTGAGAAAGCCTGGGCAGCCAGGGTCAGCGACCCAAGCTACGAGACTGCTTACAACCAGCTTCTGACGGTCCAGGGGCAAATTGACGGGGCAACTGATCACCGACGCTCCCTCGAGGAGAAAAAAGTGCAGCTAACCGATCAGCGCAAGGCGGTGGTCGAGCGCTTTGATCAGCAAATTGAGGTGTTGAAAAGCCAACAAAAGAATGTGGACCGCGACCTGACTGACGCGAAATTTCGCGTGCGGTCACTTGAAGCCGATCTGGACGCGGCCGCGCAGGAGAAAGTCCGCTTCCAGCGTGACGTGAAAGACACCCGCGGGCGTATCATCGAGATGGAACGTTCGGATGACCCCGATAAAGTACAGCAACTCGGCGAGCTCAACAGCCGCCTGAGCAGCCTGACAACTTCCCTGCTGGATGCCACCAACGTCGAACCAGAGCTGGCTGCGCAGCTGCCCGCTCTGCAAAACCAGGCATTGGCACTGAGCACTCAGTTCAACGATCTGCAGGGTCAGATCCAGGCGCTGGAAGGTGACCTGAGAAGCGAGCTTCTCCCCCTCGACGACCAACTTGAAGCCCTCGAAAAACAGATCAAGACCAAGACCAGCGAGATCAAAACCTTCGGAGAGCAGCTTGCGCCCATGGCAAAAGCCCTGGGAGTCCAGGTCGAGAAAGCCCGCCCGCTTTCACCCGAGCTGACTGAGCTTTATCAAAAGCTGGATATGATCCTCAGCAAGGTCGATTTCAAAGCGCAAGCCAAACAGGACGTCTCGAGCAACCTTGGCACGGTTGATAAAACCGCCTCGCTTAATTTCTACGTCCTGTTGCTGATCGGCGTACTCATCATCGTCCTGGCGATCCTGCTCCTGACCGGAGTGATTTGATCCCAGGATCAACTTCCCCCCTAAATCCCAATCCTGTATGAAGGAAGATTTACCCATGCCTGAACACACTCAAAAAACCAGCCAGATCCTTGACCAACTGACCCTTGAAGAGAAAGCCTGGTTGATTTCAGGCGGAGGGGATTTCTGGCACACGCGTGCCATCCCAAGGCTGGGCATTCCCGCGCTGACGCTGCACGACGGTCCCCATGGCTTGCGGCAGGTGCTTCCAAAGGCGGGTCAATCCGGCCTGGAGGAGAGCCATCCCGCCACCAGCTACCCGAGCCTTTCGGCTGTTGCCTGTTCGTTTAACCCTTATCTTGTGCTTGAGCTTGGTGAGGCGCTTGGCGCGGAAGCCAAAACCGCCGGCGTGGACGTATTGCTGGCGCCAGGGGTGAACATTAAGCGCCATCCCCTCAACGGGCGCAACTTTGAGTACTTTTCGGAAGATCCCCTGGTGGCAGGTGAGCTGGCAAGCGCGTACATCAACGGCGTCCAGAGCCAGGGCACAGCCGTCAGCCTCAAGCACTTCGCTGCCAACAACCAGGAATTCTGCCGGGTGATCAACAACTCAGTCGTCGATGAACGCGCCCTGCGCGAAATCTACCTGAGGCCATTTGAGATCGCCATCCACAAGGCGCAGCCCTGGACCGTGATGAGTTCCTACAACAAGCTCAACGGCACCTACACCAGCGAGCACGCAGACCTCCTGACCAAAATTGCACGGGAGGAATGGGGCTTCAAGGGCTTGTTCATGACCGATTGGGGTGGTATGAGCGACCGCGCCAGCGCCATCCCCGCCGGCACAGACCTTGAAATGCCGCCGGTTGGGCAATATGGCGTGGATCGCCTTCTCGAGGGAGTAAAGTCGGGCAGGATCACGGAAAGCGACCTGGATCGCGCGGTTGGCAAACTGCTGGAATTGATCGAGAAAGTGCGGGCAGAACGCCGGCCTGCAAAAATCTGGCAAGTTGCAGATTTTGAAGCCGTCGCGAAGAATATCGCGCTCCAATCAGCGGTTCTGCTGAAAAACGAGCAGAACCTTCTGCCGCTGCAGTCGGGAATGAGCGTTGCGGTTGTCGGCGCGATGGCCGAAAAGCCGCACGTCCAGGGCGCGGGCAGCAGCCGTGTGCACCCTCGCCGGATGGTGCCTTTCCTGGACGCCCTGCGTGAAGAGCAGTTGGATTGGGATTATGCCCAGGGTTATGATCTGGGCGGCAAGCAGAACGCCCTGCTTGAACAGGAAGCGCTGGATCTCTGCCGGGGGAAGGACGCAGTTTTAATCTTCGCCGGTTTACGTGATACCGAAGAAGCCGAGAGTTACGATCGCCTGCACCTCGAGCTGCCTGAGACGCAAAACGCCCTGATCGAGAAAATCGCCTCAGTAAACCCGAACGTGGTGGTCGTGCTGCATACCGGCTCGCCAGTAAGACTGCCGTGGCTCGGCAAGGTTAAAGCCGTGCTGCTGATGGGGCTCGCCGGGCAGATGGTGGGGGCGGCAACGCTCGAGCTGATCTTGGGGCGCGTCAACCCCAGCGGCAAATTGGCGGAAACCTGGCCGCTTGCGCTGGAAGACACCCCGGCGTACGGGCAGTTTGGCAAGCGCTTCAACACCCAGTACCGCGAAAGCGTCTTTGTCGGCTATCGCTACTACCAGAGCTTTTCCAAACCGGTAGCCTTCCCGTTTGGCTTTGGCTTGTCCTATACCAGTTTTGAGATCGACACCCTCGAGATCAGCCAACCCAGCCTTGCGCCCGGGCATGCGCTGCATGTAAGCGCGCGGGTGACTAACACTGGCTCTCGCGCGGGCATGGAAGTGCTGCAGCTCTACGTCGCGCCGCCCGCGTCAAACCTTTTCCGCCCTCAGAAGGAATTGAAGGCTTTCTCGAAGATGGCGCTGGCGCCAGGAGAAAGCCGGGTGGTCCATTTCAAGTTGGAGCATGGCGATTTCGCCTATTGGAACGCCGCGGTCCACGCCTGGGACTACGAGGCGGGCGAATATCGGCTGCTGCTGGGCACATCGGTGGCTGACACCCCTCTTGAGGCCGCTGTTTCGTTGGCGGGTTGGCCGCCGGAAGTGAGCGTGCCAGATTACAGCCAATCCGCGCCAGGCTATTACGCTTATTACAACGGAGCTCTGCAGGTTTCGGATGAGGCTTTTGAAGCCATTTATGGCAGCCCGCTGCCGCTTGACCCGCAGGGCGAGCCCAGGGTGTACGACCTCAACTCCACCCTCTGGGACGCCCGCAACCGCTTCAGGGGCAAGTTGCTGAGGGCGATGTTTGAAAGAGCTGGCCGCAAGAGGGCTGCAGGCAGCGGGGAATACCAGGAAGTGAGCGACCGTATCGTCCAGGCTTCGATTCTGAATGCCCCCTTGCGCTCGTTTTCCGTCGGCGGCGCGCCGATGCGCATCCCCGAAGCCATCGCCCTGCTCCTGAACGGCAAGGTATTCAAGGCAGTCAGGAAGTTATTGGAGAGGGATAAGGCGGTCTAACCCTTATTTTGTGATCCAGAATTGATACACAATTGATTTTGTGTATCAATTCGACTTAAAAGTGATACACAAATCGCAAGAAATCATTCAAACCCATGAAAGCGATTATGGCGGGCTTGCTAGTCTGTGCAAGCGTGAGAGGTGAAAGACTCACTCCTTTAATCTTCAAGTTTGTAAGCCGCCGATGTAAAAGGTTATATGGTGTCGAGAAGTTTTTGGTCCTAAGAACCAAGAACCTTTTTCAGCGCCTTTAACTGGTTCCCAAAGGAAAGACCTTCGAACGGGATTTTGTAATTCCGCATATGTGGAAGGAGAAATTCCCGATACTTCTCACCTGCCAGGATAATGAATTCATCCTGATTTAGATTAGCGTACTTGCTAAGCTCAGAAACCACTCCAGAAGCCCAGGCTCGCCTTTCGTAAACTGGCATCTGATTCAAAGTTTTCTCATAGGGCGCGATTCTGTCATTCAGTTTCAATAAACCGTATTTTGCAGAGAGAATGAATATGTAATCGGGCTTCAGCTTCCTGGCGAAAGCAAGGTTTTTCACAAATAAATCGCTGATGTAGAGATTCTCAGCCTTCGCTGGATGATCCAATTTAGTCTTAACGCAGGAGATCAATACTATCCGTTTCATAGCCCCACCCTTTCACAACAGGCATTCAAAGGACACGATTCGCATTCAGGATTGGTTGGGTGGCACCATTTTCTTCCAATTGACCACAAGGGACCATCAATCGCACCTGGATAAGCAGGGCTAAGTTGGCGGGCGGCGATAATAGCTTCCGTTTCATTAATGGCAGGAGAAACTCCAAGACGATAGAGAACGCGCATGGTGTGGACATCGGGTTTGATGTCCATGTTTGCATAATCACGGTCTGAGAAAGTGAGATGATAAAGCCCTTCAATCAAGACAAGGCTCATGTTGGCAATCCCGCTCCCAACTCCGAATACGGATATAAGCGTTCGCTTCACATCCATAGCGCGCCGCTTCTTCCAGATGTTTTCAGCATTACCTTCGAATTCCTCGACAACGATCCTGCAGATTTCTTGAAATGTACGGGGAGCCGCGTTGGTATAGCGAGGCTTCTGAGGTAATTTGTCGAATAGAGATGCTATTTGATCCAGGCTTAAGGTGTAGAAACGCGAAGGATCGTAGTGTCCCACTTGTTGATAGAGCCAATAAGGAACGGTCCAGATGATCTCCGCTTTTGTGCCTCTATCCAGGCAGCAGGCAGAGATAAAAGCAAAACTGTTATCGTGTATGAGTTGAACTGCTTCAGGGGTTTTCGCTGGTGTAAGTTCTTCCTGATCGAAGATTGCTTTATATTGCATCAAGGCGTTTAGAATAGGTTGGTAATGAGACATAATATCCTGTTCCAATCATCAGTATTAACTATTTCAGTTTTTCTTCAATAAGATCCCATCTGTTAAAATAGGGAGAAATATCCCAAAAGTTAGGAGAAGTGTGTGGAGGCAAGAGAACCGTCCTCACCTTGCTATCCTTGCGCTTCTGCCCCTTCATTCCAGGCAAAGCAAGCCAGGCAGCATGGTGACTTTTGACATTTTGGGACATAATCAGGCTGGGAATAATGTAATACTCGAATTCTGCAGTACTGTGTGGATGGGGTATCCCCCCCAACACCCAAAAGAAGTTTTCTCCAGTATAGATTTCTGCCTTTGCACCAACGCTGCAAGTCCTTCCTCCTGGGACAAAGGTTTTAACCTGAATGTGAATCGCTTTTGTGCCTGCCAGGTTAGAACAGAGAATATCTGTATTGGGAGTATTTCCAAGAGTCACGACTGCAAGGTAACCTCTTCGACAGAGTTCACCTGCAACGAAGAATTGACTTGCATTCGCGCGGGCAGTTTTATCAGTAGACATTACAACTCCAATCCCAAAAAATTATTCCACATTCTCCTCATAATCTTCCAGAACTGTATGAGAAAGATTACCCAAATGCTTCTCCCTGGATAGTTCACGGACACTGTCATAAGAAAGATATGTGCAGTACTGAGACAGCGCCCCTTTTTCCAGAAGCGAGAATACAGGTCTTTGGATTTCAGAAAATACTTTTTCCTTTCGTTCTTCTGGTGCGACAATATGTAATTTAATATCCATGTTAGGCTGTAGAGCTAACAGGTCTGCCATGCGGAGAATTCCCGAATAGATAGAAGTGGTATGCTCAATTTCAAAAGCCCTGACGATGGACCTTCTTTTGAGCCATAAGACATCTATCTGCTCGATGGTTTTTATTGTCACTACATCATAATTTAAGGGCAGGGTGTTGAGCAACACATCGCCCTCAGGTTTCCACTCTTGCAGGACTAGATTTCGGTCATTTCTGGGCAACCATATCTTAAACCCCATTTTTTCCCCGATTAATGCGAGAAGGGCTTGGATCTTTACGGACTCCCTGACCTCTTTCTCTTCTATCACCTCACCTGTATGGTTTTCAGTATCGTCTGGGATAGACACGGGAACATCTGTTTGGTGAACTGTAGTAGTGCGGGTAAGATATTTCTCATAATGCTCACCATCAAGAGGATATTCTTGAGAAGCTTGAGATTGGGTCTTTAACAACCGCAATAAGTAATCCCCATCTTTCTTGTCAATCATCTTTAGGCTGCTACGAAGTGGACCGGTCCACTGGGAACCTTCTTTTGACGATTGAGCAGTAAAGGATAAGTTGTTCCAAACCACATCTTCTCTTATTGGGATTCCGAATTTAGGATCCAACACAACTAAAGGTTTCACTTTGAACCTAATCACAAAAGGATCTTCGTTTGAAACAAAGCGAGGGGTCGAGTCTTCAAACATTTCACTGGTGATTTGCAACGCACCAACCCACCGGGATACTTTTGTTAGATAGCAGATTAATATATCGCCGGGCTGGAGTTTACTTGCTGCGTTTCTCTGTTTGGGTCTGAAACCTGTGATGTCTCTTGGTGAATTTAAGAAAGCTTGATAGGTTAGAGGAGAGAATAAATCTAAGAAATAAGCCATAGAACCCCTTTCAGAATGACCCTCGAGGTAGATGATTCATTATAGCATGACGAAAGTGGAACGGGGTATGACACAATTAGAGGCGAGGCATCATGGTAGAGGCACAGCATGCCATGCCTCTACCAATACGGATTTGTTCTCGCCGGT
>DAISYV010000052.1:0-3682 GCA_036825115.1 Anaerolineaceae bacterium | reverse complement strand
ACCCCCCATGGTTACCTACGGTTTTAACCGGACAGGCACAGGGGCCTGTCCCTACCAGAATACAAAACCTTGTTCTCGCCGGTCTCCCGACCGTGCGAGGGGGTTGACCGCAAGGTCTCCCCTAGAAGAAGTAAACCCCCATGGTTACCTACGGTTTTAACCGGACAGGCACAGGGGCCTGTCCCTACCAGAACACAAAACCTTGTTCTCGCCGGTCTCCCGACCGTGCGAGGTACTTGACCGTCAGGTCTCAATTGTAGTGGTAACCCCCCGTGGTTACCTACGGTCTCAGCCGGGCAGGCACGGCGTGCCGTGCCCCTACCTGAATAAAAAACTTCCTCCAGGCATTGAAAGGTATAATCTCATCGAAGACGCAAAATCCATATGTACCCGGTTGATAAAGGCAAAGGAAGGATGAGAAGCGGTGGGTAAATTCCTCGAAAGCGAAAAACCAAAACAGGTTCAATTTAAGCATACATCAGCCACAATTTCAGAGCAGGCCAGGGAAGCAGGCATGTTCAAAGGCACACCCCGACCGTTTTGCCTTCCGCCCGAATACGCGGAGGAGAACCTCTATCCGCCGATCAGGCAAGCCGCCATGGCATTTTTTGCACGTCATAACATTGGCTGGCATCAGGGCAAGAATGGCAAGCCCAGTAATCACCTGTGCAGTTCCCAGGTCGCGGGCGTCAATTTCCTGTTTCCCTTCGCCAACAAACCCGCAGAACTGGCGAACATGCTGAAGCCTGTTTTCCCCCGGATTGACCGTATGATCCCGGTTGAGGATGGGCTCTATGTTTCCTTCGAGTGGATCGGGGAGGAGAATTACCTTGGCGAAAGAGCGTCCAAAAATGGCAACCGTACGCGCGGGGCAAACTTCACCAGCGCGGACGCGATCGTGATGTTTGAGGACCAGAACAAAAAGCGGCAGGCGGTGCTGATCGAGTGGAAATACACCGAGTCTTATGGCGGCAATTATCTCGGAATCGCCAAAAACGGAACGGATCGGCGGAAGATCTATCAGCACCTGTTTGATGATGTCGAATGTATAGTGGACGTAAATCTCTTGCCTAACATGGACGCGCTTTTCTACGAACCGTTTTACCAATTCATGCGCCAGCAATTCCTGGCAGCGAGAATGGAAGCCGCGCGTGAATTGGGCGCGGATGTGGTCAGCCTGCTGCACATTTCTCCGGACGCGAATGACGATTTCAAGCGGATCACTTCGCCGCTACTGAGCGGCTTGGGGGCTACACCAACCGAAATCTGGAAGAGGTTGGTGAAGACAGAAGGTCGTTTTGTCAGTGTGCATGTGGAGGATCTGTTCAGAGGATTTGCAACTGATGAAATGCAGGGCTGGAAAGCATACATGCAGGACCGTTACACCTGGCTGGGATAGGCATCCTCTCGTGGTTACCCGTTAAACAAGGTCCGCTCGAACCCTGCCAAATTCCCCAAAGCCGGGCATGGCAGTGCTTATAAGGTGCTTCAAAAACACGAAGAGTGCAATGGATACCAAGAGAGGGCAGCGCGTGCTACCCTCTCTGAAATTAATCGGTGAAACGATCACCTCAGGATGAGCGGCAGGAAGAGCCCAAAAGTTTCTTCTGTGAAATGGGCCGTGATACTCTTGTTTGCGTCCATGATGATCGTAAGCGGGTTGACATCCCCGCTTGCGTCACCGTCCCAACCCGTGAAGGTCCAGCCAGGGTTGGCGGTGGCAGTCAGGGTGACCTCAGTTCCAGAGGTGTAAGTGGCCTGGTCAGGTAAGACCGTAACCGTACCGCTCCCCACCGGATCCACGCTGACTGTCAGGGTGAAGCTTTCAGCCACGGGGTCCAAGAGTTCAATGTCATACCCAGAAAGGTTGGCTCCACCCGAAATTGTCACCGGGTCGGGGTTGCCGTCCGCATTCGCGTCATACCAGCCGATGGGTTCTGTCGCGCCTGGCGGCCAGGCACCGCTGTCATCCACGTCCAAAAAGGCGGAGAGATAATAATCACCATCGGGCAGACTCCCCAAACCATACATAGTGCCATCCGGCAGCGCCGTGAGATTGTTCTGACTGCTTATCGCCGTGGCTGAGTAGCCAACTGGAGGGTCTTCAGGTGAGAGGTGGGCAGAAACAATAATCTCATGCCAGGTTGGCTGGTCGCCTGAGTAACTGAGACCGCCGATGACGTTCCCGATGTCATTTGGGATAGTCTGTGGAGCATAAACGTGAGGGGCCACGACCCCAATTCCCAGTTGCCCTTCACTGTTGTATCCCCAGCATTGGATGGTGCCACCTTCAAGCAGGGCGCAGGAGTGCGACCGCCCAACCGAAACAGCAACTGCCGGTCCAGCCAGACCAACGACTGGCACTGGAGTGTATCTGTCCTCATATGTTCCATCTCCCAAGGCTCCATAGCCATTGTAGCCCCAGCATTTAACTGCTCCCCCTTGCACCGCGCAGGAATGGTAATTGCCGCAGGCAATATCGCTAACACCGCTGGTCAGATCAGTCACTTGCACCGGAACCGGGCTGTCTGCACCCTCCCCATAACCCCCATTCCCAAGGTAACCCTCTTCTCCGTAACCCCAGCACCAAACTGCGCCTCCAGTCGTGAGTCCGCAGGTGTGGAGAGCGCCAGCGCTGATATCTGCCATGCCGCTACCAAATCCGCTCACCAAAACAGGCAAGTTGCTGTTTATCCATGAACCGTTACCCAGTTGCCCATCAGTGCCTTTTCCCCAACAATAGGCTGCCCCACCGGTCGTGACAGCACAGACATGCGCGGCACCTACTGAAATTTTCGACACTTCCAGGCCAGTCAGACTGACTGGAACGGGGGTTGAATTGATGTCCACCCAAGTGCCGTTGCCCATTTGTCCCTGGAGTCCATTTCCCCAACAGTATGCCTGGCCACTCGTGTTGACCCCGCAGGTGGTGTTGCCGCCTGCCGAGATAAGCAATGGGTTGGCAAAGCCAATCACTTGACCTGGCGTCTGGTTCTGTGCGGCTTCCCCATCGCCCATCTGACCCCACCAGCCGTAACCCCAACACCAGGTTCCCTGCGCGTTGATCAGACAGCTGTGATTAACTGCGCCAGTGATCGCAGAGGCGCTATCGGTCAGGTCTTGCGGTCGGATCGGGAAGGGATAATTCTCCGCAGGCGTAAAAGTCCCTAATTCGCGGGTAGTATTTTTACCCCAACATACGCTCGCGCCGCTTGCAGTAACGGCGCAGGTGTGCTTATCCCCTGCTTCAATTTGGCTGAAGCCAACAGATTGGATGGCACCTTCAATCTGATTTTCAGCGCCAGTACTTTGAGAGGGAATTAAAACGAATAACAGGATGATTACCATTAAAACACAGCGGCTCTTGGACATTTTGGCCTCCCCGGTCACTTTAAAGGCTCGGAGATCTTACACTTTGGAAAAGTTCTGGAAGGAAAACGCGAACTTTTCGATAATTAAGTAAAATCCACACGAGATGGAGCCCGACAATTTTGGGCTTGGCTTGTGCAACTCAGCTAATTTGCCTTTCGGTCGCATAAAAAACCCGATGTTCAACTTTGAGTCAGCCATTTTGTTGGCTGATTGGAATGGATTTAAAAATTATAAAATAACGATGGAAACTGGTCAAGATTGACACAAGCATTCATCAAGAATATTGCGGAAAGCTGTGGTTGGGTCAAAT
>DAISYV010000051.1:0-14034 GCA_036825115.1 Anaerolineaceae bacterium | reverse complement strand
TCGCCGTCCAGCTCGGTGACTGGAGTGGATACCATCTGCTGGCTCAGTACCAATTACACAAAAGATCATAAGTGAGGCTGTAGAATTCCTGCAGCCTCACAATTGATTTTGGAGCAAACACTAATAGGTTTTCAGTGACTCTCCTACGAGCTGCGCAAGACCGCGCCAAAAACATTTTTGGTCTGTTTCACAATCCGGTTGCGGATGTTGAGGGCGTCCTTGTCGGTCAGGGTGCGGTCAAAGGCCTGGTAAGTCAGCTGGTAGGCCAGGCTCTTCTTGCCTTCGCCCAACTTAGCGTCGCGGTAGACGTCAAACAACTTCACGTCCACCAGCAGCTTCCCGCCAGCCTGCCAGATCAACGCCTCCAGCTCGTCTGCCGGTACAATTTCATCCACCATCAGGGCTATATCCTCCACCATCGCCGGATAGCCCGAAATTGCCTTGTTGGTGAAGACCGCGTTGCTCAAGCGCACCAATGCTTCTCCATCAAACTCAGCCACCAGCACCGGGTCCTGCCCAAAGGTGTAATTCTTCTTGACCCGCGGATGCAGTTCGCCCATCACGCCCAGGATTTCCTCCCCCACTCGCACTTCAGCACACTTGCCGGGGTGGAAACTGGGGTGCTCAGACGCCTGGAACTTGACCCCTTCCAGGTGCAGACCGTCGAGCAGAGCTTCGACAACACCCTTCAGGTCGAAGAAGTCCATCGCCAGGCTTTGCGCTTTATCCCAACTGGCCACGTCCCAGGCGCCAGTCAGGCCGATGCTCAGGCGCAGGGCTTCATGCGGTAAAACTTCGTCCGCTACGGGTAGAAAAACCGGTCCCAATTCAAACAGCGCCAGACCCGGCCTGAATTTTGTGTTGTATTCCAGCATTTCGAGCATGGTTGCCATGGCGCTGCGGCGCATGGCGGTGCGCTCTGGGGTGATCGGGTTCTTGAGGCGCACATATGCCAGCCCTTCGGGCGCTTTTCTGCCGATGAACAGGCGGGCTTCGCGTTCTGGTGAGGTCTGGCGGTAAGCCAGGGTGTCCTGCAGACCGATTGAGACCATGATGTCGCGAATGCGTTCCTCAGCTTCCAGACCGGGGTTGCCGATCTGGGGCGGCAGCTCGTCGCTGAGGCGTTTCGCCGCGATGCGTTCGTAGCCATAAGTGCGCGCGATTTCCTCGATCAGGTTTCTCTGCCCGATTGTGCCGGTTTCGATGTCCGTGCGTGTGGCCGGGCTCTTTGCTACCAGTTCATTGCCTTCCATCCAGCAGGTAAATCCTAATCTCTCGAGAATGCCAGTGGATTCCTCCAGCGAGATCTCCTGCCCAAGCACTTCGACAATGTTCTCTGCTGAAAGGCGGTTGACGGTGTCGGCATAAGGCTTGCCGTATTCGTCCAGCACGCCCTGCAGCACTTCTCCACCGCCCCACTCCTGCACCCTCTTGAGGCACAGGCTCAGCGCGGTTTCCGCCAGCGCCGGGTGGACGTCACGGCTGAAGCGGTAGCCTGCCTCGCTGTTGATGCGGGTCTTGCTGAGGGTTTTGCGCAGGTTGATGAAGTTCCAGTTCGCCGACTCGACAAGCAGGTTGCGGGTGCCGGCATGCACGCCGGTTTCGCCGCCGCCCATGACGCCCGCGATGGAAAGCGGTCCGGCGGTATCGGTTACCAGTTCGATTTGGGTGTCAAGTTTGGGCTCGGACCCATCCAGCAGGGTGATCTTCTCGCCCTCGTAAGCCGTGCGGGTGATGATGGTGGGCTTGCCGCCAGCCCTTTCCTTCAGCAGGTCGTAATCGAAGGCATGCAGGGGCTGACCGATCTCGAGCATAGTGTAGTTGGTCGCGTCTACCAGGGCGTCAATCGGGCGCATACCAGCCAGGGAGAGCCTTCGCTGCACCCAGTAGGGGCTTTTGCGGGCTTGCGTGCCTTCCACCATGCCCAGCATAAAGCGGGGGTTCAGTTCAGCGTCGCGAACATCCAGGCCAACCTTCTCAGCAATCGCGCCGCCCTTCTGAAGGGCAATTCCCTCCGGAAGGCGCAGGGGTCTCCCCAGAACAGCGGAAAGCTCCCTGGCGATGCCCAGGATGGAAGCATCTCTTGCCATGTTCGGCAGGATCGCAACCTCGTAGACCACATCGCCCATGTAATCCACCAGCGGCATGCCAACCGGCGCGTCCGCGTCCAGTTCGATCACGCCCTCGTGTTCTTCGGAGATGCCGAGTTCTTTTTCCGAGCAGATCATCGAGCGCGAATCTACCCCGCGGATGGTGGTCTTTTTGAGTTTGGTCACAACCTGTCCGGGTTGATGCCCGTCGTAGAGCATCGCGCCTTCGCGCGCGTAGGCAACTTTGAGCGGCTGTTCCAACCTGCCCTTGCCAAGGTGAGGGAACATATTCGGCGCGCCTGTCAGCACGGTCGTAATCCCTGTGCCATCGTTTAGCTCGCAGAGGGTCAGGCGGTCGGCGTTGGGGTGTTGGTTGACCTCCACCACCTCTGCCACCACGAATTTTTCTTTATCCCAGGGCAAGCCGGCATATTTATTCTTCAGTTTGCCTGCGGGCTTCTCGATGCCCACCAGGAGCACGTTTTCCACTTCCAAACCGACGCTGGTCAGAATGTTGGCGAGTTCTTCAATGCCAATGCCGTCCAGGTCGATGTAATCTTTGAACCAACTTAAGGGTGCTTTCATCTCATCTCCTCTTAGAACTGTTCCAGAAAGCGGATGTCGTTATTGCGGAAGTGGCGGATATCATCAATGTGATAGCGCATCAGGGTCGAGCGGTCGATGCCCATGCCGGCAGCGAAACCGGAATAAACATCCGGGTCATACCCGCCGTACCTGAGCACGGTCGGGTGCACCATGCCGCAGCCAAGGATCTCCAGCCAACCGGTGCCCTTGCAGACGCCGCAGCCTTCGCCGCCGCAGACGAAACATTCCACGTCCATTTCAGCGCTGGGCTCCGTGAAGGGGAAGAAGGATGGGCGCAGGCGCGTGCGCGCGTTCTCGCCAAAGGTTCTGCGGGCGAAGTCGTTGAGCGTGCCGCGCATGTCGGCGAAGGTGATGCCCTTGCCCACAACCAGCAGTTCCACCTGGATGAATTCAATTTCCGAACGGGCTGTCAGCTGCTCGTAGCGCATGGTTGTGCCTGGCAGGATCACACGGATATTCTCCGGTGCTCTTTCCCGCATCACGCGCACCTGCCCCGGGGAGGTGTGCGTTCGCAAGACCACACCCTCTTTGTCGGTGTAGAAGGTGTCCCACATGTCCCGTGCCGGATGGTAAGGCGGCATGTTCAGGTAAGTGAAGTTGTAGTCGTCGGTTTCCACTTCCGGCGAGCGGTAAATCTGGAAGCCCATGTCGCCAAAGATCTTGTAGATCTGGCGCAGGGTCAGATGCAGCGGGTGGATCCTCCCGCGGCGCGGTTTGCGCCCGGGCAGGGTCACGTCCAGCGTTTCTTTGGTAAAGGTTTCCTGCTGGCTGGCGGCTTTGATGCCTTCTTCCTTTTCAGTGAGGGCTGCTTCCAACCCCACTTTAACCTGGTTAACCGCTTTGCCAACCAGCGGGCGCTCTTCTTTGGCAACCTGCCCCATCGAACCAAATACCTTCATTACCAGCGAGGTCTTGCCAAGGAACTCCTGCTTCCAGGCTTCCAGCGATTCGACACTCCTGACAGCCTGAAGCGTTTCAATCCCACGCGCCAGCTCCGCCTGCAACTTCTCTTCAATTTCCAACATTCTTCACCTCATCAATTTGTCATTCGGACAAAAAAATGCCCGTCCGGATAAAGGGACGGGCATAAAAAGCCGTGGTACCACCCTTCTTGGCTGGCAGATCCAGCCCTCTCAGGTCGCTCTGTAACGGGAACACCCGGCGCGGACTACTTGCAAAGCTGTTTCACCCGCGCGACTCCTGAGGGAACTTCGACTTTCGCTTGCCTGGCGCCGCTCTCAATCGCGACCGCGCCTCCCTGTTGGGGCTCTAAAGCCTACTTTCCTCACTCCACATCGTTCGCCCTATTATAGAAGTATTCAGGGGCATGGTCAAGGGCAATGGCATTTGCCTGGCGTGTATCAGATCAGGCATAAAAAAAGCCGGGCTTTCACCCGGCTTGATACTCTGCAAAAAACTACATCGCGGCTTTGACCAGCGCGATGAAGGACTCCGCCTTCAGGCTGGCTCCGCCGATCAGACCACCGTCGATATCGGACTGACCAAAGAGCTCTTCGGCGTTGCCGGGATTAACCGAACCGCCATAAAGAATGCGCATGCCATCTCCGATTTCCTCGCCAAACATTTCGCGCAGGATCGGGCGGATGACATCCTTATGCACTGCGTTCGCGCCTTCAGGGGTGGCTGCCAGACCGGTGCCGATCGCCCAGACGGGCTCGTAGGCGATAACAATCTGCTCAGCCTGCTCCTGGGTCAGCCCTTCCAGGTCTGCCCGTACTTGCCGGCTGACGACCTCGGCGGTGATGCCGCCCTGGTTCTCTTCCAAGGTCTCGCCCACGCACACGATCGGCTTTAAGCCGTGCGCCAGTGCTGCGAGGACTTTCTTGTTGACGGTTTCATCCGTCTCGCCAAACATGGCACGCCGCTCTGAGTGCCCCAGGATAACGTATTCGCAAAGTTCTTTCAGAATAACTGGCGAAATTTCCCCGGTAAAAGCGCCCGAGTCCGCCCAGTGCATGTTCTGCGCGCCGAGTTTGATGGTGGATCCATCCAGCTCACGCCTTGCCACACCCAGCCCCACAAATGGCGGGCAAATTACTACTTCCACTTCTTCCACGTCATGTAACGCGGGAATCATCTCGCGGATCAAATCGCGGGTCTCATACAACCCTTTGTTCATCTTCCAGTTGCCGGCAACCATTGGTGTTCTCATTTTTTCTACCATCCTCTGCTATTAGTTAGATTTATTTTATCATCAAGCCGTTGTGATTTTTATCATTATTCCAAAAAAAAGCAGGGTCAGGTAAGTGGGCATAGATGAGGATCAAGAATTCAGAGGTTTTTAATAGCCCCCATCTGCTGAATATGCAATCCTTTGGTAGGGAACGGCCTTGCGCCGTTCCGGTTGTAAGTGGAACGGGACAAGCCGCGTTCCCTACGAGAATCTCCGTTATGAAGCGGAGAGGCAGGGTGGATTGACATTGATAAGGATCGAGTGCCATGGTTCGGTGGGTAGGCTATCAAAAGGCTTGAGTTGACTAAAGTAACGTGACGCCTACCCACCCTACCAAGCATGTTTTGGTCTGCCAACAAAAAAGGCTGACCGGGTTATCCAGTCAGCCTTCATCTAAAACTTACGCGATTTACTTGGTGCGATAGATCATCGGATTGAGCCACAACCCGCGATTATCCTGCGAGGTGCCTTCATTCCAGACGACCAGCGAGAACTGAACCTGCTGACCTGCGAGGGAGGACAGATCGATCTCCAGCGGGTTCCACAATTGGTCATAAATTTCATACCATTCGCCCAATTCAACGAAACTGCCATTTCCGACGCGATAGTAAAGTTCAAACTTCAGGCTGCACTTGGGGCTGTTTGCCTCACACTGGATTGCAGCGCGGAATTGATCGCCATCTTTGACCAGGAAAGCTGGATAAATGCCCTGGATATAGCCATCGCTCGCGTCATTTGGTCGGGTAACCAGACCGATTTCATTCTCCGTACCGCCATCTTCACGCTTGGGTTTATCTTTCGTCAATACGTAACCCTTATCGATATCCGTTTCTTTGCCTGGGCAGGGCAATGGATTGGTTTCGCTGGTAGACCAGCGTGCGTCACAGGCATTGTTGGCAAAGTTATAGACCATGCCCTTGCCATCCACAACCTGGATCTTGACCCAGAATGAGCCCTTGCTATCCGGACCGGTGCCAAAACGCACACCGTTCGGGTTGAGCATCTGGAAGTTTGCCTGGTAGGAGCCGACCGTTGAGGGAGCGGTCATTTCAATCGAGATATCCACCGTCTCACCCGACTTTACTTCTTTTGGCAGGTCCCACACTTTGCCTGAGGTCATCTGCGTGCCATCAACAAAAGCGATATCAAAACGAGTATCCCAGGTGCATGAGCCGCTATTGCGGATGCGCCAGGTTTTTGTAAATGTGTTGCCAGCGATAATTTTGGTGCCATCCGGGATGGTCAGATCATCAACAAACTTGACCTGGTAGCAAGGGATGGGCGTCGCTGTAGGCGGAATTCGGGTCGGTGTCGGAGGAACAGCCGTGGTTGTGGCAGGAATCGGGGTCACCGCAACTGTGGGGACTGCGGTTTGCGTCTCCACTGGAATTTGGTTGATATTGGTGGGGTTGAGCGTAGGGGTGTTCTCAATCACAGGCGCGGTTGCCGTTAACTGAGCCACAACCGTCTGATAATATTCCTGAGTGGCTTGCGCTTGCAGGGTTTGCATCGCTTGTTCAACAGGGTCGCCCGCAGGCGCAGGCGTGCCGGGCATAATACATGCTGCCAGGATCAAACTTAGTGCCAGCACGATTACGCCTGGGAAAATCCAACGTGGTTTAATAGTGGTTTTAGCTTTCATCTTCAGACTCCTTAATAGCCGGAAATACCTCTTGGTAATAGACGTCCATCGGGTCGTAAAAGTTCCACTTTTAAAGGACAACCGCCCCAAAGGGCGGCTGTGGACTTCTTATTGGTTCGAAACAATTATTTGGATGCCCAACGACCATTGTTGGTTGGGGCCGTAGCCAATTTTTGTGCCATCTGGAGCCATAAGCATCCAGTAGCTGTAGTAGGTGCCCTCAGTCATTGGCGCAACCATGTTGTAAATTGTGACGTCAAGTGTCTCTCCCGGAATTACTTCCGAGGGCACATCACCGTACTTGTTGGTGCCAAAGGCGTCCCCGCCTGACAGGATCAAGTCATAATCTGAATGCCATGTGCAGGTGCCGGTATTCTTTATGGTCCAGGTTTTGTTAAATTTCGTTCCCGGTTTCACAACAGAGCCAGGGGGATAGTTGACATCAGCCAAAAATTCAAACTGGAAACATTTCACGCCAGGCTCTTCAGTTGGGACTGCCGTCGCCTGGGTTGCGTTGGGAGTGGTCTGCGCTGTGGGGACGACCACAGCCTGGGTCGGGCAAACCGGGCAGGTGGGTTGGGGAGTCCAGGTGGGTTGATTGCTCATTTCGGTTACCAATGCCACCAGGGTTTCCACTGAGTTCTGGGTCGCCTTGGCTTGCTGCGTTGCTGCAACCTGTTGGGCGATCTCTGCCTCTGAAGGAGTGGGGGGAACAGAAGGGGCACAAGCCGCCAGCGCAAGGCTAAGGCTTAGAAGCCCCAGGACAATCCATTTCATTTTATGTAGCTTTCTCATATTTTTCTCCATCGTTAATCTTACAGCCTAAACTATAGCCGCAATGTCGGTATGTTTTTTGGAATTCTATCATTAATCCGAAAAACGAAGTATTGCGATAACTAATAGCATAACAAAAAAAGCCGCGATTTGCGCTCGCGGCTCCTTTTTGATAAATCTACTTGTCGGAAAGAATCGCCAACCCAGGCAGTTCGATGCCTTCCAGCATTTCCAAGGATGCGCCGCCACCGGTTGAGATATGGGTGATCTGATCGCTCAGCCCGGATTGATTGATGGCAGAAACGGAATCGCCGCCGCCGATGATGCTGACCGCGCAGCTCTCAGCCACTTTGTGCGCCACCGCAAAGGTGCCCGCGGCAAAGCGTGGGAACTCAAACACGCCCATCGGACCATTCCAGACGATCGTGCCTGCACTGGCAATTTCCGCGCCGAAGGCTTCCACGGTCTTTGGTCCGATATCCAGGATCCTCCAGCCAGCCGGCACATCGCCCACTGGCAGTGTTTCCATCTTTGCTTCGGCGTCAAAGGCGTCGGCAAGCACCATGTCCACCGGTAAAACCAGTTTTCCTTCAGATTTACCGATCAGTTCCTTGGCAGTGTCGAGAACTTCAGCTTCCACCAGAGAATCAGCCATTTCATAACCGAGCGCTTTCAGGAAGGTGTTCGCCATGCCACCGCCGATCAGGATCTTGTCGGCTTTCTTGAGCAGGTTCTCGATCACGCCAATCTTGTCCGAGATCTTTGCGCCGCCCAAAATGGCCACGAAGGGTCGCTCAGGGTTGGCAATCGCGTCGCCCAGGTATTTGATTTCCTTTTCCATCAGGAAGCCTGCCGCTGAAGGCAGCAGCACAGCCGCGCCATAGGTGGAGGCATGCGCGCGATGGGCTGTGCCAAAGGCGTCGTTTACGTAAAGGTCAGCCAGCGATGCAAGATCGGCTGCCATTTGCGGATCGTTCTTTTCTTCCTCCGCGTAAAAGCGGGTGTTTTCAAGCACCAGCACTTCGCCTGGTTTCAAGGCTTCGGATGCAGCTTTGGCGATCTCGCCACGGCAATCCTCAGCAAACTTGACCGGCGCTTCAATCAGTTTAGCCAGGTGATCCGCAACCGGTTTCATCGAATAATCCAAATTGAATTGACCCTTGGGGCGCCCCAGGTGGGACATTAAAATTACGGCAGCTCCCTGTTCGAGCAAATAATTGATTGTCGGCAGAGCCGAGGTGATGCGGGTATCATCTTTGATTTTGCCTTCCTTGATCGGCACGTTGAAATCGACCCGCACCAAAACTTTCTTTCCAGCCACATCCAGATCGGTCACTATTTTCTTGTCAGACATTTTTTCTCCTTGTATGAAAAATGCGCATCACTGTTTTTTGAAACAATGCTGCGCATCCATTCGATCAGAAAACCTTTAAGTTTAGAGTTTCTCTGCAACCATCTTGCCCAGGTCAACAGTGCGGCAGCTGTAGCCCCACTCGTTGTCGTACCAGGTCACAACCTTCACCAGGTTGCCATTCATAACCATGTTCTTTTCGATGTCAACAATGGAAGAGCGGGAGTCGCCCTTGAAGTCGCTCGAAACCAGCGGTTGATTGTAAGCACCGGTGGTCACACCCAAAATGCCCTTCAGCGGTCCCTCAGCTGCTTCGATGAAGGCAGCATTCAGTTCTTCCTTGCTGGTTGGTTTTTCAACCAGGGCAACAAAGTCCACAATCGAAACGGTGGGGGTCGGAACGCGCAGAGCGTAGCCGTCGAACTTACCCTTGAGCTCGGGGATAACCAGGGCGACAGCCTTGGCAGCACCAGTGCTGGTGGGGATAATGTTCAGACCGGCGGCGCGGGAGCGGCGCATTTCTTTCTTGTGACCCTGATCCAGGATGACCTGGTCATTGGTGTAGGAGTGGATGGTGGTCATGACGCCGCCGATGATGCCATAGCGGTCATTCACGATCTTGGCGGCAGGCGCCAGGCAGTTGGTGGTGCAGGAAGCATTCGAGATGATGTGGTGAATCGCGTTGTCGTACTTATCTTCATTCACACCCAAAACGATAGTCAGATCCTCACCCTTGGCAGGCGCAGAAATGATGACTTTCTTTGCTCCAGCGCGCGCGATATGCGCGTCAGCGCCGATCTTGCCACCTTCGCTCTTGGCGGTGGTAAAGATGCCGGTGCATTCAAAGACAATGTCCACACCGAGATCTTTCCAGGGCAGGTTGCCCGGATCTTTTTCGGCAAAGACCTTGATTTCGTTGCCATCAATCACCAGGTTGCCAGCCTCATTGACTACAACGTCACCCTTGTAGATGCCGTAGTTTGAGTCATATTTGAAAAGGTGGGCATTGGTTTGTGGATCAAACAGATCATTGATTGCTACAACTTCCAGGGTGTCCGAAGCGTCTTCGAGGAGTCGCTTTAGAACCTGACGTCCGATGCGGCCGAAGCCATTGATTGCTACTTGAGTTCTCATATATCCTCCGATTGAGTGAATTTGGTTTTTTCCTGACTGGCATGGCTGCCAGAGTGTTTATGCTTAACCCATAGAATTATATCCGATTTATTGGCTTGCCAGATAAAACTTTATATAAAGTGCACAAGTTTTCAATTATTCAGCAGTCCTGGCAAGGGTAACGCAGCGCTGCAGCTAATTCCAATCAACTAACTTCAATTCAAAGGACCTGTACGTTCTTCGTACAAGTTCATGATTGCCCGCGCCAACTTGCGGGAACTATGCCTCCAGGGATAGAGGTCGTCCACCAGGTCCGCTTCGTAAACGCGGTAGTTCTGCTTCATTTCGTCATCCAACCGAACCCATTCGGCTTTTCCGCCAAGGTCTCCGTGATAATTTCTGTTGCAGATCGCCAAATTAAACAGGTGCTTGCAAATGTGCCGGTCAATTTCACGAGCATGATCCGATGCATTGAAATCATCCGTTTCGCCCTGCTCGGTGGCGATATTGCAGATGTAGAAAGCTTCCGCGCGGCTCGCCAGGATAGCGTCCGAAAGCCCTCGCACCAGAAGGTTCGGCAGCAGGCTGGTGTACAGGCTGCCCGGACCAATCAGGATCAGATCCGCGTCCAGGATGGCTGAGGTAGTGGGGGGATATGCTGGTGACTCTGCTGGATCGAGCCAGACCTTCAGGATCTTGCCCGGATAGCCTCTGAGTTCCTCTTCACCCCTGACTTCCACAATATCCTGCGTCGCATCGTCCTGCACTTCACCAACCAATTGCACGTTGCTCAATGTCGAAGGCAACACCTGCCCATAGATCGCTAAAACCCTGCCGGATTCCGCTACCGCTTCCTCAAAGCTGCCGGTGATCTCGCTAAGCGCTGTGATGAACAGATTCCCAAGGGAATGCCCTTCCAGTCCCGCTCCCGTGGTAAAACGATACTGAAAAACCTGGGAAAGCAAGGCTTCATCATTACTGAGAGCTGCCAGGCAGTTGCGGATATCTCCGGGAGGCAACACCCCAAGGTCGCGCCGCAGTTCTCCAGATGACCCGCCATTATCAGCCACAGTTACAATCGCTGTGATGTTGTGGGTGTACTCCTTTAAGCCTCGCAAAAGCGAAGCCAATCCGTGCCCTCCACCGATCACCACCACTTTGATTCCTTTTTCGCGTTGGCGATAATTCTTAAGCGTGTCCCAGACAGGTTTGCCATTCTTTTCAAACGGTCGCAGTAACGATCGGTTTGCTCCCCATATACCAATCAGGATCATCGCGAGTCCCAATCCGCCAAAGAGCAAAAAGCGAATGGGTCTGTCCAGAAACCGGAGTGAAAGCACAGCCAGGATGGGCACAAGGGCTTCATTCGTGGTGCTGCGATAGTAATCCAAAACCAACACAGCCGCGCCGAGCCCCAGCAGCATGGAACCGATAATGGTCAGTACCAGCCAGCGCTTGTAGCCCATACCAGGCGCAAGCCACTTAAATTCTTGCTGGATGCGCTTGCTCAGCCGCTTTAGCCAGTTGTTTTTCTTTGCGGGAGTACTCATTAATCTGATAATAGCAGGATTCCTCGCCAGCGTCAACGATTTTCAGGTTCACCCGGAACCTTTTTGCGGTCGTACACGTCTCACCTTCTAAACAGACTAACCAAGACAATGGTAAAATCTATTTACTTTACTGAGTGGATTTTTTAGGAGTGACCATGCCAGAACAAAAACCTCTAATCGTCATGCGCTCGGGGCCCATTCCCGGTTCGAGTTTTTATCTCGAAAAAACAGAAGTTACGCTTGGTCGTGACCTCGCTAATGATATTCCTGTGCCAGACCAGGAAATCTCCCGCCGGCACGCGCGCTTTGTCACCAGAACGGATGGTGTATATGTTGAAGATCTCGGTTCCACTAACGGTACTTTCCTAAATGGAGTCCGCATAAGTTCACCTCAACGCCTCAACAACGGCGATCTTATCACGCTGGCGGAAGCGACTGTGATGAGTTTCGAGTGGCCTGATCAGGCCAAGACACCCACCTACAGCGCGTATCCCGTGGCGGAATCCATTGTTCAGCCCGCTCAAGCCATTCCCCAGGCAGCCTTTCAGCCCGCGCAGAAGCCCATACCACAGCAGCCGCTCACGCCCGGGCTCACACCTGAGGCAAAGTATCAAAAGCCCTGGTACTCCAACTTTTTCATTCTGCTTCTGATCGCGATTATCCTGATCATGGTCATTGTGATCTTTATGCCCGAAAGCTGGTGGTGTTTCTTCTCCGCCAACGGAATAGACGGATGTCCGGTTAACTAATTTCTTCGTTTACAAAACGCCCGGGTTCGCAGCCCGGGCTTTATTTTTGGAAAATTCACGTTTTTTTGCGCCAAAAACTCATCTCAGGGTTTTTCCCTTCAGATACCATATTCTTGAAAAATGGGGCAATTTTCCGTTTTCCTGCAATTTATCTGATAAATAAGGTATAATAAAAAGGTTATGCTAATCAACTAAATTGGCTGCATCGAAAGAAAATAACATGACTGAACAACCTGAAATTCCCGCTGAAGAACCCATCGTAAACAACGCTGGCACCCTTCAGTCCGTTGGTATAGACGATGAAATGCGCACTGCTTACCTCGACTATGCCATGAGCGTCATCGTAGCCCGCGCCATCCCCGACGTGCGTGACGGGCTCAAGCCAGTCCACCGGCGCATCCTCTACGCCATGCAGGACATGGGCATCCGTGCCAACACCCCCTACAAAAAATCCGCCCGCATTGTTGGTGAAGTACTGGGTAAGTACCATCCCCACGGCGACTCGGCTGTCTATGATTCTATGGCACGCATGGCGCAGAATTTCTCGTTGCGCTATCCCCTGATTGATGGTCAGGGAAACTTTGGCTCAATTGATGGCGACTCCCCGGCAGCCATGCGCTACACCGAAGCGCGTTTAGCCAAAATTTCGGATGAAATTCTGGCTGACCTGGATAAAGACACGGTTGACTTTCTGGATAACTTTGATGGCTCTCTCAAGGAGCCTGAAGTTCTGCCCGCGCGTATTCCCAACCTGTTGATGAACGGCTCCAACGGTATCGCGGTTGGTATGGCAACCAATATCCCGCCGCACAATCTGCGGGAGTTGGTGGCGGCTCTCAACCTGCTTATCGACCGCTTCGACGAGCTGGATGAGGTCAGCGTGGAAGACCTGATGCAGCTCATTCCCGGACCAGACTTCCCCACTGGCGGCATCATCGTCGGCAGCGAGGGCATCCGCCAGGCATACAGCACCGGTCGCGGTCACCTCACGATGCGCGGCGCCGCCACCATTGAAGAAATTCGCGACGGACGTTTCGCGATAATCATCCACGAGATCCCTTATCAGCTCAACAAAACCAGCCTGATCGAACGCATCGCCGCCCTTCACCGTGAAGGACGCATTGACTCCATCTCGGATATGCGCGACGAGTCTGACCGTAACGGCATGCGCATCGTGGTTGAGCTCAAACGCGGCACCCAGCCGAAGCGAGTGCTCAACCAGCTCTATAAATACACCGCGCTTCAGTCTACCTTTGGAGTGCAGTTGCTCGCCCTGGTGGATGCTGAACCCCGTATGCTCACCCTCAAACGCGCCCTGGTGCACTATCTCGAACACCGCCAGGTCGTCATCACCCGACGCACCCTCTTCGAACTCGACAAAGCCAAAAAACGCGCGCACGTGTTGGATGGTTTGCTGATCGCGATTGCCAACCTCGACGCGGTAATCAAAACTATTCGGGAATCAAAGGATGCTGAAGTCGCAAAATTGAATTTGATTGCCCGCTTTAACCTCACCGAGGTGCAAGCCCAGGCAATCCTTGATATGCAGCTACGCCGCCTGGCTGCCCTTGAGCGCCAGAAGATCGAAGATGAGTATAAAGCTCTGCTCGAAACCATCACCGAGCTCGAAGACATCCTTGCCAAGCCTCATAGAGTGCTTGAAATCATCCGCACCGACCTTAACGAAGTTGCTGAGAAGTATGGCAACGACCGCAGGACGCACATCGTCCCTGATCTTGAGATGGATATTTCGGATGAATCACTCGTCCAGGATGAACCCGTGTTTGTCTCCATCACTGACCGGGGTTACATTAAACGCGTTTCCGACCAGGCTTATCACTCCCAGGGGAGAGGCGGTCGCGGCGTGATTGGCCAGAGCATGCGCGGCGAAGACGCGGTTACCTTCTTTGTGCGTGCCAACACGCTTGGCACCATGCTGTTCTTCACCAACAAGGGCAAGGTCTA
>DAISYV010000050.1:3739-14538 GCA_036825115.1 Anaerolineaceae bacterium | reverse complement strand
CTAACCGCATCGGTGCCATCCAGCATGGATTCGGTTTCGCGGTTGGGGGAAGCCACCGAGCCGGCGTCCAAATGGTCGCGCCCAATTACAATCGGGGCTTTCAGTGTGCCGTCAGCAACCATATCGTTGAAAGCCAAAGCGGCTACATCGCGTTCACCGTAGCCGAGCCAGCAGATGCGCGAGGGCAACCCCTGGAAAGGCACCTGCTCCTTCGCCATTTTCAGCCAGCGGTGGAGATGCGCGTCTTCCGGGAAGAGCTCCATCAGCTTTTGGTCGGTCTTGTAGATATCTTCGGGGTCACCCGAAAGCGCCACCCAGCGGAAAGGACCCTTGCCTTCGCAGAAGAGCGGGCGGATATAGGCCGGCACAAAGCCCGGAAAATCAAAGGCATTTTTCACGCCCTGGTCAAAAGCTCGCTGGCGGATGTTATTTCCGTAGTCAAAAACGATGGCCCCTCGCTTTTGCATACCCAACATCGCTTCGACATGCTTTGCCATGGTTTTCAGCGAGAGTTTGGCATATTTTTCCGGGTCACTTTGACGCAGTTGACAGGCTGCTGTCAGGCTCATTCCGTCTGGAACGTAGGACAGCGGATCGTGCGAAGAAGTTTGGTCGGTAACCACATCGGGGATAACCCCGCGCAGTAATAATTCACCATAGACCTCAGCAGCGTTGCCAATCAGCCCGATGGATTTGGGGATCTGCTGTTCGAGAGCCTCCTCCACCTGGGTCATGGCGTCTTCGAGGTTGTCCGTAACCACGTTCACGTAGCCGATATCAAGGCGTTTTTTTGCACGTTCCGGATCTACCTCAACGATCAAGCCCACACCTTCGTTCATGGTGATTGCCATTGGTTGGGCTCCGCCCATGCCGCCCAAACCCGCGGTGAGCACGAATTTACCTTTCAATGAAGGCCAGCCTTGCTGTTGGGCAAGCGAGCCAAGTGTCTCGTAGGTGCCCTGCAGGATGCCCTGTGCTCCGATATAGATCCATGAACCAGCGGTCATCTGACCGTACATGATCAAACCTTTGGCTGCCAGTTCGTCGAAGTGCTCCTGGGTTGCCCAATGGGGCACCAGGTTGGAATTCGCAATCAGCACCCTGGGCGCATCGGTATGGGTGCGGAAGATGCCTACGGGCTTGCCCGATTGCACAAGCAGGGTCTCGTCTTCTTCGAGATCCCGCAGCGATGCAAGAATAGCATCGAATGCTTCCCACGAGCGGGCCGCCTGCCCGCGACCGCCGTAAACAATCAGGCGATCCGGGTCTTCAGCAACCGCTGGATCGAGGTTATTTTGGATCATGCGGTAAGCCGCTTCTATCAACCAGTTTTTGCAGGTAAGTTGGGTGCCTGTTGGGGCGTGAATTTCTCTCGGACCGGACATTGGTGAGCCTCCTGAGTAGTTTTGTTTCATTATAACAAAGCCCGCCATCTGGCGGGCTTTTTAGGACAATCAAGGACACTTCAGGGCTTTGCAGATTAAGCGCGCAAAAGGCGCCAAGGTTTCATTAAAATTTCTCTTTGACCACTGTCACACCGAGCAAAGCTGCCCCAAATCCCAACAAACACAGCCAGAAACCAAAAGCCAGTGTGTTTAACGAAAACAAACCGTAAGTTTTGACTGATACTAACAAAACGATTGCAAGTAAAAAGTACACACCGACCGCAATCAGACCAATGGTCGAGTAGCGCTTGATCTTTTCCGCAGCATGGCTAGATTCACCTGGCAAGACCGCGTGGTTGCCGAGCAGTTTTACTCCTGCCAGGATGATCTTTACCGCCATTACTACGGTCAATACCAGTGAAGCAATGATGAGTAGAGAAATCAGTACCACCAAAACAATCTGACCGGTTTCAAGAAAACTAAGCACAAACTGGATAATTTGAACGACTTCGGCGGTGCTAATTTCTCCAAAAAACATAATTCGAACAACATTAAAGATGAAAGTCAGTCCACTTAACTTGACTTTATAATCATAAACCCCCACACTCAGCCAGGGCAGAAAAAAACCCAGGATCACTGCCGCACCGGCGATCACGGACACTAACACCCAAATTGGTGTTGTTGACGCGGCACTGGGCGGCTGATAACCCATACCCGGGCGGTTTGGCGGGTATTGTGGTCCACTTGGGGGGTATTGCGGGCGGCTTGGCGGGGTTTGCGGGCGGCTTGGCGGGATTTGCTGTCCGGCTTGCAGAGGTGTGCCGCATTGCTCGCAAAATCGCGAGTTATCCGGATTTGCATGACCACAATTAGTACAATACATCATTCCTCCTCTTTCTCTATATCCAGGTTAATTCATAAATCGTCATGATCAAGCGTGTCGCTTTGATCTTGTTGCGGAATTTCGGGTGGGACGGGGTCAAATGGGCTCCAGGAGTTGGCTTGAGATTCAGGCTCCTGGCTGACGGGAGGCGCTTCAGGGATTGGATTGGACCAAGCCTCAGAACTGGGAGAAGGAGCTGGCGCTTCAGGGATTGGACTCGTCCAGGGTTCAGGGGTGGAGTAAGCCGGCGGATTAGGTTCCACCCAGATACCTTCAACACCGTGAATGGGGCAGAACTTGCCGTTGAGAGGTTGGTTGCAAACCGGGCAAACAAAGTTACCGCCTGAAGGGATCGGGCTGGTTGGTTGCGGAACCGGCGCCGGCACACCGGCTACGCCGTGCACGGGGCAGAAATTCCCATTCAACATCATGCCGCATTCCGGGCATATTAGCCCTGAATAATTTTGCTGAGGTTGAGGGCGCTGTGGACCAGTCTCGGTTTTTACAGCAGTTAGAGTTTGCTGCAAACCCAACAACTGCTCTTTAATAACAGCTATTTCATGAGTAACTTCCAACAAGCTGGGCTGTTGCAGCTCTCCCTGCTCACTCAGACCAAGTGTATATTCGCCCAAGGCATACACTCTGCCTTTGATCGTGCTTTCAATATCGTTGATCTGACCCTGAATCTTGAGGATGCGTACTTGTTGGTCTGCTTTCCACTTGGTCACTGCCGCGGCATGTTCTATTTGCTCTTTAAGTGCCATATTGAATACCTCCACAGAAAAAATAAAACGAGGTGTCAACCCCCCAAAAAAAACACCCCTTGAACTAATGTGTAATTATACATTAGTTGATATTGTCTGGACGAAAGAAAACCGAAGACAGACTCTATTTTAGGAATTGCCAGGGAAGCATCCCTAAATACGAGCTTACTTTCGCATCATAGTCTGGATAAGCATATCCGAAACGCTTGGCGACATCCTTCGAAACCTCCCTGAACAAAGCCAACATGACCTCGAGCGCCCTGCCGCAGGCTTCCGGGCTGCCAGCATTCCAGGTGTCACACAGTCGCTGCCAGTAGACGTCGCTAACATGCTGCTGCAGATACTTGAATTGTTTCCCAATCGAGAAAATGAAGCCTTGTTCCAGACCCACCTGCCAGCTGAGCATGGTCATCAATTGCTTGCGCATATAGTCCAGGTGGGCGATGGCATAGGGTAGTTCGTTGCGTGCCAGTCCTTTGGCAACATAAGTGCTCAACCACCAAAACTCGTTGCAGCAGTCATCAAACATGCCACGCGTCGGACGCTTGATCCAGTAGTCCTTGTCACTGCTTGCCGCCAGGGCAGGCACGCGCCCGTCCTTGTCGAGCAAAATTCGGATGATGCTGTCTTCCTTTAGATATTGCTCAAGTTCCTCGAGCGGGATCAGTGTCAGGTCGATCCGATTGCCGTCTTCAAACTGCATCAGGTAAGCAAACCTGTTTCTTCCTTCTGCCGGAAAGAGTTCCATGGCATCCGGCTTTTGCATGATGACGCGCCTGCCAAAAACTTCCAGCCAGCCGTCGTTTGCGAGGAAGCTTGCTTTTTCCGTCACGGCAAAGACGACGTCATAGTCCTGGAAGGCATCCCGCGGCGCGTTGGGGTTGGCGCGTGAGCCGTTCATCGCCACGACGCGAACGCGTTCGTCCTGCCGGGCAATACCAAGGATCAGATCATACATCTCTTGTTCCGCGCGCATCTTTCGCCTCCGAAGGAAAATTGACTGACTTAAAGGTTGGTGTCAGGCAACCAGTTCGATCCAATTGCCCTCCGGGTCGCTGAGCACACTTTCGTAATAGCCATCACCGGTCGTGCGGGGTGCGTTCAGCAGCGGGCAGCCGCTTTCCTGCAGTTCCTTGGTTAGCTGGTCGACCTTTTCCATCGAGCCGAGTTTGAAAGAGATGTGGGTGTAGCCAAGAACGTGCTCTCCACTGGCTTTGGGGATCAAACCAGGGCGCTGCATGATCTCGAGGCGTGCGCCGCCCTCGAAACTAAGGAAGTAGGTCTGCAGACCGGTGCGGGGATTGTGGTATTTGCTGTTGGCTGTGGCGCCGAAGTGGCGCACATAAAACGCTTTCATCGCCTCCAGGTCTTCCACGTAGAGAGCAACGTGCTCAAGATTCATCCTTACCTCGCTTTCAGACGAACATAGCTCAGCAGATTCGCGATGTAGTGTCGATTAGCCAGGTCAACCGAAGTCTGCTTAGCGGATTGGGTGTTGCCATTCTTTTTTGAAGCCATACCTGAAAAGAGTTTCATCAGGACGCGATTGAAAAAGCCCATATTCTCATAGTTTATTCCGGAAAGAAAGTAATAGAAATGCGATGGTCGGCTTTCGCCTTTGCGGAAGTTGGTCTTGAAAAGCAACTCCTCGTAACCCTCCTCGTGAGGGGTGGCGCCGGTGGCGAAGATAATCCAGGTTTTTTGCGGAGATTTCTCCATCCAGTTTTTAATTTTGCCCGCGCCGGCAATCATGCCGGCATAGACGCCCGCGCCGTAGATCACAAGCTTGTATTCCTTGAGATCATCTAATTTCACGCCTTTGATGGGACGGCATTCACACGCCAGATCCTCAGCAATCCACTCAGCATAGCGCTTTGAAAATCCTGTCTTGGAGCGATAGAGGACAATTGGTTTTTTCATGGTTCACCTTTACACTTGAGTTATCGTTTTTTAGCGTCATGTCCGGTCCACTAAAACTGTTTCATTGCCTTTCTCGCTATTACCATGGCATGTTCGGAGTGGCTGAGATATTTGGGCATCTCACACAAATCCACCGCAAAATCAATCCAGGCACTCTGGATCTCCTCAGTTTGCATTTGCAGTTCATAATTGTGGGTTGAGGTAATCCCTTCCTGCCCGAAAAGATGCAAAATTTCAATCTCAAACTGCTGCATGAAGGGTAGGATCGCATCCTGATCGAAAAAGAAAGCCCTGGTGAAGGCATCCCCACCCCATGAGATCTGGTGCCGGACTGCATCCAGCCAGACCTTCTCGCCGGATTGGACGATCTGCTGCGGCGCTTCCCGTAGGAAGAAAATGATCCCGGAGAACATCATCAGGAATGAAGCGTAGAGAATTCCGTCAGGTTTCAACATCGCCAGGGCTGCTTGGACTGCCTTAAAGCGCTCGGATTCGTCGAGCAGGTGGTAGAGCGGACCCATGAGGAAGACGTGGTCAAACTTTTCCTCAACGTGCTGATCAATTTCGAGGGCGTCGCAAGCCAGCGCGCGCAAAGGTAGGTTGCGCTCGGAGGCCAGGCGCAGGGCAAAGTCAATATTGACCTGAGAGAGGTCGGTCAGGATGACCGGGTTACCTTTTTGCAGATAGTGGAGGGAGTAGCGGCCTGGTCCGCCGCCGATGTCGAGGATGGAGTCGCCCGGTTTAATATAGCGATCCATCATGCGGGTGGTGATAGCGAATTCGTAAGGATGGCGTTCGAGTCGCTCCCATTCCTGCTTTGCGTTTTGGTCGTAGAAGTTTCTGACAATTTCACGTGAGTTGTCCATCTCAGCACCTCGTAATTGAGTGTAGAAAAATTATACCTGTATGCGTTTACCAGGTCGTATCGATATTGGTCATGGAGGGCGGAATGGGGAGCATGCCTGCCCTGGGGTTCCTCCCTCCAGAATTGAATAAGGCAGGGCTTTCGCGTGTAGGGCGGGATTGGAAGCACAAGGCCCTGCATCACGTAAAAGCCTTGGAGTGCCCTCCATCCGCCTCGCACCTCTACTGTAGGGGGTCAGGGCTCACATATCCCCGTAGGCAGGATTCCGCGGCCTGCCCTGGAGTTCATTCCTCCAAGGTTGAATCCGGTAAATCAGGCGATATTGGGAGGAATGGTGCGATTTCCACTACTTCGCTGACTGACTTTGACGAAAAATTCTGAATATTGACGATAAAGATGCTGAATCAAAGTTCTGCATTACAATCAAAATATTCATCGATACCAACTCCATAGAAAAGGCAGGTGTAATTAATGAAGGCGTTGAAATCTGTGCTCTACAGTTTGGTTGGCTTATTGGTTTTTTGCTCAACCGCGTCAGCCGCTCCGTTTATTCAAGAACCACCTGAAATCCTCTATGTCAAACAGGGAGGAACGGGCGAATGTTCCAGCTGGGATGACGCCTGCGACCTGCAAACCGCGATAACAAAACTGCCCTATAAGATCTACGTCGCTGAGGGAATTTATTATCCAAGCCTATCAGACCGAAATGAATCCTTCAATTTGGTTTCGGGTCTACAGATTTTTGGCGGCTTTCCGGCCGATGGCGGAACCTGGGAAGAACGCAACTGGCAGGATCATGAGACTATCCTGAGTGGCGATATCGATGGTGATGGGACTTTAGAGAACAACAGCATTCACGTTTTAACCGCGACTGATGTAAACCACCTTGCCAGGCTGGATGGTTTCACTATCACGGGGGGAAATGCGGACCTGGTTGAGTCATTAATTACCTCCAGTGGCGCTGGAATGTACAACACCAATAGTAACCCCATCTTGAGCAATCTAAACTTCACAGGGAACTCAGCAAGGCGTGGCGCTGGAATGTATAACGACCAAAGCAACCCAACACTCACCAACGTTATCTTTTCACAAAACTCAGCTGGTGATGGCGGTGGGATGTATAACGATCAAAGCAATCCTACACTTGCTACTGTCACCTTCAATGGTAATTTATCATCAAACTATTCTGGTGGCGGGATGTCTAACATCAACAGCAGCCCCGTGCTGACCCATGTGACATTTACAGAAAACGAGGGCGGTGGGATGTATAACGAATTTGGCAGGCCCACGCTGAACCATGTTCTTTTTTTAGCTAACTCATCCCTCCGAGGTGGTGGGATGAGGAATTTTGATTGCAGCCCAGAACTGTCAAATGTCACCTTTAGCGGGAACACTGCCAATCGGGGTGGAGGTATGAGTAATGTTTACAGCAGCCCAACGCTATTTAATGTCACATTTTTTGGTAACAGGGCGATTGATGCGACCAGTCAAAGTGGTCTTGGCGGTGGGATGGCTAACTATAACAGCAGTCCTGAATTGACAAACGTCACATTTTCTGCGAATAGCTCCAGCGGTCATGGCGGTGGACTTTACAATGAAGAAACCAGCAATCCCTCACTTATCAACGTGACGTTCACTGAAAACAGTGCCGCTATTTCTGGTGGAGGTGTAGCTAACTTTGGTGCTAATCCGGAATCTTTGCCCAGCAACCCCGCCTTAACCAACACAATTTTATGGGGCAACTTCCCGGATCAAATATTTAATTCAGGCATCAGTTCTGCAAGCGTCAGCTACAGCGTTATCCAGGGCGGTTATCCGGACGGCACAATTATCATCACAGATGATCCGCATTTGGGTCCTCTGGCAGATAATGGCGGATTCACAATGACCCATGCCCTGCGAGCTGGTAGCTCAGCCATTGATACAGGAATTTGTATTACAGGTGTGACCACCGACCAGCGTGGGGTGGCTCGACCGATTGGTGGGGGATGTGACATTGGTGCTTATGAGTACGAGCCAAAGATTTTCCTGCCATTGATGATCAGATAAATTAATGGATTGAATAACGTGCCTTTCGCAGGCTAGATAAAAAAAGACAAGAAACCCACTCCCTTCAATTCCCCCTTCTCCCTTCCGCTGCGCTACACGGATCTTCGACCTTTACCTCGTACCTCAGCTGGAGGAAGATGAACGGGTAGGGTGGGTTGGCGTCACAAACTGTATGCATGAGCACACCAAGTTGTAGCCTACCCACCGCAGCATAAGCAAATCGATTCATCTGTTTTGGTGGGTTGGCTATTTCTATGTCAGCACAGGCCAAGATATAGTGACGCCAGCCCACCCTACGGGGGCGAAACCGTGTTCACCCTCACCTTCACGCCGCATGTTTTTTATAGATTGTGCCGGAGTGAGCCCGCGGAAGAGGGTTTTGGGTCAAAGATTGTGAGGTGGTCTCATTACACAGCTTCGCCGGTACTTCGTCCGGCCTACGAAAGGATTGATCGAATAACCCACCCCCTTTAATTCCCCCTCCTTTCGCCTCGTTCCTCGGCTGGAGGGGGTCGGAGGATAAGGAATGCGTAGCCTGCTCGCTTGCCAGGGCTCAGAGAGCCCCGTAGGCCGGATTCCGAAACACCTGCCCCTGAGCGCAGCGAATGGGGTCGAATCCGGCAGATAAGCCGACGTAGGGCGGAATGGCGCGTCTTTTGCCACTCCGCCGCATGTTTGTTTGGAGGTTCTGCCGGAGTGAGCCCGCGTAAGGCGGTTGTAAGTCAAAGATTGTTAGGCGGTCTCATTCCGGCCTACGAAAAAATTAAATGAAAAATGATCCTGCTCGGACTCGAACCGAGAACCTAACGCTTAAGAGGCGCTTGCTCTGCCAATTGAGCTACAGGACCATTTTGTGGCTGATATTATAGCACAGCCTGTTCGAAAAAAAGGTCTCTGGCATGCCAGAGACACTCTCTTCAGCTCCCCGGAGAGGACTCGAACCTCTAACCTAGCAGTTAACAGCCGCCCGCTCTGCCAATTGAGCTACCAGGGAAAGCAGAAACATATTATATGGAAAACCACCTGAGGTGTCAAGCAAAATCACCCCAAGCTCAGTCCGCCATCACCTCCACGGGCTGTTTTCGCTTCCCTTTGGCAAGGAACCAGGCGTAACACATGCTGAAGGCGATCACTCAGGAGATCGTGATGCTACTAAAATCCCAAGCAAAGCCCTGTAAAGGGAAAATGGTACAGGGCTTGTTAACTGTCTGGCGTCATTGTTTTAATAAATGGTGCATAGCCATAGTAAAACCAGCCTGCCATGTTATGATTTTTACCCTGTTTAGGTCTAGGGCTTCCTGCAACTCAGTGGCTGAGAAATAGAGTAATCGCTGTTCCTCCAGATCGTCTGAAAGGACAATTTGGTCTGTCTTTCGAGCGTTTTTTGCCAGAAAGTAATAGCCTGTGCCGTTACCGCGGTTGGCATCAGTTACGAAACAACCCAAATTGAACCAGTTTTCTGCCGCATAACCCATTTCTTCCAACAGCTCTCGTTTGGCAGCTGATAGGGGCTCCTCCCCCGGTTGAATGTATCCACCAACCGGTGCCAGGGTAATGACTGGAGAGGCATATTTGGTCTGCTCAAAGACTAAGAATCGATCTTGCTCATCAACAGCCACAACGATAACAAAATCGGGCGTATCGATCCAGACCCATTGATCTAACACGCTTCCATTCGGAAGTTCGATCTGGTGTTCTTCAAGCCTAATCCATGGGGGTCTCTCAAAAACAGTTTTTTTTGAGAGCGTTTTCCAAAGTTTCATGGTTGAATCCTTTTATGACGATAGTTCGGTATTTTTCAGTCCATCTGCTTGCACATATTTGCAAATCAAAATCAAAGTACATGCGGTGGGGTTCATAACCACCCCATATCAATTTTACTCCACCTCCACGGGCTGTTTTCGCTTTCCTTTCGAAAGGAACCAGGCGTAATACATGCTGATTGCGATCACGTAGGTGATTATCGTGATGGTAAAAGGCCACTGGAATCCTGAGCGCACCTGCAGCAAACCGCTGATGGTCGGGCTGAACGCCCAACCAAAATTGCCCGCCATGCTTGAAAGGCTCGCGATCATCCCGCGCGACTCGGGGTCCACCCTTTCCATGGTAAAGGTGGAGTAAATTGGACCGCTCATGTTCATCAGTGTCAGGCGGATGTAATATGCCACCACGCTCACCTCAAACCACGGCGCGAATCCCAGCAGCGCCAGGAAGGGGATCGAAAGCGCCTGGGTGGCCGTCACCACCTGGATCTTGCCAAAACGCTCCGCCAGGGCTGGCGCAACCACCAAGCCGATCCCCATCGCCAGGCTGCCCCAGGCAAAAATCACGCCGATCGCGGTATCGCTTTGGCTGTGGACGTTGCGGAAAAAGACGTTCATGAAAGGCATCACCATGCCCGCGCCAACGGAAATCACCAGGCTGGGCAGGATCAGTTTCCCCAGAAGACCCGGATTTTTGCGGATAAAGCTAACCGGCGCGAACGCAGAGCGTTGACTGACAGACTTCGCATTCGCTTTCATTAGTATTACCGGCACAGCCGACGCCAGCGATAGAAACGCCATCACCCATAGCGACCAGCCATAAGCTCTCGAACTAAGCGCGCTGACGGCGATAATCCCTGCCGCCCAGCCTGGCAGATATCCGCCCAGCCATTCTCCGATGGAAGTTGCGGTCATGCGCAGCCCGGAAGATAGACTGAAGAGGTATGTCCGCTCTTTGGTACCGCCGTTTTCCATCAGGAAGGGTCCGGTCGCGACGCCTGAGAGCGACTGGGCAACTCCCTGCAGCACGCCCATCGCGATAAATATCGGCACAGAGGGAAAAAGCAACATCATTGCCATCGAAATGCCATAGGTGAGGTAGCCGATCAGAAAGGCGTTCTTGCTGCCGATACGGTCTGTCAGGTAGCCCATTGGCAGCGCGGCTATCAG
>DAISYV010000050.1:0-3639 GCA_036825115.1 Anaerolineaceae bacterium | reverse complement strand
CGTTCTTGCTGCCGATACGGTCTGTCAGGTAGCCCATTGGCAGCGCGGCTATCAGCGAAGTGAGGCTGCGGGCAGTGACCAGGTTGCCGAGGGTCGCTTCGTTGTAACCCAGGCTGAGCACATAAAAGTTAAACAGCAGCTGGCTGATGCCCATGGCAATGCCAAAAAACAGCAGGCTCAGCAAGAATAGCCTGGCATTGCCGGTAAAGGCGCGCACTCGGCTCAGGTAGGTACGCAGGACCGAGGGTTTTTCCTCAGGCTCGGTTTCGGGGTCTCTCTCTTCCAACCTCATTCCCCCTGGACAAATTGCTTGAGCAGATCAATGGTGTTTTCAAAGCCATCATAACGCGGTGAGAACTGGCGTTCCCCTTCCTCGCTGAGCAGGATCTGCACCATGCCAGCCATGCGCAACTGGTTAAGGTGATGTAAAACGGTTGGCGGACGCAGCCGCAGAGCACGGGAAAGCTCGGTGGCAGTTCGGGGTGACTGCGCCAGGTAGCGCAGGATACGCAGGCGGGTGGCGTCGGAGAGCGCTTTGAGGCTGCGGATCAGGGCATCCGGTACGATGTCCCCGGGGATGATTGCCATCGAATCCGGTCGCGCGCCAAAGACGACCATCAACGTGTCCGCGCTCAGCTTCTCGAGAAACATGTAAGGCGATCCCCAGAAGGATGGCGCCAGCACGATTTTTGAGTAGCTGTCGATCTTGTCAATGCGCACGCCGTTGCTCAGTTCCTCGAGCAGCGCTGGCAACGCCAGGCTGCCGGCCCGCATCTGGGCATGCGACAAACCATACTTAAGGACGGGCAGGATACGTTGTTCCTCTTCATTGAAAAAGTTATCGATGTAGGCTTCAAAAGCTTTGATCAGCTTAGCGCCAAAAGCCTCGCGATCAGACCAGGTCTGATGAAGCCCATCAAGGTAGGCTGATTGGGTGTAGTGCTCAGACAGTAGGGCGCCCTCTAGCAGGGTCTGCCTTTCAGCCGGGGTCCATTTGTGCCCTGGGCGCGTGTTCAGCAAAATCTCTTTGAAAGCAGTAGGGGTCTGAAATGGGAAGGAAATCGTCTCCAACACGCGGGATGGCGGCAATTTTTTTATGGCGTTGATGACAGTTGCCGCGTTCTTTGGCTGGGGCAGGCTTTGGACAAAAAACAGCGGCGGGCTGATCTGCCTGACAGCCAGGTCGAGCGTCTGGCGGTGTTCGGCTGGGAGGCGTGAGCGCACGCCGGCAGCCCAGGATGCCCTGACGCCAAAGGTATCAGGGTCATGAAGAGCCCGCAGGCTAACGAACAGGTCATAAGCCGTCCCAATATCCCATTGGATTTTATTGTGGATAGAAGCGTACATAGTATTACTCCGGTCAGTAGATAATAATCTATTTTATTAGGTTATGGTCTTAAGTTCAAGTGTCAAAAATTATCAAAAGTGTAACCCATGTCCTGTCACACACTGTCAACATATGGTGCCACAAACATGCCATCGACCTTGCCGGGAAAACCAAATGTTCTGAAACGCGGTTGAATCCATATAGGTAATCCCTCTTTATTAACCAGGCAGACGCGGGGTGCACAACACCATGGTTACCCGTCACCATGGCAAAGACAGGTTTGCCTCTACCAACAATTAAGGGAGGGGAAAGTTATATCGAAAATGTAAACTGAGTTGACAAAAAGATAAATGCAGACTGCCATTCCCTACTTTCTGGACTCGGGCGCAACAGCCCCTCACCATGATCGCATCCATTGCCATTTTAAACAATTTTGTGCCACACAGAATTTATGGTATATAAAACACATGCAAAAGCTGCGAAAGTTCACCCTCTTTTTCCTGTGCTTATTACTCCTGGCATTCAGCGCCGCCACACCAAACCTGGCAACGGAGGCAAAAAACTCACAAGCACCGCTGCAGAGCGTAAGCGCTTATGAACTGATCGCCGCGATGAACGTCCTGCGCATGGCCAACGGGCTGCCAGCCTTGATTGAACACCCCATCATTAACGCTGTGGCGCAAGGCACAGCCCAAATTATGGCGGACGGATTGCTCTCATGGCACATCGGCGATGTGAAAGGGCGCATTGCGGCAGCAGGATATGGCGGAGGTGGGACTGTCTTCGCCACGGAGAACTTCGCGGTCGCCGGCGACAGCGTCACTATCGATCAAATCATGCTGATGTGGGATGATTACGATCACATGCGCCCAGCCACCCAACCTTACTACTGCCATGTCGGCGCAGGCACTGCCAAAGCCAGCAACGGCATGACCTATTTCATCCTGCAAGCTGCATATGTGGCTGGTGTGCCCTGCGAAGACGTTCCTCCGGGCAGCGTGACCCCAATCCCCGGGCAAACCCCGATTGTCCCGGGCATTATCACCCCGGTCGAATTGGTGGAGCCGGATGAAAACGGCAACTACCTGCATATCGTCAAACCGGGACAGAGTTTTTGGTCGATCGCGGTGGCATATGGCGTGACCATTAAGGACATTCTGCTTTGGAATAACTTGCCGGAGGGCTATGTGCTGCAGACCGGAGACAAACTGCTAATCGCCGGTCCGGAATCGCGCGCGCTGGTGACCCCAACACCGATGGGGAATGTGATCATCGCCACCCCCGATAGCCAGGGGCGAATTGTGCACGTAGTGGAGGCATACCAGAACCTATCCAGAATTGGCGAGGCTTATGGGGTTTCGGTGAACAGGCTGGTGGAGCTTAACGGTATCAGCGTGGAAACACCGCTCCAGGTCGGGCAGAGACTGCTAATAAAAGGCCCGGACCAGACCCCCACTCCCACCCCCTTGCCGCTTTCCCCACTGCAGAAGCTCACGCCGGCTGCGGATGGAAAGTATTATCACGTGGTGACTGAGGGGCAAAACCTGGCCTGGATCGCGGGTTTGTATGGAATCTCTCATACAGACCTGATGGCATGGAATTACCTCAACGATTCGAGCGTGATCTACCCAGGCGAGAAGCTGCTGCTGCAGGTCACCCCGCCGGCGACTATCACGCCTACACTACCGCCCCCAACGGAGACTCCTCTGCCAACCCACACCCCCAGCCCAACCCTGACCCCCACCGCCACTAACCAGCCAACCTCCACCATGATGACCACACCCACAGAGGAAAACGGGAGTGACGATGGTAGCGGTGCCTGGCTATGGCTGCTGACTTTAGGGGTTGTCGGAGTGATTGTCTACTTTGTTGTCAGGTCAAGAAGACGGGAGAGCATTAAACCACAATCATAAGTAATAAAATTTTGTGGCTATATTGACTTCTCCAGGCAAATTTCCATTTCTGGAAAGGAAATCATCCCGTAATTTTTTTTGATATCGCCAACTTCAATTCGCCGACAGTCTTAAAACCAAAGGCTTCCTGTTGAGTGAACTCAATGTCAAATTCGATTTCCAGCGAAGTGATCAGGTTGATATGAGAAAACGAATCCCAACCCACCACATCGCTCGAAGTCATTTCATCAAAGATCTCAATTTCCGGGTTGTCAAAAACCTCCCGAAAGACCATGTTCATCCGCGCTACTACATCATTTTCAGCCATTTATTCCTCCATCGTGGAGAGATCCCCCACATCCTGTCCCAGGTATTGTTTTTTCAACACCCGCCGCATCACTTTTCCACTTTTTGTTTTGG
>DAISYV010000049.1:0-14632 GCA_036825115.1 Anaerolineaceae bacterium | reverse complement strand
TATCGCCGTCCAGCTCGGTGACTGGAGTGGATACCATCTGCTGGCTCAGTACCTTTCGGTAACCAAACTGTGAGGAGGTCAGCACATGGTATACACTTTTTATACAGAGTCAATGCAATTGGCAAGATAATAAAAGTTTGCTTGTTGTTTAGGGTGATTACTTACACTTTCATCTATTAAGCAGATCATCCAGGGTCAGTGGGACAACCCCTTCTCTGCAATGCAGGCGGGTAACCGTATGTCTGGGAGTTTAAAGGAGAGGTGGCTTTCGCAGGAGCAGACCACCGTGTCGGACCTGAAGTCTCTAAACAATCACATCTTTCTAAATAAACCTAAGTGTAAAAAAATAGACTGACAACCTTGTTAGCCGATTGAATTTGTTGGCAATTGCTTGATTAATATCGATTGAAATCAGGTGTGTGGCGGTCAGGGCAGGGTTTTGATATATCCGTCCAGCAGATCCTGCTTGATGCGTTCGAACAGGATCAGGCGTCCATCGGAGAACAAATCGCGGTTGATCTGCTTCAGTTCAATGCCGGCTTTGACCACGCCAACCGATTCCCCCAGCAGCAGTTGCCCCAGTGCCGGCTCCAGGTCGATCCCGCCGCTAAGGACGCCCAACAGCTTCTGGATGCTTTCAAGATGGGGCTGGCCTTCAATCCCAATCATCGTGATGTTTTTACTGTTCAGGTATGCAATCAGTTCGGGTGTGCTGAGTTCAGGCTGAAGGAAGATGCCGGTCACGGCTTTAGCCAAAAGCGCGTCCGCGGCAGCCTGCCAGTCAGCAGGGTTCGCGGGATCGGTGATCTCGGCAGTGAAAGGATAGTATTCCACGGGCGCGAAGCGGGCGTTGCAGAGCCCGCAATGGAAACGCGCGCCTGTGACAAAAGCATCGCGGGTCATCTGCCCTTCTGGCGTCCCAGCCTGGCTGAGCACGCCCACCCGAAAGTCCGGGATGCCAAGCGCCAGGGTGTATCCGGCAAGAAAACTCAACTGATCACGGCTGGAATCAGCCGTGACTACCACGCTCAGGTTTTCAGTCGGAGTGAGATCCGGGGCATTCAACGCCAGGAATTGCACCTGGGGCAGCACAGACGCCAGCGATTCGACCTCGCTGGGTGAGGCGAGGCTCACCACAACACGCACGTTCGGGCTTAGTTGCGCGGCACTGAGAGAGTTAGCCAGGGCAAAGGTGCGCCCGTTGGCATCCGCGTAAGCACTCAATTCATCTTCGAGTTGATCGGCAAGGGTTTGATCCGCGTTTTCCGGCGCCCACAGCAGGATATCCGCATCCAGCACTACAAGCGGGGTGGCTGTCGGGCTTTCAGTCAGCTCAGGGATAGAGGTAAATTCAGCAGTCGGTGGCTGGGTTACTTCCAGTGTCGCGGAAGGTTGCGTTGGATTGTTGCATGCAGAAAGGAAGATGAACAGCAGGCTCAGGACCAGCGGAAGTAGGATTTTCTTATTGAGCATGTCCCAATTCTACCCTAAGGCTGCCGCAAGCATAAAGCAATGTCCAACAACAGGCCGACAGGTGGCTACACCTGGCTTTGGAAGAAATAAGTTCCAAAAAGAGCTCTGCAATAGCATAGGCACGGATAGTGCAACTACAGCAGAAGTACTACTATCACTAATCTAACAAATCGGATAGCACAATGAGCATACCAACAACCGAAACCAAACCAGATGGGCTCCATTCTCTTCCGCCAAGGCAAAGGCGTTCGCTCCGCAAGTACATCGAAACCGCCAGCACCCGCGACAAAAACGATCTTTTGCGTGATATTGCGCGCCATGCCCTACCCCGCATGCAGTACTATTGGCAGCTCCTCATCTGTTTGCTCCTGCTGGTGATTGGGACCCTGTTAGGATCAAACCTGGTGCTGCTGGCTGGAGTGATTGCCATCCCTATGGCAAAGCCAATACTGAGCCTGGTTTATGCCGGCACGCTCCCTTCTGCAAGGCATTTTTGGCACGCCCTTTTAGGATTGATCGTCACAGTTGGTGGTTTTTTCCTGGCTGGTTGGATCGTTCGTGGTGTCGCTCCTGTGCAACTGGAGCGCTTCCTCTCCGGAATAGACTCATCGGGAGTAACTGAGGGTGGTTTATTTTGGGCGCTTCTGGTCATCACTTCCGTGTTGACTGCTTACTGGTTCACTTATCATGAAGCCCTCTCCAGGCTCTCCTCAATTTTTCTTGGATACCTTCTGCTTATGCCCTTCTTTGCCGCAGGTCAATCTGCCTCCGCTGGTCTTACTGCAAGCGGTTTGCCTTTGGTCTTCGTTGGACTGACCAGGCTTGGTTTGGCGATGCTGGTCATGTTCCTGACCACCTGGGTGTTAGGGTTCCCGCCACGCAAATCTTTTGGAATATTCATTGCCGTCTTGATTCTCACCATGGCAACCGTCAGTTTGATTGAGATCATCCATCGTGAACAAGTTTCCACTCTCGCTCAGACCCCGGAGCCCACCCAATTGGTTGTTCAGACGGCGACCCCCGTGCCCCCCACGCCAACGGCTCTCCCTCCAACTGCCACAGCCACGAACATCCCCACTTCCACCCCGGAACCCACCCCCAGCCCGGAACCGACTGTAACCGCCCCAACATACACTTCGGCACGTGTGACAGCCCCAAACGGATTGGTCATTCGTGAAGATCCATCCACCTCATCCCCTATATTGGCGTCAGTTTTCTTGAATGAGATTGTTCAGCTTACCGGCGTTCAGCAAACAAACCAGGGAATAAACTGGAGCCAGGTAGTGGCTCCAAACGGTGTGTTAGGTTGGGGTTCCACCCAATACCTGGAGATCATTAATCCTTAGGATTAACTTCCATCAGCAAGAGATTTGTTACGGGCACGCGGATAAGTTCGCCATCATGACGTTCCACGACAGCGACTTTAGCCGTCAGACCGCTGGCAAAACGCTCCGCTTGGTCTGGCAGTTCCACGACGCGTCCGGTGCTCCCCAGGTATGGCTCACCAAGCAGACGCACCATGCTTCCCAAACCCAACGTGACTTCCTCGTCAAAAAGGGCCGAATTTTGCCCGCCTTCGCCAGGCATCACTAATTCGGCAGGCTGATCTTTGCCATCGGAAAGCAAAAATACTTCATGGTCCTGCATTTTCCCTAACAATTCGAGGCTGACAGGGTCAATTACTTGGTCTCCAAAACCATTCAAACTCATCACGGCGACGGGACTCTTGAGGGCTTCTTTGATTAGTCCCGGCACCAACGAAGGCAAAACAATCGCGGCGGGCTTTCCGGCAATAATCAAACGAAATCTCTCAGGGGTAATAATTGCCCCCGAATAAACAACTTTGTCCACTAATTCAGGAAGGTGCTCCCTTTGCTGGGGATCATTAAAGTCAAATTCCAGGCGGGTAAAGCTGCCGCTGGCATTCAGACCATTACTCCAGAGCCCCTGCACGAGGTTGCCGGTCAGACCAATCACGGCACCAAAACCCGGTATCAATTCCACCACCGTGCCCGCGATGGGCGCCCGAACCTGCAATTTTCGCTCCCCCATTGCCAGTGTCACCCGACCTTCACGCATTGAGACGATCTTGCCGTCCTGGGAAGCTCTGAAAATACGTGTGATCAAGCCCGGTTTTTGAGCAATCACATCTCCTTTTTTGACCGCCTCACCATTCAGCCGCTTGAGATACTGCTCCAGCCGGTTTGGCGGGATTCTGAGGTGGTTAACAATGTCGAAAACCTGAAATTCCCTGGGAATGACCGCCTCAGCCAGCACATCCCCCACCTCCACTTCCTGCCCGGTACGCACCAGAACCGTGCCTGGTTGGGGAAGGCAAACTTGCTTATAAACCGGCTGACCGGATTGGATAATTACCTTACTCACGCTTATCCTCCCAGTTCCCAAAGCCAGTTGTGGAGTTTTTCCGCGCGCGCGATTTCATCCACAGGCAAATTCAATGGTCTGCCGCGGGCGTCAACCACCACCCCAACCTTGGAGTCCAAAACCGTTACCCAGCCGCCCAGCCCTGGCAACCCCATGCCAACATCGCTATCGTCCTGAGGCGAAAGGTAGAGTTCGGTTTTGCTGTTTACCAGGGTTTCTATGCGTTTCAGATCACCTGCCTGGATCTTGTGGTAAAGCCGCGGCATTTGTTCGCCTTCATTAACTTCAATCTGGAGTACTTTCTGACCCTCTGAAGTCTGGGTGCCCACGCTGATGATCGTCGCTAAATTGGTAAACACCTGATTATCGAGTACCTGTACAGCCAGCATTGGGTCATAGGGCGCGAGGCTGCCCAGGGCAGTGAGGAGGCTTTGCTCATCCTGCAAGATCGTTGTGATTCCGTGCGGTAAGATACCATCCAGCGCGAGCATCAAACCCTGGTGCGGCAGTGCCAGGCGCATCTCGGACCCTGAAAGAATAATTGGCTCATAGGCACGTACCAAACCCAAGCTGGGGTTGTAGCCAAAGTCAGGGTCCAGCTCCTGCAGAGCTGCAAGCGCTTCGCGGATCCGCACGCGCGCCCAGGCATGCTCAATTCCCAGGTCTTCCAAAGTGGCGGGAGTGTATTCCGGGAATAAAGCGCGGTTGTAAATGTACGCTGCAAAGCTGTTCATGTCGGTTATCTGGATGGAGAGCGCTTTTGCCGCCGTTAAAACTTCGTCGTTCACGTCAAGGCGATGACACAAACCATCAAGTTTCTGATCCCGCGCGGCAATCACACTCACGGTGTCCGCGTCGACACGCAACATCAACACACCCTTGCCATTTCCGCTGCTACGTTCCAGGAAACGCACCATTCTGCCAGCTGAAAAATCGCTGGGGATCACGTGGGTACGCAAATTGGTCACAACTTCTGCCAAGCCGGGGATCTGCTGAAGCCGCAGGCGTTCAAAAGCCTTCAGCATTGCCTTCCACACCAAGGATAGGTCTTCCTGACCTGGGTTGGTCTGGATGTTGCTCGCCAATTGCATGTCGAGCCCGGCTTCAATCTCGCTTTGGGCATATTCTGCCAGTTCCTGGTTGCCGCAATAGACAATTTGCGGTCGAATTGCCCGGGGAATAAGATGATAAACCAGGCGCAGGTTATCAATTACAGTTTTGAGCGCCTTTTGGGCGCCGCCGTTTGCGCCACCGCCAATGACGTATAACTCAACATCGCTCGTGAGAAGGCGGTCGAGTTGGGTTGTCGCGTTCAGGTTTTCCTGGAGGTTGACCTCGAGTACCACTTCGCAATTAAACAAACTAACCAGCCGGCGCAAAGGCGCGATGGAATAAGCTTCGGAAAGACCGATCAAAGCTGTCCGGAGAGGCTTTCCGGCTGACATGCTCAAACCAATGGATGCGGGTGCGCCATCCAGGCGGCGAATGTTTGTGATTTGTCCGCGATCGTCGAGGAGATGAACTTCGTGCGACTGTTCGATTTGGCTCAGAAGCTTCTGAATGCTTTTCCGGAACTGGTCGCCATCACCTTCAATCGCTGACGGAACACTGGCAGTGCTCTGAACAGCCCAAGTGCCGTCTTTTTGAGCAAATAGCCAGGCTTGTGTCTGGCTTTTTCCAATGTCAAGGCTGAGATAGGTCTTTGGCACGTTAACCTCTAAAACCACAAGGTTATGAACCGAAAGATCTCTGTCAGGCTGCTGATAAGCGCAAGCAGCGCAGAGCTGAAGAGCCCAACAAACAGGGCTCCGAAGGTGATACCGATGAAAATTTGACCAATGCTTCCGATCCCTTCCAGGAAAACCGGACGGATCACATTGCCAGCTTTCGACTGCCCGCGATGATGGAAAACAAATAGAACAGAAATGACACCAAGCAGAATCATCAGTGCTTCCAGGATGGCAGTCCATTGCGGTTGTGCCTCATGCATCAGCTTTCCTGGCTCAAAGCGCCCGAGCATGCTCAGGATCTGTGGCGCGAGCGTGCCGCGGGTGACACCAATGATCGCCAGCGCTGCTAAAACGCCGCCCAGAAAAGCCAGCGGGATTGCGCCAGCCTGGGTTCCCCGCCGAAAAATCATCAAAACCAGCAGGATCGAAAGCACCAGGGGAACCAGAGCCAGCAAAAAGCCTGGATTGGCAGGGTCCGCCAGGGGCGTGAACAGGTAAGGTAAAATGACTTTTTGAATTACCACCAGCGCTAGGAAACCCGCGCTTACCCCAATCAGAATGTGGGTGGCGATGCCAAAGAAAAGACGACCTCCGAGGATGTGGCTGAAGACCATCACCGTCAGGGCGACTCTAATGATCAGCGTGAACAGCTCAGAAGGGCTCATTCGCTTCGCTCCTCTTCTTTTCGGATTGCGTCTTCTTCGCCTTTCGAGATCATCCCCAACAGCAGCATCACCAGCATCAGCAATAAACCAACCCGATAAGCACGGTAACTGAACGTGCTTTGCGCGCCGATGTTTCCATCAGCAATTCCCGCGGCGTAACCAACAAGCTGTCCGGAGTCGAAATAGGGCGAAAGCACCGGGGCTTCCATCTGCGTGGTAACAGCAGCAAAATTCAAGCTCTCGATCCAGGGAGCAATCTGCTCCAGCCAGCCACGAATATGATCGGAAGAGTCGCTTACCAAAAGCACCAGGCGGAAGGGATGCAGATTTTTCAGCCGCACAAGATCATCCCCAGTTGCCGAAATCGCAGGGTCCATAGCCCAGTTGATCAGGCTCAGGTAACTTCCAGGCAGAAATTCCACCAGTGTATCCTCAGGCAGACCCGCCTGCTTCAGTAGTGATTGCGCCAGGAACAGACCGGAGGGCTGAGTGGTCAGGAAAGAAAGTTGAACGCCCTGGGCATGCAACTGCTCAAGCATTGGAGCCGCGAGGGCTTCAAGTTCACGGCTGGTAGCCGCCTGATAGTCCAGCACCACCAAAACCTGGTCACTTTCAGCCAGAGTTCGAGTTTGATCACTTAATGCAAGCGCGGGCATGCTCTTTGGAGCATCGGTTGGCATAGGAGAAGGACCAATGAGAAGCGAGACGATCAAGCCGATCAGCAGCAACAAAGCCACTGCCAGGCGCCCTGCCCTGCCGGAGGGTTTTCGAAATGCCTGCTTGCCGGCTGTGACACGCCCTTCCTGTTCGATCAAGGAAGCCAGCAAACTGGCGCGATCCTGCTGGTCGCGCAGTAGCAGCAGGTCGGGGGGTACAGCAGCACTATCTGGTGGCTGCTCCTCCTCCTCAGGCTCTGCTTCGAGTTCCTTAGGCACAGCCTCATCTTCAAGCTCAGCCGGAACAGATTCAGGAGCGCCTTTTTCGGCGGGTTCACTTACCTCTGATTCTACGGGAGCTTCTTCAGGCACAGCCTCTTCAGACTGGCTGTCTTCCAGCTCAGGAACGTCTTGCCCTGGTTGCTCCAGGTCTTCTTCAACCCGGGATTCCGGTTCTTCTTCAGACGCTTCGATCGCACCAGTTTCCAACTCTGCTTCTACCGGCTTCTCAGCAACCGATCCTTCTTCAGCTTCAGTAAATGGTTCCTGGTCCTCACCAGGAACAGGCTCGAGGTATGCTTCCTCGTCATCCGGGATGTTATGAAAGTCCTCTTCGATTGGCCCAGGTTCTTCCTGAACGGACTCGCCTGCGCCTTCTATTTCAGGTTCAACAGGCAGTTCTTCGCCTTCTGTGGGAACACCTGCTGAAAGAAGTGCTTCTGTTTCCTGCTCTTGATCTTCCGCCAAAGCTTGCCGGCGCAGCTCATCCAAAGCTTCGTCGGTCCATTCCCGCGGCAGATCGTCCGCATAGGTGGGAGCGGTTTTGACTTCGTGCGTGATTTCTTCTTCGGGGCGCGGTCTCAGGGCGCGGATGCGCTGCAGCCATTCCGGCACCTGGTCAGTGTCCTCGTTTTCGCTTGGAAGCTGACGAGCCCGCACGTTGTTTTCCTGCTGGCTTTTCTCGCGGATACGGTTGATCCAGGCGTTGAATTCCCCTTCCACACCAGCAGAAGCCTCCTCGCTGCGGGCGGCATCCATGGCGATCGTGCCACTTGCCAAATCGCCGATGGCATCCCCTTCTTCCTGGGCGCGTTCCCGCACTTTGGTCAACCAATCGGGCAACTGCTCCGAGTTAAGAATAGATTCATCAATCTGATCGGCTGGCGCAAGCTCAGGGCTTGACTGCTCCTCAACGGGGGTTTGCAGGGAAGGATCATTGCGGATTTCCTCAATGATGTCGGGCAGAGATTCTTCCGCTTCCTCGTCAGAGCTTTGCGATTGCCCAAAAATGGTAAAGAGGGCTTCCAGATCCGATCCGCAGTGCACGCAACGCGTCGCCATCGGCAGGTTTTCCTTGCCGCAATTTGGGCACAGGTTGAGTTCAGAATGATCTTCAGTCATTTCCAGACCCTTCCATGCCGAACAACACTCTGAATGCCATCATCAGCAGCCCGATCCCGATCCCAATCAGCAAACCACGCGCGCCGATCATTGGTAAAGCTTCAACGAAACGAATGACTTCGTTCAGTGCAGGGATGTTCAAGTTCTGAAGGAAACCCAACCCCAGGATCAGGAAGATGATCGCGCTGACACCAAAAGAAACCGTCAACGCAGACCAACCTCTCTCGCGGAAAATCTTCATCGCCGCACTCATCATGATCAGCGCCACCAGCCCCAGCAAGGCGGTTTCAATTGGGCGAATAATCGCTCCAACAAATCCGAGGAAGGTCGAGTGATCTACCCCAAGCAGCAGCCCGAGAGCCAGCGTGGCAAGAAAACTGATCACAAGCACCAGGCTCAACAGAAAGCCTTTCTTGCCTTTTGCGATAAAGCGCAGGTGCGTGAGCACCAGGCTGGCAATTGCCACCAAGAGCGCCACTCCCGCGACGATGATCACCCAGTTCAGGACCACGCCAAGAATGCCGCTGCCCTGAGGGACAAAGAACATGGCAGCCAACACAATCAAACCGCTCAGAATACCAACTATCAGGGGCAGTGGGCGCTTCAAGGCAGCACACCCCCCATCTTCAGGATCGCGCCGAGCAGCAGTCCGAGGCTGATCGCGATACGCAGCCAGTCCTGTGCGCCCAAACCAGCCAAAGATGACTTGCGCTGATCCAGTTTGCCGGCGGCGTTGAAGATATCCTCGCCCATCAGGTTTACAGAGTTTCCAATAAAGCCTGCCGCCTGCCCACTCAGGGATGCAATCGCGCTGATCGAGGGAAGCGCATGGCGATCAGCCTGGTCAAGCGCCAGTAAGACCACAGGGCTCATCTGTCCTGCCAGCAGCAAGCCGGCATTGGAGGAGTCAGGAATTTGATTGACCAGGCTGGAAGTGTAAGCCAGGGGACTGGTGCCGCTCAACTGGCTGAGTGAACCACTGAAGAGTTCGCTAGCCAGCGCGCCGCGATAGGCCCCACGCACCACCATGCGGCTCAGGCAAGCCAAAACGCCATCGCCGCTATAAGACTGAAGCGGATGGTCGTTGAAGAGCGAGCGTTTCAGCAATGCCCGTTGCAAGCTCAAGCCGGAGGCACCAGCCAGGTCCAAGTTGGAGTTGGCAAGCGAATGTCCCAAACCTACCACCAGGCGTTTGCCCTCCTCGGAGGAGACGTGCAGCAGGTGTTCAACAGCTTGTTTGCCGGGTTCAGGTATGTGCTTGGGTTTGTTTCTTTTGAGAATCAAAAGGTTTATCAGCAGGAAGAGCAAGCCAAGTACGCCCAGGGCAAGGGCAAGCTGGTCATTTAGCGTGAGGGTGGAGAACATGCTTTCGCCTTAGACCCTTCCTTGAATACGGGTTTTCTTTAATGCACAGCAAAGAGAACCAGCCGCTGATTTCATGGATAAAGTATAGCATAATCATGAGTCCGGGATGGAGAATAATGACTCTTAGATGGATTGCAAACCAGCTGCTTCGCGGGAATAGTTTAGAGATGAGACAATCGATCGTACCCGTCGATGACGCCGGCACGATCACACACGAAAAAACGGGATGAGGTAACAAACCTTATCCCGATAAACGTTTCGTAAATTCATCTAACTATGAATCGCGCCACCAAGCGCGGCTTCAGCCGCTTCTAAAACTGCTTCTGCCAGCGTAGGATGTGCATGGACAGAGTGGGCAATCTCCTCGATCGTAAGCTCATTCGCCTGGGCCAGAACCAGCTCGGGCAGCAGCTCAGACGCGTCAGGTCCAACAATCGTGGCACCCAAAATCTCGCCGTACTTCTCATCGGTGATTATCTTCACCCAGCCCTGGTACTCACCCAAGCCGAGTGCTTTACCATTGGGCTGGAAGTTAAACTTGCCAACCTTGACCGCAAAGCCTGCCTCTTTCGCTTGCGCTTCGGTGTAGCCAAAAGACGCCACCTGTGGTGAGGAGTAAACTGCCCGTGGGATCATGCGATAATCCAGGGTTCGCGGTTCTTTGCCGGCGATATTCTCAGCGCAGATGATACCCATCGATGAGGCTGTGTGGGCAAGCAGCAGCTTGCCGGTAACGTCGCCGATCGCCCAAATGCCAGGTATGTTGGTACGCATCCGGTCATCCACCACCACGAAACCGCGTTTGTCGGTCTCGACGCCCAACTCCTCCAAGCCAATCCCCTTGGAGTTGGGTTTGAAGCCCACCGCCACGAGCGTCAGCTCGGCTTCCAGGGTTTCTTCACCCTTTTCGCTCTCGATCAGCACCTTGGTGCCAGTCTCGGTTGCCTCAACGCTCTTGACCTTCGTGCCGGCATAAGTTTTCACGCCGCGTTTTTTGAGGGCTTTGGCAAGCTCAGCAGCAGCTTCTTCATCCTCGTTGGGCAGGATATGCGGGAGCATTTCCACGACGCTCACTTCCACGCCATAGCCGCTCCAGACCGTGGCAAACTCAATCCCGATCGCCCCGCCGCCAATGATCAAGGCGGATTTCGGCAGGCTCTCGGATAAGATCGCGTGCTTGTAATCCCAGATCTTGGTGCCATCCGGCTCCATGCCCGGGATGACGGCAGAATGCGCGCCAGTCGCCAGGATGATGTCCTCTGCCTGTACTTCTTCTTCACCGCCGTCGGTTAGCGCCACCAGGAGCTTCCCTGGAGCTGTCAGTTTGCCTTCGCCAAGGATGACTTCAATGTTGTTCTTTTTCATCAGGAAGCTGACGCCCTTGGTCAGGCGCTGGCTCACCTGCCGGCTGCGCTTATAGGCAGCGGCGTAGTCGAGCTGGAGGTTGTCGAAGCTGATGCCAAAGTCCTTAGCCTCTGTGCGTAGAAGCTGCGCCAATTCCGCATTCCGCAAAAGTGCTTTGGAGGGGATGCAGCCCACATTCAGGCACACGCCACCCAAATATTCTTTCTCAATAATGCCAACTTTTTTGCCAAGTTGAGCGGCTTTGATTGCCGCCACATAACCGCCAGGTCCTGCTCCTAAAACCACAACATCAAATTGCTTCATGGTCGCTCCTTCTTACTTGATAAATGTTCCAGCCCTGAGTTCATCAAAAGCCAGTTGTAATTCTTCACGCGTGTTCATGACGATCGGTCCGCCCCAGGCAACCGGTTCATGCAGCGGCGGCGCCGAAGCCAGGAGGAAGCGTAAAACCTCCCCGGGCAAAGCGCATACTTCCACCAGCTCGCCCTCTCCCAGCAGCAAGGCGGTTTTCTCCTCAAAAATCTCACCATTGAGCATGCCGGCGCCTTCGATCATAAAGACAAAAACCGTCTCATCTTCTTTCACAGGGATTTCGATGCTCTGCCCTTCGTCAAGCTTGACGTCCAGCAAAGTCGCCTGGATATGGTGCGGAGTTACACCCTTAATGCCCTTATACTCGCCGGAGATGACTTTCACAAATCCACCGTTTTCTTCGACGTAGCCCACATCCTGGGGCTCGATGTCGAAATACTTGGGATTAGTCATTTTCTCGGCAGCGGGCAGGTTCAGCCATAGCTGCAGCCCCAGCAAGCGCTCAGCTTCCTGCGGCATTTCCTGGTGCAGGATGCCGCTGCCAGCCGTCATCCACTGGCAGGCTCCTGAGGTGATCAGACCCCTATTGCCCAGGCTGTCCTCGTGCGCGAGCTCGCCAGATACCAGGTAGGTGATGGTTTCGATGCCGCGATGCGGATGCGTTGGGAAGCCCCTGATGTAATCATCCGGGTTGCGCGAGTCAAAGGAATCCATCATCAGAAAGGGATCAAAATCTTCGATGGTACTGCCCCCCAAAACCCGGGTGAGGCGAACCCCGGCACCATCAACGGCCGGCTTACCTTGCACAATTCGTTTTACTGTTCTTAACTTCACTTGTTAAATCCTCACAAAATCAATAGCCAAACTCGCCGGTCAGGGATTCGTCATTATCGATCCATTCCTGCACAGCAACGCGGCGGTAATGATCTTTATCGTCGCGGATAAAAACCTGCTCAATCCCGGCGTTGATGATCAAACGTTTGCACATCGAACAGGGATTGGCGTTCTTAACGTAGTTGCTGTTATCCTTCAGGTCTATGCCAGAAAGATAGAGCGAGCTGTTCAACATGCGCTCGCGCGAGGCGCTGATGATGGCATTGGCTTCAGCATGCACGCTGCGGCAGAGTTCGTAGCGTTGCCCGCGTGGGACTTGCAGCTTCTCGCGGATGCAATAACCCAGGTCAATGCAGTTGGCTCTTCCGCGCGGCGCGCCAACATAACCCGTCGAAACGACCTCATCGTTCTTGACGATCACCGCGCCGTATTGCTTTCGCAGGCATGTGCCGCGCTGGCTGACTGTTTCAGCCAGGTCTAGATAATAATTTATTTTGTCTCTTCTTTCCATGCGATACCTTCCACGTGGGCATTGTTCTTATATCAAGATTTTACCGTGATTCAAGACCCTTTTCAGACCAGTAACAATAGCGTCCCAACCACAATCAACACCAAGCCGAACAAGGCCTGGCGAGAGAGCTTTTCCTTGAAGAAGAGGTATGAGAGCACCACGGTTACCACGATGCTGAGCTTATCAATCGGCGCGACGACGCTGGCCGGACCATCCTGAAGTGCTTTGTAATAGCATAACCAAGAAGACCCGGTCGCTACTGCCGATAGGATGAGAAAAATCCAACTACGCTTGTCGATTGATTTGATGGTGTCTTGCTTTCGGGTGATAAAGACGATTGCCCAGGCCATGGCCAACACGACGATGGTCCGGATGGCCGTTCCGAGGTTGGATTCAACACCCTCGATGCCTACTTTGCCGAGGATGGAGGTCAGGGCCGCGAACACAGCTGAACCAACCGCGTACAGCATCCACGCCTTACTGCTAACCTCAGGCGACGCTGTAACGATTGAAGCGGACTCCTCCTGGTCTGGTTCCAAAGGAGTTACCTCAGCCGGCTGGGCTTCCTTGGGCGCTTTCTTTTGAATCATCAGCCACGTACCGATGCCAATCACCACCATGCTTAGCACTTTCAGCCAGGTGACGCTCTCATTCAGGAAAATGATGGCCAGCAGCATTGTCAGCACCAGGCTGGATTTGTCGATTGGGGTTACCTTGTTGACATCCCCGAGTTGCAAAGCCTTAAAATAAAACAACCACGATGCCCCGGTGCTCAATCCGGAAAGTACCAGGAACAGGAGACTCCTGGAGCTGATTTGGTTTATCTGCCCTTGTGAGCCAACCACAAAGACCATCAGCCACGCAAACATCAAGACGAACACAGTCCTTATGGCCGTCGCGACGTAAGAGTCAGTTTTCCTGATGCCAAATTTGGCCAGGATCGCGGTTATCCCCGCGAATAAGGCCGAAAGAAATGCTAACAAAATCCACATAATGCCTCCCAAAGCCATCCCACGCGCCCATTATTTTGCAACAGGCTCGTTCAATGGCTCAAAATTTATAATCCCTCATCTTCCACAAACTGGTAAAAAGCCTTTTCGGACTTCTGATCAGCGGGAGAAACAGTGCCGACCGGTGAAGCGTAAACCGTGAACTCTTCCTCGCCGTCCAGACCGAACAGGGAGTCGCATACTGCCATGTCGAAGGCAGCGATGGCGCAGGTGCCCAGCCTAAGCGCTTCGCAGGCAAGATACAGGTTCTGACCCACATGCCCGGCATCGATCAGGGCAACCCGGTGTGCCCAAATGCCATAGCGCCACTCGCAGCGGTAGGGCAAAAAACTCCAGTAAAAGACCGCGCTGGCTTTGGAAGCCCAGCTTTGTCCTTCAAGCGAGATGGAAATGGCTGCGGGCAGGTCTTCAACCGCATGCAGGAATTCGAGCTGATGGTCTAAGGGCAGGTAATGGTACGCCCCCGACTGCAACCCCTCCACATGTTGCACCAGCAGGTAGGTTTCAAAGCCATGGCGCGCGCCGCCGGAAGGGACCGTGCGCAAAGTGGCGTAGGACTTGCCGCGGATGTCTTTGATCCCCTGGGTCGCCCAGAGCATGAAGGAAAGCTGCAGCAGGCTGATGGGCTGCTGGGTGTAGACCCGCGAACTTCGGCGCTCGGTCAGCAGCTTAATAAAATCCTGCTGCAGGTCGAGGTCCTCGAAGTTCCTGGGCAGTGCTATGGCGTGCTCAGTCATGGGGGCTTTCACCAGTGGTGGCTGCGGTAGCCTGAGCTGCTGGTCCGACACGAAGTCATGATAGGGGCTGGTGGAAAAGCTTTTCATGAATTTCCGCCCTTCAGCGATCAGTTTCTTTTGGATTTCAGGGTTCAGCATGGTTTGTCCTTTTATGGTGCGGCTTTTGATGAATTATAGACGGATTGGCA
>DAISYV010000048.1:1381-14672 GCA_036825115.1 Anaerolineaceae bacterium | reverse complement strand
TGGAAGAAGCCATTTGGGAAGTCGTTGACCAAACTGCCCGTCAGCACGGAACCGGGAAACACCTTTCAGAAAGGCTCAGCCGCACGGTTTGCCCCTACTGCCTCACTGCCAACCCCATCGCGTCAGCGCGCTGCCTGGCATGCGGAGCGCCCCTGGGTGAGGTTCAACCAGCCACTTGTGCAAACTGCGGTTTCGTCGTGAGCAACAATGAAAAAATCTGCCCGAATTGCAAACGACCTCTTATTTAAGCGTCGTTAGATAAACGTATTTATTATTTTTTTTATAAAGCCGGGACACACCCGGAAAGGTGAATTTATGATCAAAATCATTGCCGATACCACTTGTGGTTTGCCGCTTGATGTTCTTAAGCAGGCTGGGATTGAAACACTGCCGCAATATATCACTTTTGGCACTGAAACTTTCCGTGATGACACGGAAATAAATACCGAAGGCTTTCTCGAAAAGTTGCGCGCTACCAAGATCCTCCCGGGAACTGCCGCGCCTCCACCTGCCTTGTATACGCCTATCTATGCAGAGATCCTCGCGGCTGGGGACACCGCGTTGGTCATCACGCCTTCAGCCAAAGTCAGCGGCACATTCCGCAGCGCCACGGTGGCGGCAGGCGAGTTTAAGACGGATAAGATATTCATCATTGACAGCAAAACCATAGCCGGTGGCTTGGGTTCCCTGGTGTTGGCTGCAAAAAAATGGGCCGATGCCGGACTTTCTATCAAGGAAGTGAAAGAAAATGTTGAAGATATGGCTTCGCGCGAACGCTTATTCTTCCTTGTCCCTACCCTCGAATACTTACACAAAGGTGGAAGGATCGGAGGGGCTTCCAAGCTTGTTGGCAGTTTGCTGCAGATTGTGCCAATCCTCACGGTAAAAGATGGTCAGGTCGACCCTTTCGACAAAGTACGAACGGTCAAGCAAGCTGTTCGTTTAATTGTTGAGCAGACCACTGAGTACTGCAAAGACAATTCTGAGCCCTATCTCACGGTCAGTGAATGCGACTCCGAACCTCTCTTGACCCAGGTCACCCAGGAGCTAACTGCTGCGACTGGCATTCAGGATATCCCCAGGTACACCGTCCCGCCAGCGATTGTGGTTCATGGTGGTCCGGGCTTGATCGAAACCAGTTGTTTTATCGCCCGATCCTAAACCTTTCGGGTAACTATTAGAGGTTAGAAATCTGATGGAAGGACAAACCCCCTCAATGGAAACAGCAGCTATTCCTGATTGGGTTATGTTTACGGATGACAGCCTGGTGGTAGTCAACAAGCCAGCCGGCTTGCTCTCGGTGCCAGACGGCTACCATCCTTCTCTGCCCCACATACGTTCGGTTCTTGAGCCAATTCTGGGTAAGCTCTGGATGGTGCACCGGCTGGACAAAGAAACCAGCGGTTTGATGGTGCTGGCGCGGGACGCAGACGCACACCGCGAGCTCAACCGCCAATTCCGGGAGCGTGAACCCGTCAAACACTACCTGGCGCAGGTTGCCCCTTCGCCTTCCTGGAACGAGACGAGTGTTGACGCGCCGCTAAAGGTCAATGCAGACAGAGGCCACCGCACCCGGGTTGATTCAGTAAATGGTAAACCTGCCCGGACAGATTTCCGGGTTCTTCGGCGCGCAGAAAATTGGGCTGAGCTCGACTGCACCTTGCATACTGGCATCACTCACCAGATCCGGGCGCACCTCTACCACCTTGGCTTGGGGATTCTCGGAGACCCGCTTTACCAGCCTCCGGAATTTAAAGCAGCTTCAACTCCAGAGGTAGCACGCATGATGCTTCACGCTTCAGAGCTCACCTTTACTCACCCCAAAACCGGTGCGGTTTTGCGATTTACTGCCTGAAGGATCAGGCCCACAAAGAAGGATGTTTTTGTCGGATAGATGTAAAGCCGTGCAGACCAATGATCACATGGTCGAGCACGCGGATATCCAGTAATTTCCCTGCCTCAATGATCGCGCGCGTCATGTTGACGTCTTCCGGGCTTTCAGTCGGATCTCCGGAGGGATGGTTGTGCGCCAGCATGACAGCATTGGCATTCTTGCTTACCACCAGCTTAAAGACTTCGCTGACACGCACCGTTGTGGCATCCTGCGAGCCTTTATATAGTTGCTGGCTGCCGGTCACAACGTTGCGGGCGTTCAGCCAAACCACCCAAAACTCCTCCTGATCGCTCCCTCTTAGGTCATGCCCAAGCATTTCCACCAGATCCTGTGGGGTTTTGATGATCCAACTTTTTCCTCGTTCCGCGGAGCTCAAACGATAAGCAACTTCGACTGCAGCCTTGATACGTGCCGCCTTGGCTTCCCCCACCCCTTTGATCTCAAGCAGGCGTGAAACATCTTCCCGGTGTATGCCGCTGAAGCCATCCAGTTCCAGCAGAATTTGCTGAGCCAGGTCGATCGCGCTGGTGCCTGCCCGCCCGCTGCCCAGCAGGACAGCCAGCAGCTCAGCATTACTTAAAGCCCGCACCCCCTTTTGCAGCAGACGCTCACGAGGGCGGTCATCTTCAGGAAGATCTTCAATCAGCAAGCTTGGACGGTCATCGGACATGCCACAATTTTACCCTTTTCCGCATGTTATAATCGCCTCAATTAAGGAAACAAACCATGCTCACCGCCGAATTTCCCGCTCGCCATGACCAGCTGATTGCCATTTCAGCTTTTGTCATGAACGCGATCAAAGACAGCCCATTTGACAGCCGCCAACGATACGCCATCGACCTGGCAGTGGATGAAGCCTGCGCTAACGTGATCGACCATGCTTATGGGGGCGTTGAGCAAGGTGAGATCCGGATTTCTCTCGACCTGACTGAGATCGGTTTGAAGATCATTATTCAGGACGATGGCGAACCTTTTGATCCGAAGTGTGTGGCTGAGCCGGATCTGACCAGCCCAATTGAAACGCGCTGCGAACGAGGCCTGGGGGTTTTCTTGATCCATGAAGTAATGGACGGAGCCTCATATGACTTCTCCACCCCAGGGGTAAATCAACTTACAATGGTGAAGTTATTCACCCCCATCCAAAAAACTGAGAAAAATGACAAACCAGACTAACGGACAGGAACAGCCCTCCCAAAAAGACTATTTGCAGGTTATTGCGGAAGTCTCTCAAACTATCAACAGCATCCTGGACCTGGACCAATTGCTGACGCGGGTTTCGGAGTTGATCCGAACAAAATTTAACATCCCCTACGTGCACATTTTTCTGAAGCAATACGTACCGCAGACTTTGGAATACCGGGCTGGCAGCGGTGAACGCGCCAAAACTTACCAGGATTACCAGATTGCCTTCAACCTGGACGCGCCGCAGGGTCTAATCACACTCACCGCCCGCACCGGCAAGGTGCAGTTGGTGAACGATGTTTCCACGGATCCCCGACCTCTGCCGAATCCGATCACGGGGGTTAAAGAAGGCTCTGAATTAGCCTTGCCCCTGATTTTTGCCGGCAACACTTTGGGTGTCTTGGACCTGCAAAGTGAGCAGGTCAATGCCTTTTCGGAAGAAGACATTGCGGTCTTTGAGACCTTAAGCGCCAATATCGCTGTAGCAGTTCGCAATGCCAGCCTGTATCGATCCGAAATCTGGCGGACGAAAAACTCAGAAAAATTTCGCGAGACGGCCGAACTGCTCTCCCAATCAATTTCCCTGCAAGACTTCTTCAATGCAAGCCTGGAGAACATTCTGGAGTTGTTACCCGGAGATGCAGGCAGCATTTGGCTCTACCCACCTGAGGATTTCAGCACGGAAGCGCCAGATCCAGACCACCTCTTCCTGTCTGCCGTGAGGTTGCCCGACAGGGACGATTATCCAAGCTTTCAAAAAGAGCTCTCGCCCGGCGAGGTCTGGTTCCATCCAAGAGGGAAGCAGCAGGCAGCTATCATTCGCAAAACTGGTGATCCTGGAGATCTCATCCAACAGGCATTAAACCTTCCAGAGAATTTTTCCGGAATCGCCACGGCTATAACCATGGCTGGTCAGGTAGTGGGAGTATTGGTCTTGCATGAAGGCACACCGGGAAGATATGGAGCTGAATCCGAAGGGATTTGTGCGACATTTGCCGGTTATCTGGGCAGCGCCATTGAAACAGAACGCCTGGATCAGGAAACCAAAGCCCAAACCTACTACACTTCTGTCATGCTCCAGGTTGCGATGGCCACCCGCAACCTTTCGGATGCCAGCAGTCTGTTGAAGACCTCGGGTGAGTTCATCCTGTCCCTGATCGGTGGCGCGTCCGTCGCCCTGATCCTCAAGGATGAAGAAACCAACAGCTTTCAGTTGCAGGCTGCCCTGGGAGAAGGCACTGCCACCTGTAATCTTGATGAACCCTGCGGTGTAGCCAACCCGGAATTACTCGAACAGATCCTCCTATCAGGCAAGCCTGCTGCCATGCCAGCTTCCAGATGCTCCGAGGATATCGCCAGAAACTTGCTGCTCTCTCCCCAGGATACCATTCTGCTGTTTCCTCTGATCGCGCACGAACGTCAGATCGGGCTGCTGATGCACACCAGCAAAGAAGCCTACATACCCCTCGAGCCCGAATTGATCCTTGGGGCGCAGCGTTTCGCTTTGCTCGAAGGGATTGCCCAGCAGACCGCAGTCAGTTTGCAGAACATCGATCTCATCCAGGCAAAACAAGCTGAAGCGGTGATCTCGAACATTCTGTTCCGGGTCACCAACCTCTTTGTTACCTCCAAGAACCTCCAGGAAACGCTTGGAGAAGTTACCCAGGTCCTCCTTGAGACCACCAACTCTGAAGAAATAGCAATTATCCGCTTTGAACCGAAGGACGATCGCGCAGTTTTACGATATCTCGCGACAAAACAGGGCATGTACGCCTATGAATTTGAGAATCACGTCCCACTCAGCCAGTTGAAATCAACATTGAAGGGGCTCAATCAGGCTGGTTATTTGATCCTGCCAGGAAATTTGCTGGCAAGAAGCGGTTTTTCGGACTCTAATAGTGAGTTGGACAGAAACGAAGTAAGCAGCCTGTGTTTTCCCTTGACCGTCCCTGGAGAACTTCATGGATTGCTGGTTTCAGTGGAGATAGATCGACCAGGTCGCGGTCAGCGCTTGGAACTGCTGAAGGAAGCCTCACTCCAGATTGCTTCCGGTCTCCAAAACTACATCATGCAAACCATTCAACATAATCAGACCTTGATCGATCGCGAGTTGCAGTTGGCAAGGCAAATTCAGAAGACATTTCTACCAGAGAATTTACCAAAACTGCCCGGCTACGATCTGGCATCAGAATGGCGGACCGCCAGACAGGTTGGTGGCGACTTTTATGATGTCTTTGAACTCAGCCCTGGGAAGTTCGGACTCGTCATTGCTGATGTTTCAGACAAAGGCTTGCCGGCCGCGCTTTATATGACTGTCAGCCGAACGCTGATCCGCGCCAGGGCGCTTGAAATGGAGTCGCCTGCTCGCACGCTTGAAAAGGTCAATCACATTTTACAGCTCGATTCTAGTGAGGGATTCTTCGTAACCGTCTTTTACGCCATCATCGAATTGGAGAGCGGAAAAGTGACCTATTGCAGAGCGGGGCACAATCCACCTTATCTACTGCGCATCGAGCAAAAACTTGTCCAGCCGCTTAAGCAAGGTGGCATCGCCCTGGGTATGATGGATCCCATCAGCCTGAAAGACCAGGAATTGGTGCTGGCGCCAGGCGATAGCTTGGTGCTGTACACGGATGGAATTACTGAGACCTTCTCACCTGCAGGGGATCCCTTCGGAGATGTTCGCTTCAATGCTAAGCTTGGGTCGCTGCTGGGTGAAACAGCCAGGGGGATTATTGAAGGGATTGGGGTAACCGTGGATAAATTTAGAGCCGGCAGGGCTCTTGATGATGATTACACGCTGCTGGTAATCCGCCGGGAATAATCATCCTGACCTCGCAAGGTCTCCAACCTCTCTCAATCGCCTGATCGTACCGGTCTCCTGAGTGCGCAGCCTGTAACGGGCTGACGATCACAAGTGGTAAGTGAGTTTGGTTTTTACTGGCAAATCATGACTGGAATGGTCACCTGCGCAAGGATCTCGTCAATCGATTGGCTGAAAACCCGATCAAAAATCGAAGTGTTCTCATAGCCACCCAGGATCAATGTGGACACAGCCAGACTTTCTGCCAGCCTAACCACATCCGCGGCAAAACTTTCCGAACTACCCTGGTGATAATCTGCCTTCACCCCCAATCGTTCCAGGTATGTCTGAACGTAGTAACGGTTGATTTCGTCTTTTTCCGATCCCCTTGTCACCAATAGCAGGTGCAGCTTGCAGTCGTAGCGGGCGGCATAATACGCAGCAATATATAGAGCTTCTTTGCTGGGCTGACTTCCATCAAACGGTAAAAGTATTGAACTCACTGGCAAAGGCTCTTCTATGACGAACAAGACCGGGCGGCGGCTTTGCTGCAGAATGGTGATGATCCCGTGGGAAATGCGCTCTACGATGCTTGTAGCTGGTGGATGGCTGAGCTTGAGCACTAATAAATCCGAGAGCAAACTAAACTCTAACAAGGCGCTCGCCGGCTCACCCTGTCGGATGAAATATTTGCCAGTCATGCCTGCCTGTGACAGTCTTTGATCGAAGCGCTCTTGGTAAAGATCAATTTCATTAGCAGGTTTTTCTTCGTCTCGGCTTTCCACGTGTACCCCACGAATCGCGCCGCCGGGACAGCGGTTAACGAAAATCGCCTGCTCGAGCGCGATCCAATCGGGATCATCACCACTCAGAGCGACAGTCACGTGTTGAAAAAGGCAATCCTGGTAGGGACTTTCAGCGTGTTCTTCATCCCTTAGCAAAATCTGCATGATTTGCTCTTCCGCAGCCGACCAGCCGGCTTCGGCTTTGAGGCCCTCCTTGTCAGCAGTGTAATCAAGCACATTTTCAGGCTTGAGGGCAATGCCCAGATCCTGTTGAAGCGACTGCTGCTGATCAAGCAGCCAGAGGTAGAGATCTGTCAGGGTTAAGTCACGGAAGGCGTGATGCAGACCGGAACTTTCAATGCTGGCAACAACCGGAAAATAGAGCGTCTCGTACCAGTGGATTGCAGCTTCCTCGAAACTGACCGGGCGACCGTTCTCGATGCCCATGTAGTACTGGTGAACGGTAATATGCTCTTTGAGCAACGGGTAGTTTTCAACCAGGTGCAGGCTAAAATCGAAACCCGGCAACATCTGGTCAATCCGGGTATCCTCGAGGAAGTTGACGTAAGCGGTTTTCAGGATCAGTTCATCATGAGTGAGCGTGCTGGATATCGGCACCTTGGTTTGAGTTTCTGTGACATAGGCTTCGATGGTATCCATGCCCATCTCTTTGGCAATGGAAACGCGATGGTTACCATCAATTACAAAATACGCGTCACCGATCTGGTAAAGCGAAACAGGTGGCACGCCTTGTGCGAGTGGGCTTGTCATGGCAGTTTTTACCTTTGCCCACCGGTGCATATCGTCATCGCGAAGCGGAAGGAAGTTTCGGTCGAAGTCCTGGATCCGGCTGACACTGCCGATAATGTCCTTCAGGGGAACCTGCTTAACCCCGCGATCTGTCTGGCTGACAGCACGTAGTTTCGTAGAGATCTCATCATAAGGTAGCAGATCAAGAGAACGACCTTGAATACCTGCCCAGAAACGCTGCATGGCAGCCTTGGATCTGGCACGGCGAAAGTCATCGAGAGCCTTGCGATAAATATATGCGTCTTCCATGGCTTCATTTTAATCCAAATCGAATACCAGATTTATCAATAGTTGGACATCTACGAGGATTGAACCGCCAAAACCAGCCTCCCGATTTTTGATTCCTTTCCATGCTATAATTTTTCCCGGAGAAACGAGTTTTTGCTGCCCTATGACCCAACACACGACGATTGATCCCATCGACTATCTGCTCATTGGGCATGTTACTGCTGATTTACAGGCGGATCAGAGCATCAGCCTGGGTGGTACGGCCAGTTTTTCCGGGCTGACGGCTGCCCGCTTGGGGCACAAGGTCGGTTTGGTGACAAGTTGTGCCAGTGATCTGCAACTCGAACCCCTTTCTGGCATCCAAAAATGGGTCATTCCTTCAGAAAAAACAACCACATTTCGCAACGAAGGGCTTGGACAAACACGTGTTCAACACCTCTACTCTTTAGCTACGCGCATCACTGCCGACCACATTCCCGCAACCTGGCGCGACTGCCAGCTGGTGCACTTCGGCCCAATTGCCGCGGAAATCGATCCAAACATCGTAGACCTTTTCCCGAACGCGCTGGTGTGCCTGACCCCGCAAGGATGGTATCGGCAGGCAGACGAAGAGGGCCTGGTGCGCCATGTGGACTGGCCCGAAGGGCTGGCTCTGCTCGAAAGAGCTGATGCGGTCGTCCTGTCCATTGAAGACTTAAAGGGAGACGAGAGTAAGGTGCAAGATTTGTCTTGGATTTGTTCGCTGCTGGTGGTTACCGAAAATCGTGAAGGGGCACGCGTATTTTGGAAAGGCCGCCCCGTCAGGTATTTCTCGGCGCCTCTAGTTGAGTTGGTCGAAGATACTGGCGCTGGCGACATTTTTGCGGCCTGCTTTTTTCACCGCCTTCACATCACCCGGGATCCATGGGAAGCCGCTCGCTTTGCGGTCCAACTCTCAGCCTGCTCAGTGACACGCAGGCGCTTGCAGAGCGTTCCGACTCAAAATGAAATCGATCAAGCTAAAAATCAAATGCTGGCATAGGTAAGGTATGGGAAGAATCTACACAGTAGTCAACCAAAAAGGCGGGGTGGGAAAAACCACCACCAGCATCAATCTTGGCGCGTACCTGGGGCAATTCGGGCAGAAAGTACTGCTTATCGACCTTGACCCCCAAGCCAATGCCACCAGCTGCCTTGGAATTGACCGGCACCAGATTGAAAACGGAACCTACGAGGTCTTGATCGGCGCAAAGAACCCGTTGGATTGTGTTCTGCACAACCCACGCTTCAAGATATCGCTGATGCCGTCATCACCCAATCTCTCAGGCGCGGAAATTGAGATGATTGAGCTCTCCGACCGTGAAAAACGACTAAAAATAATCGCCGAGTCGCTCAGTAACCGTTACGATTACATCCTGATCGACTGCCCTCCCTCGCTCGGTCTATTGACCCTGAACGGAATGATTGCCGCGCAGGATGGCGTGATCATCCCGGTACAATGCGAGTACCTGGCGCTTGAGGGTCTTGGTCAATTGACCCAGACGCTCACCCGCATCCGCCAGGGTCTGTTCCCTGAGCTCTCCATCAGAGGCGTTTTGCTAACGATGTTTGACGGGCGCACGAATTTAAGCGCGGATGTGATGACGGAAGTGCAGAAATTTTTCCAGGATAAGGTTTTTTCAACATTTATTCCCCGCAGCATCAGGCTGGCAGAAGCGCCCTCTTTTGGCATGCCGATTTCGGTTTATGCCCCTGATTCGAGCGGCGCCAGAGCTTATCGCTCGTTGGCAATGGAATTATTGACGTCTGATGGGGTGAAATTTGACCCCGGACAGGAGTAAGATGGCACAGCGCAGTGGACTTGGTAAAGGACTTGAGTCGTTAATTCCCACCTGGCAAAGCAGCCCTGCTGCTCCAGGTGCAACCGAACAGGTGCGGCTCTTACCCATCAATAGCATCAACCCCAATCCTCAACAACCCCGCACGATCTTCGAAGAAGAGCAGTTAGACGATCTCGCGGCTTCCATCAAACAACACGGGATCATCCAGCCTCTGATCGTGATTGCTGCCGAAGGCGTGGACCGATACACCCTCATCGCGGGTGAACGCCGCCTGCGGGCAGCCAAACTGGCAGGTCTGAAGGATGTGCCGGCGATTGTCCGCAGCGCCTCGCAGCAGGAACAGCTCGAGTTTGCAATCATTGAAAACGTCCAGCGTGAAGATCTCAACCCGATGGAGCGTGCCAGGGCTTACCAAAGCCTGGCTGATCAGTTTTCTCTGACTCATGAGGACGTTGCTCACAGGGTTGGTAAGAGCCGCGTAACCGTTACCAACACCCTGCGCCTGCTCAACTTACCCGCTGTGGTGCAGCAATCCTTGCAAAGTGGCGAGATCTCGGAAGGTCACGCCCGCAGTCTGCTTGCTCTCCCGACAGCCCGTGCCATGGAAGCCGCTCTGGACAGCATCCTGAGCCTGGGTTTGAACGTGCGCCAAACAGAATTGCTTGTCAGCAAACTCAGCGGTAAGGCGCCAACCAGTCGCAAGCTTGCTGTCAGGTCCGCGGAAGCTGATGACCTCGAAAACCGCCTGCGCCAGTTCTTCCACACCAAGGTGAATCTCTCAAAAGGCAAAAGAGGGGGCACGATCTCGATCAGCTATTATTCTGACGAAGAGCTTAATGCCATTCTCGACAAACTTGGGATCAATGACTGAACAAAATGCCGTTCAAAATCCAAGCATGTTCCAAGCTGCCTCCCTCTGACCTGACAAGATTCCTGAATGCGAATAATCTCTCATTCAACAATCTTGACTGGTTCCCGCCCACTGAAAGGTTTAAGGAAGATGGCTGTTTTGCCCTCATTGAAGAGCAGCGGATCAAAGCGATGCTGGCTGTAACCCCTGAGAGTTCAGTTGTAGCATGGCTGCGTTTTTTCCACGCCAAACGCAATGGAAGACATCTACAGTATTTTGAAGCCCTGTTGTCCCAGGCAAAGATCATCTTACAAAATATAGGTATACAGAGCATCTTTTCCCTTGTCCCCTTTGATTGGCTGGAAAGAATACTTGAAGGGCAAGGTTTTCTTCCAGCCGACAAGATTGTTACACTTCAATGCAATTTTGCGGGACCAGTGGTCAGCAGCACAAACCCAGATTTCATCATTCGTGAGATGACTGAACGCGACCTGAAAGCAGTAGAATCCATCGACCTTGCAGCTTTTGATTCGGTCTGGATGTTGAAACGCAGGAGTCTTGAAGCGGCCTATCACCTCCGCGCCTGGAACAGCGTCGCACTCCTGGAAGGACAAATCGTTGGGTACCAGATGAGCACGAGCGCCTTCGACTCAGCCCACCTTGCGCGCCTGGCTGTGGATCCCCGCTGGCAGCGCAGAGGTGTGGGACGCACGCTGGTGGAGGACATGTTTGAGACTTTTACGTCCATCGGCGTGAGGTCTTTTTCGGTAAACACCCAGGCAAGCAATCTTCAATCCTTATCGCTCTATCGTTCCCTGGGCTATGAACGCGAGGATCGCGACATCCTGGTCATGTCCCTCCAACTATAAAATCGAATACCTTTTAAGTTTGCTGGACGTAGAAAGACCTTTGTGGCAAAATCAAGCAAACATTTTCCGGAGTTAATATGACACAAAAAATGACACAACGCGAATTACTTAGAACCCAACGAGAACGGGAATCGCGCAAGCGCATAACCGGATTGGTCGTTGGAGCCTTGGCACTTGTGGCTGCAATATTATTGGTCTATTTCCTGCCCAGGCTGCTCAACACGAGCAAAGTGGAAGGTTACGCAAGCCAAGCCGGCCAATCCGTCGGCGATCCGAACGCGCCGGTGAAAGTAGTAGAGTTTTCTAATTTTGGCTGCAGCCATTGCCGTACTTTTGCGTTGGAAAATGAGGAGCAATTCGTCAAAGAGTATGTGGAAACCGGCAAGGTGTACTTTACCTATAAAGTCTTCCAATTCAGCGAAGATGAAACATTCAAAGCCGCTGAAGCAGCCTATTGCGCGGGTGATCAGGATCGTTTCTTTGAAATGCAGAAATTACTCTTCCAGAATTCGGCCTTTGCTGGCGCTTATGCAGATAGCAGCATCTCTTCCTATGCCAAGCAGCTCGGGCTGAACATGACTGAGTTTAATCAGTGCATGGAAAACGACACGCAATTGGCAAATATCCGGGCCGATACAGCCAACGCCCAGGCTTTGGGAGTCACTGGCACGCCCATGTTTGATGTCAATGGAACCATCGTCTATTCGACAACGCTAAATGAATCTGTTGAGGCCGCTTTGGCAGCTGCGGGAAATTGATTATCACGGCCTTTGGAGACGCAGTTCAATGTGAACTGCGTTTTTTTTATTTAGTGCCAGGCGATACCAAGAGCATTTAGCAAGAGAACAATCAGCACCACGATGAACAGTGCTGGCAGGAAACTGCCGATGCGGATCTTCTTGATCTCCAGTAAATTGCTGATGGCTATCCCAGCCAGGATCACGCCCCCAACCGAAGTCATTTCGGCGATCACACTCTGATCGAAGCCTTTGCCAATGGTTCCAGCTAAAAGGGAGATGGCGCCCTGGTAGATCAGCACCATCGGGGCTGAAAAAAGCACTCCCACCCCGAAAGTCGAGGCAAAAGCGATCGACGCAATGCCGTCGAGCAGGGATTTTATCGCCAGCATCTGGTAATCCCCTACGAGACCGTCCTGAATGGAACCCAGGATTGCCATCGGACCGATTCCAAAAAGCAACGACGCGGTCACGAATCCGCTGATGAAACGCTGCGCGCCAGGGGTGCCGCCATTGGCTCCGCGGTCAACCTTTTGCTGGATGCGTTCACCCAAGCCGTTGAGCAGCTCTTCAATCCGGAGTGCTTCTCCGGCGATTACTCCCAGTACGATGCTGCTGAGAGGCACCAGGATATTTTGCGTCTGGGTGAAAATATGCACGCCGTAAGCCAGGGTGAAAAGACCAAGCGCGGAAGTCAGGGTTTGGCGCACCTTGAGCGGAATGCGATTTCCAGCGAGCAGACCGATCAGCCCGCCTAGCAAAATTGCGGCGAAATTAATGATGGTTCCGGTCATGTGATCACGCTGAGGTTTCAGCCAGGATTAGCAGGTAGCAAAGGGTTGAAAGGCGATTGAGATACTGAAGCATGCTCTCATCCGGGATTTGGAGCGTTTCAAAACCAGCTACCAGTTCCCGCTCTGCCCGGCGGACAACCGTGCGCGCCAGATCGAGCGCGCCTGTTGCGGGGGTGCGACCAGGCTGGATGAACTCATTCGGGTAATTAATCGTCGACTCAATGCCCTCGATGGTTGCTTCCAGGTCCTCAAGTTGTAGAACAAAAACGCCTTCCAGGTCAGCAGGAAGAGTTTTTGGCAGAGCAGCCAACAATCCCATCATGTGGGAAAGGTCCTTTTGACAGGTTTCGAGGTAGTTCTGATTGCCAGCGGAGCAAAAAGCTTTGGCCAGGCTGAGTGAGGCGCTGGCTTCATCAAGCATACCAATCAGCTTAATGCGCGGGTCCGATTTTTTGACCCCATGTTCGCCAATCAGGTCTGTTTTTCCGATCGGTGTCATCGCGCTACTCCGTGGGGGTG
>DAISYV010000048.1:0-1281 GCA_036825115.1 Anaerolineaceae bacterium | reverse complement strand
TCGCCAATCAGGTCTGTTTTTCCGATCGGTGTCATCGCGCTACTCCGTGGGGGTGAGAGCCTGGTCAGGCGTCATGTCTGAGAGGATGTACCAGGTGTTCACCGCATTGAAACGATCGGCAGGATCAAAAATCGGCCCGATCGAAACGTTCTTTATCGCGTTTTTCATCCCATAGTTGTAAACGGTGTAGAACAACGGCAGGGAAGGCAAATCTTCAGCAAAGAGGATCTGGAAGTTGCGGTAAAGGCGCACCCGGAGTTCCGTGTTGGGTTGGGTGCGGGCTTGTTCGAGGTATTCGCTGGCGGTCGTGTTGCGCCACTGGGAGTAATTCTGTCCAGCCTCTGCCTGCGACTCAGCCCAGAAAGGATAGGGGTCTGGATCCGGCGAGTTGCTGAGGTCAATATCGACCAGGGCGGCTTCATAAGCACGGCCATCCAGGCTGGTCATCAGTTGAGCGTAAGGCATTACCTCCGCGGTGACATCAATTCCGATTGAAGTCCAGTTTTCAACCAAAATAGTCGCCAGTTGGTTGTGGATCGGATCATCCTGCACCAGGAGGGTCAATTTGGCTTGAGAGCCTTCAGGAGTCATCAACTGACCAGCCTCAGACCAGGTGTAGCCTGCTCCTGCCAGTAATTGCCGGGCAAGGTCAAGATCATAGCGATATGGTTCCAGTCCCTCGAAAAATGCCCAATTTCCGGGCATGATGGGTCCGAGCGCGGGCACTGCCTGGCTGGTAAAGACCTCATCGATCATCGCCTGGCGGTTGGTGGCGGCCATCAGCGCTTTGCGGAAGTCAGCCGACTGAAGCAAAGGCTGTGTGAGGTTCTGGGTATTCAGGAAAACCATCGTAAGGCGGGGCAGCCGGCTGGAGTGAATGTCCAGGCCTGGCTGGTTCAGCGCGGTTTCAAGATCGGCATGATCGATCCTGGCGACGGCGTCCACCTCGTCGCTCAGGTAGGCCTGAAGCGCGGCGCGAGCATCCGGGAAGAGCTTGAAATTGATCTCATCAATATAAGGACGCCCGGCATAATAGTATTCAAAAGAGTCCAGGCTGACACCATCGATCTTGCCATCTGTCAGATGGAACTCGCGGAAGCGATAAGGTCCGGAGCCAATCGGAGCAAGATTGAAGGGGTGGTCAACCAGCTCATCCAGGCTGAGGTTGCCCAACAAGTGAGATGGCAGGATCTGGAAAGTTAGATAGTCCAGGAATGGCGCGAAACTGTACGGTAAGGAAAACTCGAGACTCAGGTCAGAGAGAGCCTCCACGTGTACAAG